>NZ_SMKN01000270.1 GCF_004348675.1 Micromonospora sp. KC606 | reverse complement strand
GCGCGGCGGACCGTGGGGGTCAGTTGGTCGGGGCTGGCTCCTCGGAGTGGGCGCGACGCTGGGCGAAGGCGGCGAAGGCGATCAGCGAGTCGGGGTTGGCCAGGGCGCCGGTGGCGGCGGCGCGGTCGACCGGGGTACCGGTGAGGATCTTCTTGACCGGCACCTCCAGCTTCTTCGCCGAGAGGGTACGCGGGACGGCCCGGACCTGGTGGATCTCGTCGGGGACGTGCCGGGGCGACAGCGCCGTCCGCAGCTCCCGGCAGATCCTCGCGCGCAGCTCGTCGTCGAGCGCCAGGCCGTCGGCGAGGACCACGAAGAGCAGCAGTTCCCCCGCGCCACCCTCGTCGTCCTCCAGGTGCACCACCACCGAGTCAACGACCTCGTCCAGCCCCTCCACCACCGAGTAGAACTCGGCGGTGCCCAGCCGGACCCCGCCCCGGTTGAGGGTGGCGTCGGAGCGGCCGGTGATCACGCAGCCGCCCCGGTCGTTGATGGTGATCCAGTCGCCGTGCCGCCACACCCCCGGGTAGGTCTCGAAGTACGCCTCGCGGTAGCGACAGCCGTCCGGGTCGTTCCAGAAGCCCACCGGCATGCTCGGCATCGGCGCGGTGATCACCAGTTCGCCCAGTTCCCCGACGACCGGGGTGCCGTCGGCGGAGCGGGCCTCCACCCTGGCTCCGAGCGCCCGGCAGGTGATCTCCCCGGCGTGCACCGGCAGCAGCGGAACCCCGCCGACGAAACCGGTGCACACGTCCGTGCCGCCGGACAGCGACTGGAGCTGGAGGCTGTCGCCGACGTTCTCGTACACCCAGGTGAAACCCTCGGCGGGCAGCGGCGCACCGGTCGAGCCGACCCCACGGAGCGCGGAGAGGTCGGCGACCTCCCGGGGCACCAGCCCGGCCTTGCGGCAGGCCAGCAGGAACGGCGCCGAGGTGCCGAAGTACGTGGAGTCGCTCTGCTCGGCCAACCGCCACAGCGCCCCCAGGTCGGGATGGCCCGGGTTGCCGTCGAACAGCACGATCGCCGACCCCACCGCCGGGCCGGAGACCAGGAAGTTCCACATCATCCAGCCGGTGGTGGTGAACCAGAAGAACCGGTCGGACGGGCCCAGGTCGTGGTGCAGGGCCAACATCTTCAGGTGCTCCAGCAGGATGCCCCCGTGGCCGTGCACGATCGGCTTGGGCAGCCCGGTGGTGCCGGAGGAGTAGAGCACGTAGAGCGGGTGGTCGAACGGCACCGGGGTGAAGGTCGCCGGCTCGTCGGTGGGTGCGGCAAGTTCGTCCCACCCGATCGCGCCCTCCGGCGGCACGCCGGCCGGGTCGAGGTAGGAGATGGCGACGGTGTGCGCCAGCGTCGGCAGCGCGGCCCGGATCGCGGCCACCTCGCCGTGCCGGTCCACCGGCTTGTCGCCGTACCGGTAGCCGTCCACCGCGACCAGGACCTTCGGCTCGATCTGCCGCCACCGGTCGGTGACGCTACGGGTGCCGAACTCCGGGGCGCAGGACGAGAAGACCGCGCCGAGACTGGCCGTGGCGAGCAGCAGCACGAACGTCTCGGGGATGTTCGGCGCGTACGCCGCGACACGGTCGCCGGCGACCACGCCGAGGCGGCGCAGCCCGGCCGCCACCCGGCGGACCTGCCCGCGCAGCTCGGCCACGGTCAGCGTGACCGGCGGCCTGGTCTGGGCGTACGCGATCACGACCGGGTCGTCGTCGGACAGGCCCGGCATCCGCAGCACGTTCTCGGCGTAGTTGAGCGTCGCGCCGGGGAACCAGCGGGTGCCGGGCATGGCGGCGTCGGTCAGCGTCGCCGTCGGCGGGGTGCGCGCGACGACCTCGAAGTGGTCCCAGATCGAGCTCCAGAAGGCGTCGAGGTCGGTGACCGACCAGCGCCACAGCTCGTCGTAGTCGGCGAAGTCCAGCCCCCGGTGCTCGCGCAGCCAGCGCAGGTATTTCCCGATCCGCGACCGCTCGCGCACGTCCGCCGGCGGCGTCCACAGCATGTCACCCACTGCTCCACCCTCCCTGCCGGCCCCGGACGGCGATGTTCGTGGGCCGTGGCGCCATCTTGCCCTACCTCGCCAGGCCATCCCCGCTCGCCAGGCCATTCTCCGCGCCGGGTGCGAACCGGCGAGAGACCCGGCCTGACCGACAGACGCGGCCGGACCGACAGACGGGGTCGGACCGACAGACGGGGTCGGACCGACAGACGGGGTCGGACCGACAGACGGGGTCGGACCGACAGACGGGGTCGGACCGACAGACGGGGTCGGACCGACAGACGGGGTCGGACCGACAGACGCGGCTACCGACAGACGGGGTCGGACCGCCGCCGGCCGGGCCGAGGATGGACCGGCCTGCCCGAGGAATGGACTCAGCCCGCCCGGTGTGCCTGGATGGCCCGGCGCTTCGCCAGCCGGTGCGCCCGGCGGATCTCCGCCTCCCGGAACCGGCGCTCGTCCTCCAGGGTCTCCGGCAGCACCGGCCGGACCGGCCGTGGCGCACCGCGCAGGTCGACGGAGACGAAGACCAGGTACGCGGTGGCCACCCGGATCGGCTCGTCCTCGGCCGAGTCCCACCGCTCGGACACGACCTTCACCCCCACCTCCATCGAGGTGTGCCCCGTCCAGTTCACCTGGGCGTGCGCGTGCACGAGGTCGCCGACCCGGACCGGCTCGGAGAAGACGATCTCGTCGATCGAGGCGGTGACCGCCGTGCCGCCGCTGTGCCGGGCGGCGGCGGCGCCCGCCACGTCGTCGACGAACTTCATCAACACCCCGCCGTGCACCGTGCCGTACAGGTTGACATCGACGGCGGTCATGATGCGACTCAGCGTGACGCGAGAGTATGAGGTGGGTTTGCCCTGCGGGGCGGAGGGGTGCTCGGTCATGCCGAAGACGGTACGGTGCGCCAATGCGACATCTCTGGAGCTTCCTCGCCGGTCTGGTGGTGGCGCCCATCACCTGGGCGCTGGTCACCCTCGGGCAGGACGGGTCGGGTCGGACCGTGGGCCGCTGGGTGGAGATCGGCACGTACAGCACGCCCAACCTGATCGAGCCGGCCGTCTATCTCGGCGTGGCCGGCATCCTGCTCGGCCTGCTCGCCACGCTGCGTGTCTCACCGCTCGGCCCGCTGGTCGCCGGGCTGCTGCTGGTCACCCCGTACGTCGGGATGTTCATAGCGCCGTTCGCCGTGCTCGACCGGATCCCCGACGGCTGGCGGATCCTCGGTGACCCGCTGCCGCTGAGCCTGCCCGTACGCAACGGCACCCTGTTCCTGATCGGGCTGGCGCTGCTGATGGCGACGTTCAGCATCCAGCGGTGGCGGCGCTGGCCGGTGCGGGCGACGCCCGTGGCGGTGGCACCCCCGGCCGACAACACACCCCCGGAGAACACGTTCACCCTGGGCGACTGGCCACCGTCGGGCGGCGGGAGCGAGTCGGACACCGCGCCGCTCACGCTCGGCTACCCGAACCCGGACACCCCCACCGAGCCGCTGCCCCGGCGCACCGGCATCGAGTCGCCCTGGACCACCCCGCCGCCCAGGTACGGCGAACGGCCGGAGAGCAGCAGCGGGAACCGTTGACGGCCAGCCTGGTCGCCGACCTCCGCGACGAATGACGGTGCTGCGGGAAACGCCCCTGGCGGAGCTGCGCCTTCCCGGGCTGCTCCCAGGCTCACCGGCTGGTGGGGCTCGCACGGAACCCCGCCAGCCGGTGAGCAGCTGTTGGTGACACCGCGATGATTCAATCGGCGTTCGGTCGGCTTCCGTCAGCCCCTCATGAGCTGCCGCGCCATGACGATGCGCTGAACCTGGTTCGTGCCCTCGTAGATCTGGGTGATCTTGGCGTCACGCATCATCCGCTCGACCGGGTAGTCCCGGGTGTAGCCGTACCCGCCGAGCAGCTGCACCGCGTCCGTGGTGATCTCCATCGCGGCGTCCGAGGCGAAGCACTTGGCGGCCGCCCCGAAGTAGGTCAGGTCGGCGTCGCCGCGCTCGGACCTCCCGGCGGCGGCGTAGGTCAGCTGCCGGGCCGCCTCCAGCTTCATGCCCATGTCGGCGAGCATGAACTGGACGCCCTGGAAATCCGCGACCGGCCTGCCGAACTGCCTGCGCTCCTGGACGTACCCCTTGGCGTAGTCGAGCGCGCCCTGGGCGATGCCGACGGCCTGGGCGGCGATGGTGACCCGGGTGTGGTCCAGGGTCTGCATCGCGGTGGCGAAGCCGGTGCCCTCGGCGCCGATCATCCGGTCGGCGGGGACACGCACGTTGTCGAGGTAGACCTCGCGGGTCGGGGAGCCCTTGATGCCGAGCTTCTTCTCCGGAGCGCCGAAGCTGACCCCCGGGTCGGACTTCTCGACAACGAAGGCGGAGATGCCCTTCGATCGGGCTGTGGGATCCGTCACTGCGAAGACGGTGTAGAACTCCGAGACCCCCGCGTTGGTGATCCACCGCTTCACCCCGTTGAGCACCCAGTGGTCGCCGTCGCGGACGGCCTTGGTGGTCATCGAGGCCGCGTCGCTGCCCGCCTCCGGCTCGGAGAGGCAGTACGAGAACATCGCGTCGCCGGTGGCGACCTTCGTCAGGTACTTCTGCTTCAGCTCGGCGGAGCCGGCCAGGATCAGCGGCATGGTGCCGAGCTTGTTGACGGCCGGAATCAGCGAGGACGAGGCGCAGGCCCGGGCCACCTCCTCGATCACGATCGCCGTGGCCAGCGCGTCCGCGCCGGCGCCACCGTACTCCACGGGGATGTGCGGGGCGTGGAAGTCCGCGGCCCGCAGGGCGTCGTACGACCCCTTCGGGAACTCGCCGGTCTCGTCCGCCTCGGCGGCGTGGGGGGCCACCTTCGCGTCACAGATCTCCCGGACCGCCGCGCGGATCGCCTCGTGCTCCTCGGGCAACCGGTAGACGTCGAACGACTCCTCTGCGGCCATGTCGGCCCACCCCTTCCACGGCTATCATGCGCAGTCTGTGGCGTGGCGAAGGCTGCCGACTGCCGCAGACTGAAGGATAGCCATCAGGTCCGACCGGACCCTACCGGCGGGTAGGCTCGCACACGACGGGCGTCGACATGGCACAACTACCCTCACACCAGACCACGAAGGTTCCCTCGGTGCCCGGCCTTGGCGCCCCAGCCGATTGCGACGCAGCGAAGCGCCGCCAGTGCGAGCGGAGAAGACAGGCGTGACGATCCCGTACCCGAACATCCAGCCGGTGCCCACCATCGCCCCGGTGACGCCGCCCTCGGGTGCGCCGCGGCCCCGGGTCACCTTCCTCGGCACCGGATACCTCGGCGCGACGTACGCGATCTGCTACGCCGAGCTGGGCTACGAGGTGCTCGGTTTCGACGTCGACGCCGACAAGATCGCCATGCTGAACGCCGGCGAGGTGCCGATCCACGAGCCGGGCCTCGACGAGTTGCTCAAACGGAACCTGGCCGCCGGCCGGTTGCGGTTCAGCACCGACATCGCCGAGACCGCCGAGTTCGGTGACGTGCACTTCATCTGCGTGGGCACCCCGCAGCGCGCCGACGGCATGGGCGCCGACCTGTCGTACGTCGAGGCTTCGGTGACCAGCCTGGCCCAGCACCTGACCCGTAAGGCGTTGATCGTCGGCAAGTCCACCGTCCCGGTCGGCACCGCCGAGTGGGTGGAGCAGCTCGTCGGCAAACACACCCCGGCCGACCTGGGCGTCGAGGTGGCCTGGAGCCCCGAGTTCCTCCAGGAGGGCTTCGCGGTCGACGACGTGCTACGCCCCAACCGGATCGTGGTCGGCGTCAAGAGCGAGTGGGCCAACGCCATGCTCTACGCCGCCCACAAGGGCGTCTTCGACCTGGCTGCCACCGAGGACCGGGAGGTCCCCCTGGTGGTCACCGACTTCGCCACCGCCGAGCTGGTCAAGGTCGCCGCGAACGCCTTCCTCGCCACCAAGATCTCCTTCATCAACGCGATGGCCGAGGTCTGCGAGGCCGCCGGCGGCGACGTCACCCAGCTGGCCCGCGCCATCGGGTACGACCCGCGCATCGGCAATCGCTTCCTCCAGGCCGGGCTCGGCTTCGGCGGCGCCTGCCTGCCCAAGGACATCCGCGCCTTCCAGGCCCGGGCGCAGGAGCTGGGCGCCGGCGAGGCGCTGCGTTTCCTGCACGAGGTGGACCTGATCAACCTGCGCCGCCGTACCCGGGTGCTGCAGCTCGCCGCCGAGCTGCTCGGCCGCCGCTCCGGCCCGGCCGGCCCGGACTTCGCCGGCACCCGCATCGCCGTGCTCGGCGCGACCTTCAAACCCAACACCGACGACGTCCGCGACGCCCCGGCGCTCGCCGTCGCCGCCTTGCTGCAGAAGGCCGGCGCCGACGTGCACGTGTACGACCCGCAGGGCACCGAGAACGCCCGTCGGGTGGCTCCCGAGCTGACCTACGAGGCCAGCGTGAACGACGCCGTCACCGGAGCCGACCTGATCTGCGTGCTCACCGAGTGGGCCGATTTCCGCAACGCCGACCCGGTGACCCTCGGCGAGCTGGTGGCCGGCCGCAAGGTGGTCGACGGGCGCAACTGCCTCGACTCGGCGCTGTGGATTCACGCCGGCTGGGAGTACCGGGGCATGGGCCGGCCCTGACCTCGTCCCGACGCGCCGGGTCAAGGCATGCTGCGACAGTGGGGATCCACAGTGCGCCAGCGGCCGGGTGGAGGGTGTCGTGGAGAACTTTCAGTGCCCCGCGTGCGGGCGGCAGTTCACACCGGCCGCGCGCTGCCCGCAGTGCGGGTCGGAGCAGCCACGCTGGCGGGAGCACCTGGCGGAGGTCGAACGCTCCATCGCGGAGCTGAAGGCACGCGACGCCCAGATCGCCGCCGAGCAGCGGCAGATCGCCGCGAAGATGCAGGCCGCCCTCTTCCAGCGGGACATCCTCACGCACGCCGGGGAGGAACGGATCAAGCAGGCCACCCGGCCACGGCGGGTGCTGCGCCGCAAGCCGGGCCGCCGACCGCCGACCGCCGCCACCGGGGCGCCGCCGCGGGTGCCCCGGCAGGGCGCCACCCCACCCGGCCAGGAG
>NZ_SMKN01000026.1 GCF_004348675.1 Micromonospora sp. KC606 | reverse complement strand
GGCTCGCCGACCGTCGTGCGGAGGGGCACGTCGCGCTGATCGCCGGGATGCTGGTGGTGGGCGCAGCCGGCCTGGGCCTGCTCGCGGTGCCCGGCACGGTGCCACTGGTGGTGGGGGTGGTGCTCGGCTTCGGTCTCGGCTGGGCCTGGCCCGGGCTGATGAACTTCGCCGTGGTCAAGCTGCACCCGCAGGCCCCGGCCGCCGCCACCTCGATCACCCAGACCGGGGTGTACGCGGGCGGCTGCCTCGGTCCGCTCGGCCTGGGCGCGACCGCCGCCGCCTTCGGCTACCCGGTGATGTGGCTGGCCGCCGCCGTGGCCATGGTCGCCGCCGCCGCCCTCATGCTCACCGGCAGCCGCCTGCTCACCCGCTGAGCACCTGGTCCGGGCCCGTCGGCGCTCCCACCGGCCCGGTCGGTCAGGAGGTCCGGCACCGGGCCGGTCTTCCCGCTTGCCCCGCGGTGCGGGCGGGCGTCAGCTGGTGCGGTCGGCGATGTGGTCGCAGAGCGATTCGAGGGCGCGCCGGGCCGGGCCCTGCGGGAGGGGGGCGAGCTGCGCTCGGGCGTCCTCGGCGTAGCTGCGCACCGTCTCCCGGGCCCGCTTGAGGGCGGGTGACTCGCGCAGCAGGCCGAGCGCCTCGGCGTGCAGCGCGTCGTCGACCAGCGGGCCGGTGGCCAGAACCTCCCGCAGCCGCACCGAGGCGGCATCCGAGTCGTCGGCGGCCCGGGCGTAGAGCACCGGCAGGGTCGGCACGCCCTCGCGCAGGTCGGTGCCGGGCGTCTTGCCCGACTGCTGCGACTCGCTGGCGATGTCGAGCAGGTCGTCGGAGAGCTGGAAGGCCACCCCGATGGTCTCGCCGTAGCCCGCCAGGGCCTCGATGTGCGCGACCGGCGCTCCACCGAACATGCCGCCGAAGCGGGCCGAGGTGGCGATCAACGAGCCGGTCTTGTCGGCGATCACGTTCAGGTAGTGGGCGACCTGGTCCTCGTCGGCCCGGGGGCCTACGGTCTCGGCGATCTGGCCGTGGACCAGGCGGGCGAACGTGCGCGCCTGGAGCCGGACCGCCTCGGGGCCCAGGTCGGCGGCGAGGTCCGCAGCCCGGGCGAAGAGGTAGTCGCCCACCAGGATGGCCACCGAGTTCGTCCAACGGGAGTTGGCGCTCGGGGCACCGCGCCGGACAGCCGCCTCGTCCATCACGTCGTCGTGGTAGAGCGTCGCCAGGTGGGTGAGCTCCATCACCACCGCCGCCGGGACCACCTGCGGGGCACGCGCGTCGCCGAACTGGGCGCCCAGCGCCACCAGCAGCGGCCGGAACCGCTTCCCGCCGGCCTCCACCAGATGCCGCGCCGCCTCGGTGACGAACGGGTCGGCGCTGGCCACGCTGGCCCGCAGCTCGGTCTCGACGGCATCGAGCAGACCCAACACGGAGGACTCGACGCGCGGGTCGGCGAGATGGACGCCGAGCGCGCTGATCTGACCCGTGCCCGCCCGGCCCCGACGACCGCCGGAGCCGACGGCCTCTGAACGCTCGCCAGCCGGATTCACCACGCCTTCAACCATGCCACACCCGTTCGACCTGCTCCGGGGCGGGGATACGGCGCGGGGCCGGTGCGCCACCGCGCACCGGCCCCGGACCCGGGAGAAGACGGGTCATCTGACGAACACCGCGGCGTCTGTCGCCAGATCGAGCAGCGGCGCCGGGAGCACCCCGAGGACCAGGGTGGCCACCACGCCGATCATGAGCGCGGTGGCGGTCAGCCCACCCGGCACGGCGACCGTCGGGGTGGTGTCACCGGGCTCGGAGAGCCACATCATCACCACGACCCGCAGGTACGGGAACGCCAGCACCATGCTGGTCAGCACGCCCGCCACCACCAGCCACGCCTGGCCGCTCTCCAGCGCCGGACCGAAGACCGCGAACTTGCTCATGAAGCCGCTGGTCAGCGGGATTCCGGCGAAGGCCAGCAGGATGAAGGTGAAGACGCCGGCGTAGAACGGCGAGCGGCGGCCCAGCCCGGCCCAGCGGGACAGGTGGGTGGCCTCGCCGTCCGCGTCCCGGACCAGAGTCACCACGGCGAACGCGGCCAGTACCGAGAACCCGTACGCGGCCAGGTAGAACATCGTGCCCGCGACGCCCTCGCCGGTCGGGGCGAGCACGCCCACCAGCAGGTAGCCGGCGTTGGCGATCGACGAGTACGCCAGCAGCCGCTTGATGTCGGTCTGGGTGACCGCCAGCACCGCGCCCACCAACATGGTCAGCACCGCCACCGCGCCGAGGATCGGGGTGAAGTCCCAGGCGGCGTCCGCGAACGCGACGTGGAAGACCCGGAGCAGGGCGCCGAAGGCGGCGACCTTGGTGCAGGCCGCCATGAAGGCGGTGACCGGCGTCGGGGCACCCTGGTAGACGTCCGGCGTCCAGACGTGGAACGGCGCCGCGGCCGCCTTGAACAGCAAACCGATGGCGAGCAGCGCCATGCCGGCGAAGAGCAGCACCGGGCTGGCCGGCGAGTCCTTCACCGCGGCGTGCACGGTGGCGAAGTCAACACCGGCCGCACGGCCGGGCATCCCGGCGGTGAAGCCGTAGACCAGCGCCACGCCGAACAGGAAGAACGCGGAGGCGTACGCGCCGAGCAGGAAGTACTTCATCGCCGCCTCCTGGCTCAGCAGCCGCCGGCGGCGGGCCAGCGCGCAGAGCAGGTAGAGCGGCAGCGAGAAGACCTCGAGCGCGATGAACATGGTCAGCAGGTCGTTCGCCGCCACGAAGATCAGCATGCCGCCGATCGCGAAGGTGGTCAGCGGGTAGACCTCGGTCGCCCCGTTGCTCCCCTCGGCCTGCCGCCGGTCGTCGGCCGACTCGGCGGTCACCGCGGCGTGGGCGACGAACGCTCCGCCGCGCTCCACCGAGCGCTCCCCGATCAGCAGCAGCGCCATCGCGGCGAGCACCAGGATGGCGCCCTGGAGGAACAGCGTGGGACCGTCGACCGCGATCGCGCCACCGATGGTGACCAGTCGCTCGCCGGCGTTGAACACCACCATCGCCAGCGCGCCGAGCACCGCCACCAGGGCGAGCGAGAGCTGCGTCAGATGCCGGTGGCGGCGCGGCACGAAAGCCTCCACCAACACCCCGAGCAGGGCCACGCCGAGCATGATCAGGATCGGGGAGAGCGCCGCGTAGTCGATCGACGGCAGTTTCAGCTCGGTCACTGGTCTGACCCTTCGTTCACGACTGCGGGGCTCACTCGCTGCGCTCGTTCACTCCTCGCGCTCACCGGCTAGCCTCCTGGACGCTGCCGACCTCAGGGGCGGGATCGGTCTTGCCGACGTCCTGCATGGTCGCCTGGACGGCGGGGTTGATGACATCGGTGACCGGCTTCGGGTAGAAGCCGAGCAGCACGATCAGGGCGATCAGCGGGGCGACCACGACCTTCTCCCGCAGGCTCAGGTCGCGGTGCATCGCCTCGACCGTGGCCAACTCCGGGTTGAGCGTGCCCTGCGTGGTGCGCTGCACCATCCACAGCACGTAGGCGGCAGCCAGGATGATGCCGAGGGTGGCGATCACCGCGACCGGCTTGTTCACCGTGAACGTGCCGATCAGCACCAGGAACTCGGAGACGAAGGGTGCGGTGCCGGGCAGTGCCAGCGAGGCCAGGCCGGCGAAGAAGAGGACCCCGGCCAGCAGCGGCACCAGCTTGCCCGCGCCGCCGAAGTCCTTGATCAGCGCCGAGCCACGGCGGGCGATCAGCATGCCCACGACCAGGAAGAGCAGCCCGGTGGCGAGCCCGTGGTTCACCATGTAGAGCACCGCGCCGGTGCCGGCCTGGGTGGTGAAGGCGAAGATGCCGACGCCGATGAAGCCGAAGTGGGCGATCGAGGTGTACGACACCAGCCGCTTGAGGTCGGACTGCCCGACCGCCAGCAGCGCCGCGTAGATGATGCCGATCAGGCCCAGCGCCAGCGCCCACGGCGCGAACCACTTCGACGCCTCGGGGAACAGCGGCAGGCAGTACCGCAGGATGCCGAAGGTGCCGACCTTGTCCAGCACGCCGACCAACAGCGCGGCGGCGCCCGCCGGGGCGGCCCCACCAGCGTCCGGCAGCCAGGTGTGGAACGGGAAGAACGGCGCCTTGATGGCGAAGGCGAGGAAGAAACCGAGGAACAACCAACGCTCGGTGCCGGTGGAGATGTCCACCTGCGTCAGCGTCTGCCAGTCGAAGGTCTTCCCACCGACGACCCACAGGCCGATCACCGCGGCCAGCATGAACAGGCCGCCGACGAGCGAGTAGAGGAAGAACTTCACCGCCGCGTACTGCCGCTGGTGGCCGCCGTAGCTGCCGATCAGGAAGTACATCGGCACCAGCATGACCTCGAAGAAAACGTAGAACAAGAAGACGTCGGCGGCGGCGAAGACGCCGATCATCGTGCACTCGAGGACGAGCAGCAGGGCGAAGTAGACCGGCACCGACCGCTTCGGCGAGGCGAGGGCTCCGGCGCGCGCGGCACCTTCCTCCGCGTCGGCGCCGGGTCCCCGGCCGGACACTGTCGACGCCCCGGAACCCCCGTCCGCGTCGTGCCAGGACGCCAGTATCACCAGCGGCACCAGCACCGCGATCAGCATCAGCATGACCAGCGCGATGCCGTCCGCGGCGAAGGTGAAGCGGACCCCCCAGGCCGGGATCCACGGGTACGACTCACGGAACTGCAGCCGGTCGCCGCCGACCTGGAACGACACCCACATGACCACGGAGAGCGCCAGCACCAGCAGCGACCAGCCGAGGGCCACCTGCTTGGCCAGCTCGGGCCGCCGCCGTGGCAGGAAGGCCACCACCAGTGCGCCGACCAGCGGCGCCACGGTGAGCACCGAGAGGAACGGGAAGTCGGACATTATTCGGCCTTACCTCCGTCGTCACTGCGCGGTCCGCCGGCGACGGCCGCCTGAAGGTCGATCACGCCAACCACCCCGCCTGCACGGCCAGGAACGCCGCCACCACCAGCAGCGCGCCGGTGAGGATGGACGTCGCGTACGACCGGACGAAGCCGGTCTGCAACCGGCGGAGCCGGCCGGACCCGCCGCCGACCGCCGCGGCCAGCCCGTTGACCAGCCCGTCGACGCCCCGGTTGTCGAGGAAGACCAGCGCCCGGGTGAGGAAGATGCCGGGCTTCTCGAAGACCGCCTCGTTGAAGGCGTCGGTGTAGAGGTTGCGCCGGGCGGCAGTGACCAGCACGCCCGCCGGCTGCGGCGAGGTGGCCGTGCCGTTGCGGAACAGGGACCAGGCGAGTCCGGCGCCAGCGACGGTGACCAGCAGCGACAGGATGGTGATCACGGTGTGCGACAGCACCCCGTGTGCCTCGCCGCCGGCCTCCGCGTCGAGCACCGGCGTCAGCCAGGAGGCGAGGCCGTCGTTCCACGCCATCAGGCCACCGGCGAGCACCGAGCCGATCGCGAGCAGGACCAGCGGGATGGTCATGAGCTTCGGGGACTCGTGCGGGTGCGCGATGTCCTCGGTCCACCGCTTCGGGCCGTGGAAGGTGAGCACGAACAGCCGGGTCATGTAGAACGCGGTGAGCCCGGCGCCGAGCAGCGCCGCCCCGCCGAAGAGCCAGGCCGTCCAGTCATCGCGCTCGAAGGCGGACGCGATGATCGGTTCCTTGGAGAAGTAGCCGGACAGCGGCGGGATGCCGATGATGGCCAGCCACCCCATCATGAAGGTGATCCAGGTGACCTTCATGTGCTTCGACAGGCCGCCGAAGCGGCGGATGTCGACCTGGTCGTTCATCCCGTGCATGACCGAGCCGGCACCGAGGAACATGTTGGCCTTGAAGAAGCCGTGGGCCAGCAGGTGGATGATGGCCAGCGCGTACGCCCCGCCGCCCAGGCCGACACCGAGGAACATGTAGCCGATCTGGCTCACCGTCGACCAGGCGAGCACCCGCTTGATGTCGTCCTTGGCCGCGCCGATGAGGCAGCCCATCAGCAACGTGACCGCCCCGACGCTGACCACGACCAGTTGGAGCGTGGTGTTGGCCGAGAAGATCGGGTTCGACCGGGCGATCAGGTAGACCCCGGCGGTGACCATGGTGGCGGCGTGGATGAGCGCCGACACCGGGGTCGGGCCCTCCATCGCGTCGGGCAGCCACGCCTGGAGCGGGAACTGGCCGGACTTGCCGCACGCGCCGAGCAGCAGCAGCAGGCCCAGCACCAGCACGGTGCCGCCGGCCAGCCCGCCGACGCCGTTGAAAACCTCGTCGTACTGGGTGGTGCCGAGGGTGGCGAACATGATGAAGATGCCGATCGCCAGGCCGGCGTCGCCGACCCGGTTCATCAGGAAGGCCTTCTTACCGGCGGTGGCCGCGCTCGGCCGCCCGTACCAGAAGGAGATCAGCAGGTACGACGCCAGCCCGACGCCCTCCCAGCCGAAGTAGAGCATCACGTAGTTGTTGCCGAGCACCAGCAGCAGCATCGCGGCGACGAACAGGTTGAAGTACGCGAAGAAGCGCCGCCGGCCCTCGTCGTGCGCCATGTACTCGACCGCGTAGAGGTGGATCAGGAAGCCCACCCCGGTGATCAGCAGGACGAAGACCGCCGCCAGCGGGTCGAAGAGCAGCCCGAAGTCCACCCTCAGGTCGCCGACCGTGATGAAGTCCCAGAGGCTCAGCTCGACGGACTTGTTCTCCAGGCCACGCAGCTGAAGGAGGAAGCCGAGCCCGAGCACGAACGCGACGCCGATCGCGGCCACCCCGAGCCAGTGCCCCCAGCGGTCGGCCCGCCGGCCCAGCAGCAACAGGATGGCCGCGCTGGCCAGCGGAATCGCCACCAGCAGCCAGACGCTGCTCAGCAGACCACCGGCCGCAGCGTAGGCGACGGCGCTGGCCGGCTCTGCCTGGGCGTACGTCAGAATCTCATCCACCGCAGGGCCCCTTTAGTACTTCAGCAGGTTGGCGTCGTCGACGCTCGCCGAGCGCCGGGTCCGGAAGATCGACATGATGATGGCGAGCCCGACCACGACCTCGGCCGCAGCCACCACCATCACGAAGAACGCCATGATCTGGCCGTTGAGGTCACCGTTGATCCGGCTGAAGGTGACCAGCGTCAGGTTCGCCGCGTTGAGCATCAGCTCGACGCACATGAACAGCACGATCGCGTTGCGCCGGACCAGCACGCCGACGGCGCCGATGGTGAAGAGCACCGCCGCGAGGATGAGGTAGTAGTCGGGCGTCATGCGTGAGCCAGCCTTTCGTTCGCGACTGCGGGGCTCGCAAGCTCACTCCTCGCGCTCACCGGAGCCAGCCTTTCGTTCGCGACTGCGGGGCTCGCAAGCTCACTCCTCGCGCTCACCGGTCCGTCCCCTTCAGCGAGGTCTCCTCGGCGGTCATCTCCCGCACCGGCAGGATTTCCGGGGTGCTGCGCTCGGAAAGCCGGCCGTCCGGAAGGCGGGCCGGGGTCACCACGGAGGACGAGGTGGCGAAGACACCGGGGCCGGGCTTCGGGCCCGGGTAGTTGCCGGGACGGAACCGGGCCTTCATGGTGGCGACCTGGTCCATCCGGTCCTCCCTGCGCCGCTCGACGTGCGCCAGCACCATCGCGCCGACGGCCGCCGTGATCAGCAGCGCCGAGGTCAGCTCGAAGGCGAAGACGTACTTGGTGAAGAGCAGCCGGGCAATACCCTGCACGTTCCCCTCGGCGTTGGCCTGCTCCAGGCCCGCCGCGCTGGTCCCGTCCAACGCCCGGCGCAGGCCGGTGCCGATCAGGCCGGCGAAGCCGAGGCCCAGCACCACCGCGGCGATCCGCTGGCCGCGCAGCGTCTCGATGAGAGAGTCGGAGGCGTCCCGGCCGACCAGCATCAGCACGAAGAGAAAGAGCATCATGATCGCGCCGGTGTAGACGATGATCTGCACCATGCCGATGAACGGGCCCGCCTGGAGCACGTAGAACACGCCCAGGCAGAGCATGGTCAGCACCAGCCAGAGCGCCGAGTGCACGGCGTTGCGGGCCCACACCATGCCGATCGCGCCGATCAGCGCCAGCGGGGCGAGGATCCAGAAGGTGACCTCCTCGCCCCCGGACACCCCGCCCGCCGCGGCGAGCACCGTCTGCGTGGTCATGCTTCTGCTCCCTTGCCCGCCTCGGCCCGCTGGGCGTGCTGCTCGGCGCCGGGGAAGGTCACCCCCGGGTGCTCCTCCAGCTGGTAGCGGCCCGGGTTGTTGGCGGAGCGCTCGGCCCCGGCCGAGATGCCCGGGTTGTCCAGCGCGCCGACGTAGTAGTCCTTCTCGCTGTCACCCAGCCGCATCGGGTGCGGCGGCTGCTCCATGCCCGGCAGCAACGGCGCGAGCAGCTGCTCCTTGGTGAAGATCAGATCCTGCCGGTTGTCCCGGGCCAGCTCGTACTCGTTGCTCATGGTGAGCGAGCGGGTCGGGCACGCCTCGATGCAGAGCCCGCAGAAGATGCACCGGGCGTAGTTGATCTGGTAGTTGCTGGCGTACCGCTCACCCGGCGAGAAACGCTGCTCGTCGGTGTTGTCGCCACCCTCCACGTAGATCGCGTCCGCCGGGCAGGCCCAGGCGCAAAGCTCGCAGCCGATGCACTTCTCCAGGCCGTCCGGGTGCCGGTTGAGGATGTGCCGGCCGTGGTAACGCGGCGCCGAGACCGGCGGCTTGAACGGGTAGTCGGTGGTGACGACCTTCCTGAACATGTGCGAGAAGGTGACTCCGAAGCCCTTGAACGTTCCGGTGATCGCGCCCACGTCACACCTCCCTGGAGTCCGAGCCGGCGGCGATGTTGGCCGGCTCCCGCTCGGCGACCACGCGCTTGGTGCGCGGGCTCGGTGGTACCTGAAGATCCATCGGAGGCAGCGGGAAGCTGCCCGGCGGACGGCTGTCGACCTGCTCCTGGAGAGTCGGCTTCGGCTTCGGCTGCCGGCTGGGCCAGAGGATCGTGGCCAGCAGCAGCACGCCCGCACCGATGGCGGTGACGAGCAGCCGGTCCCGCGACTGCCAGTCCTCGATCGACCGCAGCCCGGCCAGGACCAGAATCCAGACCAGGTTGATCGGCAGCAGGACCTTCCAGCCGAGGCGCATGAACTGGTCGTACCGGAGCCGGGGCAGGGTGCCCCGAAGCCAGACGAAGACGAAGACCAGGATCAGCACCTTGCCGAAGAACCACAGCATCGGCCACCAGCCGGAGTTGGCCCCCGCCCAGAAGGTGGTGATCGGGGCCGGGGCCCGCCAGCCGCCGAGGAACAGCGTCGTGGTCACCGCGGACATGGTCACCATCGCGACGTACTCGGAGAGCATGAAGAGCGCGAACTTCAGCGAGCTGTACTCGGTCATGAAGCCGGCGACCAGCTCCGACTCCGCCTCGGGCAGGTCGAACGGCGCCCGGTTGGTCTCACCGACGATGGCGATGAAGAAGATGATGAAGCTGGGCAGCAGCAGGATCGCGTACCAGCCGGGGGCCGGGACCTCGACACCGCCGAGGCTCAGTTGCGTGCCGCTCGCCTGGGCGGCGACGATCCCGCTGGTGGACATCGTGCCGGCGGTCATGAAGACCGCCACGATGCTCAGCCCCATCGCGACCTCGTACGAGATCATCTGGGCGGTGGAGCGGAGCCCACCGAGCAGCGGGTACGTCGAGCCGGAGGCCCAACCACCGAGCACGATGCCGTAGACGGCCAGCGAGGAGCAGGCCAGCAGCACCAGCACCGCGACCGGCACGTCGGTGACCTGCAACGGCGTCCGGTGGCCGAAGATGCTCACCATCGGGCCGAACGGGATCACCGACAGGGCGGTGACCGCGCAGACCACCGAGATGACCGGCGCGAAGAAGTAGACGACCTTGTCCGCGGCCCGCGGGAGGATGTCCTCCTTGAAAGCCATCTTCAGTCCGTCGGCGAGCGTCTGCAGCAGGCCGAACGGGCCGACCTGGTTCGGGCCGGGCCGGACCTGCATGTAGCCGACCACCCGCCGCTCGAACCAGACGCCGAGCAGCGTGGCCAGCAGGCCGAAGACGAAGGCGAACAGGATCTTGCCGAGGACCAGCCACCACGGGTCCCGGCCGAAGTCGGCCAGCGTCGGGTCCTGCGCGAGGAGGACGGTCACTGTGCCCACCTTTCGTTCGCGACTGCGGGGCGGTCCGCCTCGTCCGCGGCGACCCGTTCGGCCGGTATGGCCGGGACGGCGGCCGCGGAGATCCGGACGACCGTGCCGGACGTCGCGCCGAGGCTGCGTCGCACGGTCGAGCCGGGTGAGTTGGTCGGCAGCCAGACGACCCCGTCCGGCATCTCGGTGATCAGCGCCGGCAGGGTCACCGCCCCCCGGTCGGTGCCCACCGTCACCGCATCCCCGTCGGCGACGCCGAGCGCCTCGGCGGTGCCCTTGCCGAGCCGGACCACCGGCGGGCGGGCGGTGCCGGCGAGATGCTCGTCGCCGTCGGTGAGGCTGCCCAGGTCGATGAGCTGGTGCCAGGTGGCCAGCACGGCCTCGCCGGCGCCGGGCTGCGGCACCGCCGTCGCCGCGACGGACGGCGTGGCGGGACGCGTCACCCGGGTCGGCGGCAGCCCGCCCAGCTCACGGCGGATGCTCGGCACGTCACCGGTGCCGAGCCGGACGTCGAGTTGCGCGGCGAGGGCGTCGAGCACCCGGCCGTCGGTCAGCGCGCCGGTGTGCAGCACCTCCTCGAAGGTGCGCAGCCGGCCCTCCCAGTCCAGGAAGCTGCCGGCCTTCTCCACCACCGGGGCGACCGGGAAGACGACGTCCGCCCGGCGGGCCACCGCCGAGGTGCGTAGTTCCAGGCTGACCAGGAACGGCACCGCGTCGAGGGCCTGCTCGGCCAGGCGCGGGTCGGCCAGGTCGGCCGGGTCCACGCCGGCCACCACCAGGGCGCCGATCCGGCCGTCGGCCGCCGCGGCGAGTATCTGGTCGGTGTCCCGACCGGCCTGGCTGGGAATGACCCCGGCCGGGATGTCCCAGGCCTGGCCGAGTTCGGCGCGGGCGGCGGGCTCGGTCACCGGCCGCCCGCCGGGCAGCAGGTTGGGCAGGCAACCGGCGTCGACCGCGCCGCGGTCACCCGCGCGTCGTGGCACCCAGGCCAGCTTCGCGCCGGTACGCCGGGCCACGTCCGCGGCGGCGGAGAGGCCGCCCGGCACGCTGGCCAGCCGCTCGCCGACGAAGAGGATCGCCCCTTCGGCGCTGAGCGCCTCGGCCACCGTGTCGTGCTCGGCGAGCACGCTCGCCTCCTCGCCCGGCACCACCCGGGCCAGCTTGGCGCCGAGCTTCTCCAGGCCGCGGGTGGCGAACGGGGCGATCGCGTAGACCGTCAGCTTCTTCTTCAGGTACGCCTTGCGCAGCCGCAGGAAGAGGATCGGGCACTCCTCCTCCGGCTCCAGGCCGACCAGCACCACCGCGGGCGCCTTCTCCACGTCGGCGTAGGTCACCTCGGTGGCCCCGGCGACGGTGCTGGCCAGGAAGTCGGCCTCCTCGCGGGAGACCGGCCGGGCCCGGAAGTCGATGTCGTTGGTGCGCAGGGCGACCCGGGCGAACTTCGCGTACGCGTAGGCGTCCTCGACGGTGAGCCGACCGCCGGTCAGCACCGCCGCTCCCTGCCCGCCGTCGCGGGCGGCGCGCAGCCCCTCGGCGGCGCGGGTCAGCGCCTCGCTCCAGGACGCCTCCCGCAGCTCGCCGCCGCGCTCGTCACGGACCAGCGGGGTGGCGAGCCGGTCGACGGCACGGGTGTACTGGAAGCCCCAGCGTCCCTTGTCGCAGTTCCACTCCTCGTTGACCTGCGGGTCGTCGCCGGCCAGCCGGCGCAGCACCTTGCCCCGCCGCCAGTCGGTGCGCTGGGCGCAGCCGGCCGAGCAGTGCTCGCAGACGCTGGGGCTGGAGACCAGGTCGAACGGCCGGGCCCGGAACCGGTACTGGGCGCCGGTCAGCGCGCCCACCGGGCAGATCTGCACGGTGTTGCCGGAGAAGTACGAGTTGAACGGGACGTCACCTGCGTCGCCCTCCTCGCCGTACTCCTCGTCCCGGTAGATGTTGATCTCCTCGGCGGACGACCGGCCCATCAGGTCGATGAACTTGTCGCCGGCGATCTCCTCGGAGAACCGGGTGCAGCGCTGGCAGAGCACGCACCGCTCGCGGTCGAGCAGCACCTGCGTGCTGATCTCCACCGGCTTCTCGTACTCCCGCTTGTGCTCGTGGAAGCGGGAGTCGGAGCGGCCGGTGGACATGGCCTGGTTCTGCAGCGGACACTCGCCGCCCTTGTCGCACATCGGGCAGTCGAGCGGGTGGTTGAGCAGCAGCAGCTCCATGACCCCCTCCTGCGCCTTCTTGGCGACCGGGGAGGTGAGCTGGGTGCGGACCACCATGCCGTCGGCGACCGTCTGGGTGCAGGAGGCGACCGGCTTGCGCTGGCCCTCCACCTCGACCAGGCACTGGCGGCAGGCGCCCGCCGGGGCCAGCAGCGGATGGTCGCAGAACCGCGGGATCTCCGTGCCCAACTGTTCGGCGACCCGGATCAGCAGCGCACCCTTCGGGGCGGTGACCTCGACGCCGTCAATGGTGAGCGTGACAGTCTCGGCCTGCTTGGCTACGTCGGTCATCAGAGTCGCCTTCCATTCGCGACTGCGGGACTCGCGAGCTCGTTCCTCGCGCTCATCAGTGGGCCCCCACCAGCTGCTTGTCGGAAAGCCTCGGCGCGGTACGTCCCTCGATGTAGTCGAGGTAGTCCTGCTTGAAGTACCTCAGCGACGAGGTCACCGAGCTGGTCGCACCGTCGCCCAGGCCGCAGAACGAGCGGCCGAGGATGTTGTCGCAGGTGTCGAGCAGGGTGTCCAGGTCCTCGTGGGTGCCCTGGCCGGCGAGGATGCGCCGGTAGACCCGGACCATCCAGTAGTTGCCCTCCCGGCACGGGGTGCACTTGCCGCACGACTCGTGGTGGTAGAACTCCAGCCACCGGTAGGTCGCGTACACCGGGCAGTCCTGGTCGGAGAAGATCTGGGTGGCCGTGGTGCCCAGGATCGAGCCGGCCGCCGCCACTCCCTCGAAGTCCAACGGCACGTCCAGGTGCTCGGCGGTGAGCAGCGGGGTCGACGAGCCGCCCGGGGTCCAGAACCTCAGGTTGTGCCCGGGCTGCATCCCGCCCGCCAACTCGATCAGCTCGCGCAGCGTGATCCCCATCGAGCACTCGTACTGGCCGGGGTGCGCGATCCGGCCGGAGAGCGAGTAGATCATCGGGCCGGAGGACTTCTCCGTGCCCATGGTCTTCCACCACTCGGCGCCGCCCAGCACGATGTAGGGCACGCTGGCGATGGTGCCGACGTTGTTGACCACCGTCGGGCTGGCGTACAGGCCGTGGGTCGCCGGGAACGGCGGGCGCAGCCTGGGCTGGCCCCGGAAGCCCTCCAGCGAGTCCAGCAGCGCGGTCTCCTCGCCGCAGATGTACGCCCCGGCGCCCGAGTGCACCACCAGGTCGAGGTCGAACCTCGAGCCGAGGATGTTCTTGCCGAGGTAGCCCTTGGCGTACGCCTCCCGCACGGCGTTGCGCAGCCGCCGCGCGGCGTGCACCGCCTCGCCCCGGATGTAGATGTAGGCGCGGTTGGCCCGGATCGCGTACGACGCGATGATCACGCCCTCGACCAGCGAGTGCGGGTCGTGGGTCATGAGCGGCAGGTCCTTGCAGGTGCCCGGCTCGCCCTCGTCGGCGTTGACCACCAGGTAGTGCGGCCGGCCATCGCCCTGCGGGATGAATCCCCACTTCAGGCCGGTGGGGAAGCCCGCGCCGCCCCGACCCCGCAGGCCGGAGTCCTTGATGAGCTGGATCAGGTCGTCCGGGTGGGCCTTGACGGCCTTACGCAGCGCCGCGTAGCCGTCGAGCTTCTCGTAGGTGCCGATCCGCCAGGCGTCCGGCGACAGCCAGCGCTTGGTCAGCACCGGCGTCAGCTTGGCCAGCGTCTCCGACCGGGGAGCGGTCACTTCTGGACCCCCGTTTCGCTCGCGACGGCGGAACCCGCGCCGGTGGCGCCCGCCCCTGCCTCGGCTTCTGAGAGGTTGCGCTGCTGTGCCCCGGCCTCGTCGCCGGCGGGCTTGCGGTCCCCGGCGGGCGGGTTGGCGGCAACCCCGGCGGCCTGCGCCGCCCGCGCGTCGCGGGGCGCCGGCGGGGTGGTGTCCACCGGGGCCGGCTTCGCGGCCTCGGCCTTCGCCTTCGCCTCGGCGGCGGCCCTGTCGGCCTCGGCCTTGCTGCGGATCGGAGTGTTCGGGTCGAAGCCGGGCACCGAGATGCCGTGCTGCTCGGCCAGGCGCAGACCCCGCAGGGTCGGCTCCCCCGGCCCGCCGTCGGCGACCGCGCCCTCCCGCTCGTCGGCGAAGCCGGCGAGCTGCACGGCCATCTCCTTGAGGGTGCAGAGTCGGGCGCCCCGGGTCGGCATCGGCCGGCCGCCGGCGCGCAGCTCGTCGACCACGCCGAGGGCGGTCTGCGGGTCCACGCCGTCGAAGAAGTCGTAGTTGACCGTCATGACGGGCCCGTAGTCGCAGGCCGCCAGGCATTCGGCGTGCTCCAGGGTGATCTTGCCGTCGGCGGTGGTCTCGTCGTGCCCGACGCCGAGGTGCTCGGCGAGGGTGTCGTAGACCCCCTGGCCGCCGAGCACGTTGCACATGGTGTTGGTGCAGACGCTGACCAGGTAGTCACCGGTCGGGCGGCGCTTGTACATGGTGTAGAAGGTGGCGACCGCGCCGACCTGGGCCTTGTTCAGGCCGAGCACCTCGGCGCAGAACTCCACCCCGGCCGGGGAGACGTACCCCTCCTCGGACTGCACCAGGTGCAGCAGCGGCAGCAGCGCCGACCGGGACCGGTCGGCCGGATACCGGGCGATGATCTCCCGCGCCCGGGCCCGGGTCTCTTCGGTGAAAGTCGTCGTCATCAGAGCCGCCCTTCGTTCGCGACTGCGGTGCTCCGCTTCGCTGCGCTCCTCGCGCTCACCTGCAGCCGCCCTTCGTTCGCGACTGCGGTGCTCCGCTTCGCTGCGCTCCTCGCGCTCACCGGTCGCACCCCCCCATGACGGGGTCCAGCGAGGCGCCACCGGCGATCACGTCGGCGATCAGGCCGCCCTCGGCCATCGCCGGGAGGGCCTGGAGGTTGACGAAGCTCGGCTCCCGGTAGTGCACCCGGTAGGGCCGGGTGCCGCCGTCGGAGACCGCGTGCACGCCCAACTCGCCGCGGGGCGACTCGATGCCGACGTACACCTGGCCCGGGGGAACCCGGAAGCCCTCGGTGACCAGCTTGAAGTGGTGGATCAGCGACTCCATCGACTGGCCCATGATCTTCGCGACGTGCTCCAGCGAGTTGCCCATGCCGTCGACGCCGATGGCGAGCTGGGCCGGCCAGGCGATCTTCTTGTCCGCCACCATCACCGGGCCCGGCCTCAACCGGTCCAGCGCCTGCTCGACCAGCTTCAGCGACTCCCGGATCTCGGCGAGCCGAACCAGGTAGCGGCCCCAGACGTCGCCGTCGGTGTGGGTCGGCACGTCGAACTCGTACGTCTCGTAGCCGCAGTACGGCATCGTCTTGCGCAGGTCCCAGGCGAGGCCGGCGGAGCGGAGCACCGGGCCGGTCACCCCGAGCGCGAGGCACGCGGTCACGTCCAGCACCGCGACGTGCTGGGTGCGCTCGATCCAGATCGGCTGGCCGGAGAGCAGGTCCTCGTACTCCTTGAGCTTCTTCGGCATCATCTTGAGAAACTCGCGGATCTTGACGATGGCCTCGTCCGGCACGTCCTGCGCCACACCGCCCGGCCGGACGTACGCGTGGTTCATCCGCAGGCCGGTGATCATCTCGAAGATCTCGAGGATGTACTCCCGCTCCCGGAAGCCGTACAGCATGATCGAGATCGCGCCCAGCTCCATGCCGGTGGTGGCCAGCCACACCAGGTGCGAGGAGATCCGGTTCAGCTCCATCATCAGCACCCGGATGGTGTTTGCCCGCTCGGTCACCTCGTCGGTGACGCCGAGCAGCTTCTCCACCGCCAGCGCGTACGCCGTCTCGTTGAACAGCGGGGCGAGGTAGTCCATCCGGGTCACGAACGTCGAACCCTGGACCCAGTTGCGGTACTCCAGGTTCTTCTCGATGCCGGTGTGCAGGTAGCCGACGACCGAGCGGGCCTCGCGGACGGTCTCGCCCTCCAGCTCCAGGATCAGCCGGAGCACCCCGTGCGTCGACGGGTGCTGCGGACCCATGTTGACCACGATCCGCTCGTCGTTGATCGGGTCGGTGCCGGAGACGACCTCGTCCCAGTCCCCACCCGTGACGGTGAAGACCTTGCCCTCGGTGGTCTCGCGCTCGGTCGCGTAGTTGGACGTGGTCACTGTGCCGGCCCTCCGTTCGCGACTGCGGGGCTCCGCTCCGCTGCACTCCTCGCGCTCACCAGTGCCGGCCCTCCGTTCGCGACTGCGGGGCTCCGCTCCGCTGCACTCCTCGCGCTCACTGGTACGACCTCCGCTTGTCCGGCGGGGGAATCTCCGCGCCCTTGTACTCGACGGGCACGCCGCCGAGCGGGTAGTCCTTGCGCTGCGGGTGCCCCTCCCAGTCGTCCGGCATGAGGATCCGGGTCAGGGCGGGGTGGCCGTCGAAGACGATGCCGAACATGTCGTACGTCTCCCGCTCCTGCCAGTCGGCGGTCGGGTAGACGGCCGTGACGCTCGGCAGGTGTGGGTGCTCGGCGGAGACGGCGGCCTCCAGCCGGACCCGACGCCGGTACGTCATCGAGGTGAGCTGGTAGACCACGTGCAGCCGGCGCTCGTCGGCGCCCAGGTAGTCCACGCCGGAGACCGAGGAGCAGAGCTCGAAGCGGAGCGCCGGGTCGTCGCGCATCACCTGGCAGACCTCGGCGATCCGCTCCGGACGCACGTACAGGGTCAGCTCACCCCGGTCCACGACGACCTTCTCGATCGCGTCGCCGAAGGCCGGGTACGCCTCCTCCAGCGCGTCGCGGACCTCGTCGAAGTAGCCGCCGTACGGCCGGGGGGTCTCCTCGACCGGCTTGCGCTGGCGGACCAGGCCGCCGAACCCGGAGACGTCGCCGGTGCCGTGGTTGCCGAACATGCCCCGACCGGCCGGGCTGGACGGCGGGTGCTCGGCCGGGGCGCCGCTGCTGGCGCCGGCAGGCGTCACCGGTACCGGCAGGCCCCCGGTGTCGTTCCTGTCGTTGGGTGCGGTCACTTGATGCCCCCGTGCTGGTGCAGGTGGTTCTGGGCCTTCATCCAGTTCTCGATCCGCAGCTGCTCCTCGCGCCCCTCGCGGACGGCCTTCGTCCACTCGGCACGCCGGGCCTTGTCGTTGCGGTACGACGACGGCATCGAGCCGTACGGCACCACGGGCACGTCGCCGCGCTCCTGGCGGGCCTGGAGCATCTTCCGGCCGTTCGGGCCCAGCGGCTCGTACATGATTTTCTCGCGGAGCTTGAGGATCGCGTCGATGAGCATCTCGGGGCGCGGCGGGCAGCCGGGAAGGTACATGTCGACCGGCACCACGTGGTCGACGCCCTGCACGATCGCGTAGTTGTTGAACATGCCGCCGCTGCTGGCGCAGACCCCCATGGAGAGCACCCAGCGAGGCTCCGCCATCTGGTCGTAGATCTGGCGCAGCACCGGGGCCATCTTCTGGCTCACCCGGCCGGCCACGATCATCAGGTCGGCCTGTCGCGGCGAGGCGCGGAACACCTCCATGCCCCACCGACCCATGTCGTAGTGCGGGCCACCGGCGGCCATCATCTCGATGGCGCAGCAGGCCAGGCCGAAGGTGGCGCCCCAGACGGACGACTTCCGCGACCAGTTGACCAGCTTCTCCACGGAGGTGAGCAGGACGCCGGCGGGGAGCTTCTCCTCGATGCCCATCTGACGTACCTCCCTCAGTCCCAGTCCAGGCCGCCGCGTCGCCACACATAGGCGTACGCGACGAAGACCGCGACGATGAACAGGACCATCTCCACGAAGCCGAAGATCGGCAGGGCGTCGAAGGAGACCGCCCACGGGTAGAGGAAGATGATCTCGATGTCGAAGACGATGAAGAGCATCGCCGTCAGGTAGAACTTGATCGGAAACCGCCCGCCGCCCACCGGCTCGGGGCTCGGCTCGATGCCGCACTCGTACGCCTCGAGCTTGGCTTTGTTGAAACGCCGGGGACCGGCGAAGCGGGCGGCGGCCACGGAGAACAGCGCGAACCCCGCGGCGAGGGCGAACAGCCCGATGATCGGTGCGTAAGGCGAGAGCGACATCTCTTCTCCTGCTCGTCCTTCCCCTGCCCCTGGTCCTTGGCGAAAATCACACTATTCGCGTCCCTCGTGACCTGCGTCAGCGGGGGGTCGATCTCTCTACGAGCCCGGGCCGACGCTGGCCGCGGGCGCAGTGGTCGTCGGCTACACGGCCGGCGTCGCCTTCGTCATCGCGTTGATGACCCGGTCCATCGCGTCCCCGCCGCGCGGGTCGGTCAGGTTCGCCAGCAGCTTCAGCACGAACCGCATCAACGTGGGGTGCGGCATGCCGTACCGGGTCGCCATCCGCATCACCTCCGGGCGGCCGATCAGCTTCACGAAGATCCCGCCGAGCCGGTAGTAGCCGCCGAAGCGGGCCTTCAGCTCCTGCGGGTACGCCATCAGCGCCCGCTCCCGGTCGGCGCCGGCCGGCCGGGCGAGCGCCTGGACGGCGACCTCCGCGGCCAGTTCGCCGGACTCCATCGCGTAGGCGATGCCCTCGCCGTTGAACGGGTTGACCATGCCGCCGGAGTCACCGACCAACAGCACGCCGCGGGTGTAGTGGGGGACCCGGTTGAAGCCCATCGGCAGCGCCGCGCCGAGGATCGGCCCCTCGGCGTTCGTCTCGTCGGTCATCCCCCAGTCCTCGGGGGTGTTGGCCAGCCAGTCGGTGAGCAGCTTGCGGTAGTTCGTCTTCCCGAACGCCGACGACGAGTTGAGGATGCCGAGGCCGGCGTTGACCCGGCCGTCACCGAGACCGAAGATCCAGCCGTAGCCGGGCAGCAACGCGTCGCTGCCCTTGGCCCGCAGCTCCAGCCAGGACTCCAGGTAGTCGTCGTCGTGTCGGGCGGGCGAGCGGTAGTAGCGCCGCACGGCCACCCCGATCGGCCGGTCCTCCCGCTTGGCCAGCCCGAGGGCGAGCGGGAAGCGGCCGGAGACGCCGTCCGCGGCGACGACCAGCGGGGCGTGGAAGGTGGCCGGCTCCCTGTCCGGACCGACCTCGGCCTGCACGCCGGTCACGCGGTCGTCGGCGGCGAGCACCGGCCCCAGCACGTTGACACCGGTACGCAGCTTCGCCCCGGCCGCGACCGCGCGCTGGGCGAGCAGGTCGTCGAAGTCCAGCCGGGTCCGGACCAGGCCGTAGTTGGGGAAGCTGGCCAGGTCGGGCCAGTCCAGTTCCAGGCGTACCCCGCCACCGATCACCCGCAGGCCCTTGTTCTGCAACCAGCCGGCCTCGGGCGACGTGTCCACCCCCATCCGGACGAGCTGCCGCACGGCGCGGGGCGTGAGCCCGTCACCGCAGACCTTCTCCCGGGGAAACTCCGTCTTCTCCAGCAGCAACACGCGTACGCCATGGCGCGCCAGGTGGTACGCCGTCGCCGATCCTCCGGGACCGGCGCCCACGACGATGACGTCGGCGTCGTTCTCCACCGCGGTCATCTGCGCCTCCTCCCGCATGCTCGTGAAATGGTTCACAAGCCGATCGGGTTGGAGTCTATGACCGGGGTTACACCAGGGGTGCGTGAGGGGTGCCTAACTTTTCGGAAACAGTCCCGGTGGGGGACGCCTCGACGCTGGCCGAGATGGCACGGCGGCGCGGCCGGGCCTCAGCGGGGCGCCGGCGCGCCGTTGTCCAGCCCGGCGTCGGCACGGATCGTTGCCGGCAGGTGTTCCCGCAGCGCGCCGCCGGCCACCCGGTCGAGCGCCGTCAGGACCTCGGCGACGACCTGGCGCGCGTCGGCCGGATCCGCGCCGGCCAGCTCCCTGAGCTGCGCGACCAGCTCGGCGGCGTCGTCCTCGGTGGCCACGTCCGCAGGCTCGGCTCCCATCATGCTGGGCAGCCTACGTGCTAAGACGGCACATAACCGGATATTTACAGAATAGGCGCTTTCGGCCCTCTCGGCCGTTATCACCGCTGCGGCAACACGAGAATTGCGCGTCACTCACTGTGTTCACAGGGCGGACCGGACCTCCCACCCGTACCCCACTCTGCTCTGCTGCCATCGACGCGACAGCTACCCAAAGGAGTCACCCTTCGTCCACCGCTCGCGTCATCATCCCTGACCATGGACGGTGTCGCCGTGCGGGCAGCAGAGCGGCACCGGGGAGCACGGCGAGGCTGGCGTGGAGTGACAGTCAGCGACAGAGCATTGCCGCTCACCCACGGTGATCGCGATCCCCCGCCCGCCAACGCGGCGAGAACGGGCTCAGGCGCGAACCGCGCGGTGCAACGCCACGACCCCGCCGGTGAGATTGCGCCAGGCGACCTTCGACCACCCCGCCGCGCCGATCCGCGCTCCGAGAGCCGACTGGTCCGGCCAGGCCCGGATCGACTCGGCGAGATAGACGTACGCGTCGGGGTTGCTCGACACGGCACGCGCCACCGCCGGCAACGAGCGCATCAGGTACGACAGGTAGACCGTGCGGAACGCCGGGTTGACCGGGGTGCTGAACTCGCAGACCACCAACCGGCCGCCCGGCTTCGTCACCCGGGCCAGCTCGCGCAGCGCCGCGTCGGTGTCGTTGACGTTGCGCAGCGCGAAGGAGATGGTCACCGCGTCGAAGCTGGCGTCGACGAACGGCAGCCGCAGCGCGTCACCGGCCAGCAGCGGCACACCGGCCCGGGTTCGCCTTCCGGCAGACAGCATGCCGAGCGACAGGTCCGCGCCGACCGCGTACGCCCCGGACTGGGCGAGTTCCTCGGTGGAGACGCCGGTCCCGGCGCCCACGTCGAGCACCCGCTCACCCGGGCTCAGGTCGAGTGCCGCCCGGGTCGCCCGCCGCCAGGACCGGTCCTGCCCGAAGGAGAGCAAGGTGTTGGTCAGGTCGTAGCGGGCCGCCACGCCGTCGAACATCGCGGCGACCTCGTGCGGCTGCTTGTCCAGGCTGGCGCGCTGGCCCTGCGGGGTACGGCTCACCCCTCCACTCTGCCAGCCGCGCCCCGACGCACGGCCGCTGGGGCGTACCGCCCTGCCGCCGGACGCCGGCACACGAAAGGGCGGGGTGGCCGCCCACCCCGCCCTTTCGGTGCGTCGTGCCCGGTCAGTCCTCGGACTTCTCGTCGCCCGGCGTCACCAGGACGACCTTCCGGCGACGGGAGAGCACCAGCAGCGCGCCACCGACCAGCAGCACCGCACCACCGATGCCACCGATCAGGCCGGCCTGCACACCGGTCACCGGCAGCCCGCCGCCACCGCCCCCGTCACCCGGGGGCGGACTCGCCGTCGGCTGGGCACTCGGCGTCGTGGTCGGGGTCGGCTCGCCCGACGGGCTCGGCGCCGGGCTCAGGTCGACGAAGACGTCGAACTGGGCGGTGTTGTCGCCGTCGTCGGTCTCGACGAATGCCTTGCGCTGCGCCGAGCTGGCAACCTGCGGCGTCTCCTCCGGCTCACCCTCGGCGCCGTCCAGCCCGGCGGCGAAGACGAAGCCGGGGCGGAGCACCTTCTCGGTGGCTCCCGCCGCCACCTTGACCCGCACCTCGGCGGTGTAGAACTCGCCGGGCCGCAGCACCACGCCGCTGTCCTCGCAGTAGGCCTGGGCGAGGCCGCCCAGCTCCTGCTCGACACAGCCCTCGGGGAGCTTGTCGAAGGTGACGTCCGCGGGCAGGGCGATGCCGTAGACCAGGCCGGTGGCCCTGCGGCTGCCGTCGTTGTAGACCGCCCAGTCGAGCGGAGCCGTCTGGCCGGGCCGGACCGGCTTGAGGTTCGCCTCGTCGGCCTCGTCGCCGTCGACCTCGACGTCGGCGTACACGTCCTGCACCCAGGTGGTGAGGTCGTAACCGCGCTTGGCGACGGTGATGTCGTGCTCGACGGTGTTGTTCTCCCCGTCGGGGTCGGCGGTTGCCGCGCTGATCGTCACCTGTAGCGTGCCGGCGGCACCGCGACCACCGGTGGAGAAGATCGGGATGCCGAAGTCCTCGGTGGTGCCGGCGGGCAGGTCGCCGAGCAGGCAGGTGAAGCGGGTGCCGTCTTCCTCACAGCCGTCCGGCTTCACCACGCCCACCTTGTGGTCCTTCAGGCCCTTGGTCTCGACCTCGACCCGGACGCCCTTGGCGTCGACCGTGCCGCTGTGGTTGACGACGTGAAACTTGAACGGCTTGGCCCTGGCCTCCTTGACGCCCTTGGCCAGCTGGTAGCTGAGCGGGATCAGCTCGAGGTCCGCCCCGTCGGCGGCGTGCGCCGGGGCGGCGACGCCGGCGAGGCCACCCGCGGCGAGCATGGCCACGGCGCCGACACGCGCCAGGGCCGAACGGTAAAGCGGAGTCATCGATCCCCCGGGGGTTAGGGACAGGTGGATTGGCGTACGAACCGTGCGGACGGTATCGGAGATCGCCCTCGGTTCGCCAGCGACGTAACGCGATTCGCGGTGATCACTGACCGTACGGAGGAAACAGTGAAGGCGGGATGGTGAACCATCCCGCCTTCACTGCCGTGCATATATGTGAACGGCCCTCATGGGCCGATGGAGGACGCGCCTGGGGGCGGGCCGACCGGCCTCGCCACACCCGTCCCGACCTGCGGCGGAACGTGTGCGCGCCGCACGTTAGCCGTCCTGGACACGACGCCGCCACCCCCCGCGCGGCGCGGCGACGGAACCGATGCCGGATCGTCATCCGGGATTATCGGATCGGCGACTCCCGCCGTGGAGCATCGGCCATGTTCGTCGTCCGAACGGTCACCACGAATGCCGTCCCGGCGACCACCATCGAACCTTTCGGCCGGTCAGCGGGCCTCGGCCAGCGGCAGGGTCTTGCCGGCACCGCCGCCCGGCATGGCGATCGAGGAGAAGTGCGAGACGACCCGCTCGTCGGTCGGGTCGTCGGTCGGCGTCCGGTGCACGGCGAGCCGCCGGTAGAGGGTGTCCCGCTGGGCGGGGATCCGGCCCGCCGAGCGGATCATGCCGATCAGCTCGTGCAGGTTGGAGCGGTGCCGGGCGCCCGCCGAGGAGATGACGTTCTCCTCCAACATGATCGAGCCCAGGTCGTCCACCCCCATGTGCAGGGCGAGCTGGCCGACGTCCTTGCCGGTGGTCAGCCAGGACGCCTGCAGGTGCGGCACCGTCTCGAAGAAGAGCCGGGCCACCGCGACCAGCCGCAGGTATTCCAAGGTGGTGGCCTGGGTGCGGCCCTTGAGGTGGTTGTTCTCCGGCTGGTACGTCCACGGGATGAACGCCCGGAAGCCCCGCGTGCGGTCCTGCACGTCGCGGATCATCCGCAGGTGCTCGATCCGCTCAACGTTGGTCTCGCCGGTGCCCATCATCATCGTGGCGGTGGACTCGACGCCCTGCCGGTGAGCCAACTCCATGACCTCCAGCCAGCGGGCGCCGGACTCCTTCAACGGGGCGATCGCCCTGCGGGGACGGTCCGGCAGCATCTCGGCACCGGCACCGGCGATCGAGTCGAGCCCGGCCGCCTTGATCCGGGCGATGGCGTCGTCCAGGCTGACCCCGGAGACCTTGGCCATGTGCAGGATCTCGCTCGGCCCGATCGAGTGGATGGCGAGCTGGGGGTACGCCTTCCTGACCGAGGAGAACAGCTCCTCGTAGTACTCCACGCCGTAGTCCGGGTGGTGCCCGCCCTGGAGCATCACCTGGGTCGCGCCCAGCTCGACCGCCTCGCCGCACCGGCGCAGGATCTCCTCCGTCGGGTGGGTCCAGCCCTCCCGGTGCTTGGGGGCCCGGTAGAACGCGCAGAACTTGCACGCCGTCACGCAGACGTTCGTGTAGTTGATATTGCGGTCGATCAGGTACGTGACGATGTTGTCCGGGTAGCGCCGCCGACGGACCGCGTCCGCCGCCTCGCCGAGGGCGTGGAAGGGCGCCTCGGTGTAGAGCAGCAGGGCCTCCTCGGGCGTGATCCGCCCACCGTCCGCGCCGCGTTGCAGGATGTCGTCGATCTCCCGGCTCACCGTCACGCCTCCGAGGGTACGTCGCCTGTCGGGAGCTACGTCGGCGACATCCGCCCGCTGTGACCAACCACCGGAACGATGAGCCGACGACGCAAACCAAGGTTTGCTCGAATGATGCCACCATCAGCAAGCTCAGTTGGTTCGGGAGCGAATCGACCAGGCGAGCCACCACTGGGATCTGCTGGACCAATGGGTCCGCCAACGCGGGATCCCCGAGCGGGTGGTCAGCGCCCTTCAGCTGGCGGCGACCGGCGGCAAAGTGCGTCGAACGATGTATCAGCATGTCAGTCCGTCGACGGGCAGCGCTTCTCTCCTGCCTGGCGCTGCTGAGAATCGCGGCCACGTCGCCGGCGCACCTGGACGACGCGGTCAAGGTGATCGAGGAGGCCTGCGGCGAGCCGGTGAAGCTCGTCGAGCACCACTCCGACCTCACCCACTGGACCGCCCGCCGCCTCACGCGTCGTAGTCGACGGTGAGGGTGTCGGTGGTCGGGCTGGACTGGCAGGTGAGCACGTACCCTGCGGCGACCTCGGCCGGCTCCAGCGCGTAGTTGCGCGCCATCGTCACCTCGCCGTCGACGATCTTCGCCCGGCAGGTGGAGCAGACCCCGCCCTTGCAGGCGTACGGCAGCTCGCCGCGGACCTTCAGCGCGGCGTCCAGCACCCGCTCCGCACGCCCCATGGTGAAGGTCGACGAGCGGCCGTCCAGCACGATCGTCACCTCCGTGCCCGCTCCCGGCTCACCGGCCGGGCGGCGGACCGGCTCCGGCGGGGTGTCGACGTGGAACAGCTCGCTGCGCACCGCCGACTCCGGCACCCCGCGCCCGGCCAGCACCGCCTTGGCGTCCACCACCATCCCGTACGGGCCGCAGAGAAACCACTCCTCGATCGCCTCGCCGGGCACGATGGTGTCCAGCAGCCGGGTCAGCCGCTCGGCGTCGATCCGGCCGGACAGCAGCGGCGACTCCCCCCGCTCGCGGGAGAGCACATGCACCAGGTGCAGCCGAGTGGGGTAGCGGTCCTTCAGGTCGGCCAACTCCTCGGCGAACATCACCGTGTTGGCCGTACGGTTGCCGTACACCAGGGTGAAGGTGCTGGCCGGCTCGACGGCCAGGGCGGTCGCGACCAGCGAGAGCACCGGGGTGATGCCGGAACCGGCGACCACCGCGCCGTAGCGGCGCACCCGGTCCGGCGCGAACGCCGTGGTGAAGTGCCCGAGCGGGGGCAGCACGTCGACGGTGTCACCGTGCCGCAGGGCGCCGCAGGCGTACGCGGAGAACGCGCCGCCGGGAACCTCCCGCACCCCGATCCGCAACCGGCCGTGCCGGGCCAGCTCGTCCGGCGCCGAGCAGATCGAGTACGACCGCCGCACGTCCGCGCCGTCGGCATCGGCGGAACCGGCCGGACGCCGCACGGTGAGGTGCTGGCCGGCGGCGAACGCAAAGATCTCCCGCAACTCCTCCGGCACGGCGAAGGTGATCGCCACGGCGTCGTCGGTGAGCCGGTCGACGGCGGCGACCCGCAGCGGGTGGAAGACCGGCCGGCGGCGGGCCGGCCGGGTGATCGTGACAGTCACAACGCCTTCAGGTGGTCGAAGGGTTCGGCGCAGTCGCGGCAGCGCCAGAGGGCCTTGCACGCCGTGGAGCCGAAGCGGCTGATCTGCTCGGTCTCGGGCGAGCCGCAGCGCGGGCAACGCACGGCCAGGGTCAGCGGCACGACCCCGCCGGACGCGGCCGGCGGGGGTGGGGCGATGCCGGCCTCGGCCAGTTTCGCCCGCCCGCGCTCGGAGATCCAGTCGGTGCTCCACGCGGGCGCGTGGACCGTGCGTACCTCCGCGTCCGGGTGGCCAGCGGCGGCCAGCGCCCGGCGGATGTCCGCCCGGATCACGTCCATCGCCGGGCAGCCGGTGTACGTGGGGGTAATCGTGACGGTCACCCGGCCGGTCGCCGGATCCTCGTCCACCGCCCGGAGGATGCCCAGCTCGTCGATGGTGATCACCCGAATCTCCGGGTCCACCACCGCCGCCACCGCGGCCCTCGCCGTGCTCACCAGTGCCAGCCTCCGATCGCGACTGCGGGGCTCCGCTGCGCTGCACTCCTCGCGCTCACAGTGCCAGCCTTTCGTTCGCGACTGCGGGGCTCCGCTGCGCTGCACTCCTCGCGCTCACAGTGCCAGCCTTTCGTTCGCGACTGCGGGGCTCCGCTGCGCTGCACTCCTCGCGCTCACCACCGCGCCCCGGGGTGGGCACGGTGCAGCACCTGCATCTCCGCCAGCAGGTACGACAGGTGCTCGGTGTGCACGCCGTCCCGGCCGCCGGCCGGCGCCCAGCCGCTCTCCGGCCGGGTCAGGGTCGCCTCGGCGAGCACGGTCGTGACGGTGGCGTCGAAGTCGGCCCGCAGGGTGGCCGGGTCGACCGGCGCCGCCGGGTCCGCCGCGAACAACTCGTGGACGTACGGCCAGGTCCCGTCGACGGCGGCCTGCATCCGGCGGTGCGACTCCCCGGTGCCGTCACCGAGCCGCCGCACCCACAGCGCGGCGTGGTCCAGGTGGTACGCGGACTCCTTGCGCGCCTTGCCGCCGATCGCGGCCAGCTGCTCGTCGCCGCAGCCGGCCAGTGCGGTGTAGAGCGGAAGTTGGTACGCCGCCAGGAAGAACAGCTTCGCCATGGTCACCGCGAAGTCGCCGTTGGGCAGCTCCACCAGCAGGCAGTTGCGGAACTCCCGGTCGTCACGCAGGTACGCCAGCGCGTCCTCGTCCCGGCCGGCGCCCTCCAGCTCGCCCGCGTACGTGAGCAGCAGGCGGGCCGCGCCGAGCTGGTCGAGGGCGATGTTGGACAGCGCGACGTCCTCCTCCATCTCGGGCGCGCGGGAGGTCCACTCGGCGAGCCGCTGCGCCGCGACCAGCGCGTCGTCGCCGAGGGCGAGGGTGAACTCGAAGGGGCCGCTCGCGCTCACAGGACTGGTCTTCGTTCGCGACTGCGGGGCTCGCAGAACCGGCTCACTCCTCGCGCTCACAGGGCTGGTCTCCGTTCCCGACTGCGGGGCTCGCAGAACCGGCTCACTCCTCGCGCTCACAGGTGGGCCACCCCGTCCGGCACCTCGTAGAAGGTGGGGTGGCGGTACACCTTGTCGGCGGCCGGGTCGAAGAAGGCGTCCCTCTCGTCGGGGCTGGACGCGGTGATCGCGCCGGACGGGACCACCCAGATCGACACCCCCTCCTGTCGGCGGGTGTAGAGGTCCCGCGCGTGGCGCAGGGCCAGCTCGGCGTCGGGGGCGTGCAGGCTGCCGACGTGGGTGTGCGACAGCCCACGCCGGGCCCGCACGAAGACCTCCCAGAGCGGCGAAGGCTGCCGTTCGCCTGGCCGACCGGTTCGCTCGCTCACGCCGCCACCCTCTCCTCGTGCCGCGCCCGCTTCGCGGCGTACGCCGCGGCGGCCTCGCGGACCCAGGCGCCCTCGGCGTGGGCGCGCCGCCGGTGTGCCATCCGTTGCCGGTTGCACGGCCCGTCGCCCGAGATGACCCGCATCAGCTCGTCGTAGTCGGGCTGGGTGAAGTCGTACGCCTGACGCTCGGGGTTCCAGCGCAGGCCCGGGTCGGGCAGGGTGAGGCCGAGCGTCTCGGCCTGCTGCACGCACATGTCCACGAAGCGCTGGCGCAGCTCGTCGTTGGAGAAGCGCTTGATCTTCCAGGCCATGGACTGGGCGGAGTGGGTGGAGTCGCCGTCCGGCGGGCCGAACATCGCCAGCGACGGGTACCACCAGCGGTCGACCGCGTCCTGCGCCATCGCCTTCTGCGCCGGGGTGCCGTGGGCGAGGGTGTGCAGGATCTCGTAGCCCTGCCGCTGGTGGAACGACTCCTCCTTGCAGACCCGGATCATGGCCCGCGCGTACGGCCCGTAGGAGCAGCGGCACAGCGGCACCTGGTTGACGATCGCCGCACCGTCGACCAGCCAGCCGACGACGCCGACGTCGGCCCAGGTCAGCGTCGGGTAGTTGAAGATCGAGCTGTACTTCTGCCGGCCACTGAGCAGCAGGTCGACCAGTTCGTCGCGGCTGACTCCCAGGGTTTCGGCGGCGGCGTAGAGGTAGAGGCCGTGGCCAGCCTCGTCCTGCACCTTGGCCAGCAGGATCGCCTTGCGCTTCAGCGACGGCGCGCGACTGATCCAGTTTCCCTCGGGTTGCATCCCGACGATCTCGGAGTGCGCGTGCTGGGCGATCTGTCGGATCAACGTCCTCCGGTACGCCTCCGGCATCCAGTCGCGCGGTTCGATCTTCTGGTCGGCGTTGATCACGTCGGCGAAGTACGACTCGGGATCGGCGCCGGCTGCCACTGCGCCGCCGCGACCACGGGCCGCCGCGGCGCGCAGTGCCGCCTCAGCCGCCTCGACCTGGCCGAGGAGGCCACCGTCGGGAGCATCCACCGCGGCGAAGTCGTTGCCATACATGCCCCAAGTGTTACAGCTCCATCTATTCGACACCAGAGGGTGTAACAGGATTCCGAGATCCCTCGGGTCGCCGGGCTGCCGCCGCCCGGCGGCATCGACCGGAAACCGGCTATGACTTGTGCCACTTCTTCAAGATGAATCCCCCCAAGTCGTGCATATCGGTTCTATAACCCGCCTTCACAGCAATTACATACGCGTCGGAACTGGCGTGTCGCCTTTCCGAAAGTAGACTTCCCCCGTCACACCGATCGGCTGCTGACGATCGCCGACAACGGCCACCATCCCCCGGCCGGGCGATCGAGTCGACCCCTGACGGCACAGCCGGTCCCCCCGGCCCTGACATCTGGAGTTCACCCACTCATGCGATCTCGCGTGATCATGGTGCTCGCCGTAGCTGCGGTCCTGCTCGGCGTCGGTCTGCTGGTTCCGGCCGCGTACGCGCGGCTGTCCGACGGCGACGGCGGCCTCGGCGGCGGGGCCGAGCAGGTCCCCGTTCCCGAGCCCACCGAGCCCCCGGCACCGACCCTGGCCGCCGGCAAGGTCTCGGTGAACTTCACCGGCGAGTTCTTCGGCTGGGCCCTGATGGACCGGGAAACCGGTGAGATCGCCGGCTCGGAGAACATGGCGCGGACCAGTTCCACCGAGTCCATGCTCAAGGTCTGGATCGTCTCGGACTACCTGCGCCAACTCGGCGACAAGGAGCCGCCGGCGGCGTTGAAGAAGGCGGCGAGCACCGCGATCCGGGACAGTGACGACACCGGGGCGAACAAGGTCTTCGCCGCCGCCGGCGGCACGTACCGGGTGGAGGGGAACGGACAGCCCGACCCGGTCATCCGGCGGGCCATCAGGATCTGCGGCCTGACCGACACCAAGCGCGGCAACGTGTCCCCGTACGAGGGCTGGTGGAGCTTCACCCGGATGTCCCCCCGCGACGCCGTCCGCCTCGGCGACTGCGTCGCCGACGGTCGGGCCGCCGGCCCGAAGTGGACGAAGTGGGTGCTGGACGAGATGGCCAAGGTCCGCGGCAGCGTCACCGACCAGCAGTTGCGTTCGGGCGGCGGCAAATGGGGCATCATCGACGGCCTGCCCGCCGCCATCAAGGCACAGGGGCCGGTGAGCATCAAGAACGGCTGGACGGCTTTGAACTACGACGGCAACTGGCACGTAAACTGCCTTGCCGTCACCGACAAATGGAGCCTCGCCGTGATGCTGCGTTACCCGCAGAAGAGCAAGCTCGGATACGGTGCGAAGGTCTGCGCCAGCGTCGCCACCCAGTTGGTCACGCCGCAGCCCGGCGCGGCCCTCAAGGTGCCGCAGCAGCCGGTCGGGAAGCTCTGATGGCCGGCAACCGGCGCGGACGGCGCGGTGACTCGTCCGTGCTGCGGCTGGCCGCCTTCTCCGCCCTGCTGATCGGTCTGGTGTTGGTGTCGCTGCGACTGCTCCCCGGTTCCCCGCTGGCCTCGGCGGCGGCCGCCCGCTGGGGCGACCCGTCCACTACGGAGCGGTCCACCAGCCAGCCGTCCGATCGCAGCAGCCGGCCGGCCGCGTCCCCGACGCCGTCGCCGTCGCTGGAGCCGCTGCCGTTCCAGAACGAGCAGGTCGACCTGAATCTCAAGGGCTGGTACGCCTGGAGCGTCCTGGACGCCCGGACCGGAAAGTTCATCGGCTCGGAGAACATGGCCGAGACCAGCACCACCGCCTCGCTGATCAAGTCCTGGATCGTCGCCGACTATCTGCGCACCACCGCCGAGGACGGGAAGACCCCGAGCGACGCCAAACTCGCCGACGCGACGCTGATCATCCGGGACAGCGACAACACCCGGACCGAGCAGTTCTACAACTCCGTCGGGCGGTCCGCCTCGATCAAGCGGATGATCTCGATCTGCGAGACCACCGACAGCAGCCCGTCCGCCGACAAGGGCTGGAGCCGGACGAACCTCTCCCCCCGGGACACCGCCCGGCTGGGCGCCTGCATCAAGGACGGGCGCGCGGCCGGTCCGAAGTGGACGAAGTGGCTGCTGAACGAGATGCGGCTGGTCCGCGGCACCGGTGACTTCGGCATCCGCAAGGCGTTCCCCGCTGCCGAGCGCCGAACCATCGCCATCAAGAACGGCTGGGTCGACCGGACCCGGGAGCAGGAGATCCACGTCAACTGCCTGGCGATCGCGGACGACTGGACGATGGGCGTGATGGTCCGCTACCCGATCGGGCTGGGCTACGAGTACGGCATGAAGAACTGTCAGAAGATCACCGAGGCGGTGCTCGGCAAGGACGTCTGAGCGGTTCGGCCGGCTCAGCCGGCGAAGAACTGCGGGCCGGTCGCCGGCAACGGCGGGGTCTCCCCGGCCACCGCCGCCCGCCGGGCGAACTCGCGCAGCCCGGCCACCTGCCGCTCACCCAGAGAGAAGTCGAGGGTGCGGAAATAGGTGGCCAGGGTCGCGGTGTCGAACGGCTCCCAGCGGGCCGCCGCCTCGGCGACCTGGTCAAGCTCGGCGAGACAGAGGTCACGGGAGCGCAGGAACGCCTCGTGCACCTCCTTCACCATGCCCGGGTGGGCAGCGGCGAAGTCGCGGCGTACCGCCCAGACGGCGAAGACCATGGGCAGGCCGGTCCAGTCCCGCCATGCCTGGCCCAGGTCGGTGACCTCCAGCCCACGACGGGGTGCCTCGTACAGGGCGCGCAGCGCCACGTCGCCGATCAGCACCGCGGCGTCGGCCTCCAGCAGCATCTGGGTCAGGTCGGGCGGGCAGCGGAAGTAGTCGGGACGAACCCCGTAACGCTCGGCGAGCAGGAGCTGGGCCAGGAGCACCCCGGTCCGGGAGGTCGAGCCGAGGGCGACCCGCACGCCGTCCAACTCCGCCAGGGGCCGGGTGGAGACCACGTTGACCGAGAGCACCGGCCCGTCGCTGCCGACCGCCAGATCCGGCAGGAGCAGCAGCTCGTCGGCGTGCCGCAGGTACTCCACCTGGGTGATCGGCCCGATGTCCAGGTCACCGGCGACGAGCGCCGCGCTGAGCCGGTCCGGCGAGTCCTTGTGCAGGTCGACGTCGAGCAGCGCGCCGGAACGCATCAGCCCCCAGTAGATCGGCAGACAGTTGAGGAACTGGATGTGTCCGACCCGGGGGCGGGCCACGCGCTCAGCCATGGCCCGACCGTATCCCCGCCGTACGCGCCCGGCTCAGCGGGCCGGCCCGGAAGTGGCCAACCCCGCACCCTCGGGCCCGCCTCGACCGGCGCGTCCCCCGGGTGGCTGACCGTACGCCGGTGACCAGCACGGGACTTGAGCGCAGACTATGGGACTTGAAGACAGATCTGGGTCATCGACCTGGAGGCCGTGGACCAGCAGAGCCCGGGTCGCCTCCCCCGTGTTCCCGGCTGGGACGATCGATAGGTGACGGGGAGCAGCGCCCCCGGGCGAACCATATTCGCACCCAGGTTCCACAGCCGGTTCAGGGCCGCGCCCGGACCCCAGCGGTTCTGCGCCCACCGGCGAAAATCCGGTTGCCCGGCCCGTCGCCCGGAGTAAACTGCTCTGTCCCGCCCGGCGGCCGCGGTGTGTAGCACCGCAGCGGACGTCCCCGCGCCGACCACCCTGTCGGAAACGCGAGCGGCAGTGTTGTTTCCCGTGTCGAGGAGTACGTGGATGACCCTGCACGCCCAAGAACAGTCGTTGGACGGCGAACTCGCCGCCGAACGCGCCCACCTGGACGCCTCCCGCGCCGCCCTGCGCCGGATGCGAGACCGTGCCGAGGCGCTCTTCGCCACCGGTGACAAGGTCGCGGGGGACGCGTACACCGCCGAGCAGCTCGGCCGGCACATGGCCCGGCGGGTCAAGGAGCTGGCCGACGACCCGACCACGCCGCTCTTCTTCGGCCGGCTCGACTTCGGGCCGGTCGACCCCGACCACGCCGGGCGGGACTACCACGTGGGGCGGCGGCACGTCACCGACGACCTCGGTGAACCGCTGGTGCTGGACTGGCGGGCCCCGGTCTCTCGGTCGTTCTACCGGGCCAGCGCCCGTGATCCGCAGGGCGTCTCCGTCCGCCGCCGGTTCGGCTTCAACGCCGGGGTGCTGACCAGCTTCGAGGACGAGCACCTGGACCGGGGTGAGGAGCTGGGCACCGCCAGCCGGATCCTCACCGCCGAGATCGAACGTCCCCGCGTCGGCCCGATGCGGGACATCGTCGCCACCATCCAGCCCGAGCAGGACGAACTGGTCCGGGCCGACCTGGCAGACTCGATCTGCGTCCAGGGCGCGCCGGGCACCGGCAAGACCGCAGTGGGGTTGCACCGGGCCGCGTACCTGCTCTACCTGCACCGGGAACGGCTGCGCCGATCGGGTGTGCTGATCGTCGGTCCGAACCGGGCGTTCCTGTCGTACATCGCGGCGGTGCTGCCCGCGCTGGGCGAGGTCGAGGTCGCGCAGGCCACCGTGGAGGACCTGGTCGCCCGGGTGCCGGTCCGGGCGGTCGACGACCCCACCGTGGCAGTGCTGAAGCACGACGTCCGGATGGCCCAGGTGCTGCGCCGGGCCGTCGACGCGCACATCGGTACACCCACCGAGCCGATCATGGTGTCGGACGGCTCGTACCGCTGGCGGATCGGCCTGGACCCGCTGCACCGGGTGGTCGAGGAGACCCGCGGCGAGGGCCTGCCGTACGCCACCGGGCGGGAACGGGTCCGCGCCCGGGTGGTGGGGTTGCTGCAACGCCAGTCCGAGGCGCGGCGCGCCGAATCGCCCAACGACGCCTGGCTGCGCCGGATGGGCAAGGCGCAGCCGGTCACCGCCTTCCTGGACGCGGTCTGGCCGGCGCTGACCCCGGAAGGGCTGTTGCACCGACTCTGGTCCGACGCCGACGCGCTCGCGGCGGCGGCCGACGGACTGCTCACCGCCGACGAGCAGGCACTGCTCCAGAGCCGTTCGCTCGGCGCCCCGGCGGGCCGGGACGCGACCGGCACGAGACTCGGCCGCACCCCGAAGGCAACGAGGTGGACGGCCGCCGACGCGGTGCTGGTCGACGAGGCGGCGGGGCTGGTCGAACGCCCGGGCGGCTACGGACACGTGGTGGTCGACGAGGCACAGGATCTCTCCCCGATGCAGTGCCGGGCGATCGCCCGGCGCAGCGAGCACGGTTCGATCACCCTCCTCGGCGACCTGGCCCAGGGCACCGCGCCCTGGGCCGCCACCGACTGGCGGGAGTCCCTGGCCCACCTGGGCAAGCCGGACGCGACGGTGGTGCCGCTGAGCGTCGGCTTCCGGGTGCCCGCCGCGGTGGTCGCGTTCGCCAACCGGCTGCTGCCGGCACTCGCCGTCGACGTGCCCCCGGCCGAGTCGCTGCGCCGCGACGGCGCGCTGGACGTGCGTACCGTGACCGACCTGACGGCCGCGACGGTGGCCGAGGTGCGGGCGGCGCTCGGCCACGACGGCTCGGTCGGCGTGATCACCGCCGACGACGCGGTGGCCGGGCTGCGCGCGGCGCTGGCCGCCGCCGGGATCGACACCGCGACCGCCGACGACGTCGAGGCCGCGGCGCGGGTCACCGTGGTCCCCGCGACCCTGGTCAAGGGCCTGGAGTACGACCACGTGGTCGTCGTCGAGCCGGCCGCGATCGTGGCCGCCGAGCCACGTGGCCTGCACCGGCTCTACGTGGTGCTGACCCGGGCGGTTTCCCGACTCACCGTGCTGCACACCGCCCCGCTGCCCGCCCCGTTGGGCTGACTGGCGTCCCGACCTGCGGCAGACGCACGACCGCCCGCAGCAAGGGCGCAGCCGCCGACGTCGCGGTGGTGGCGTTGTCGACCGACGACCCGGTCACTCCGCTACTTCTCGACGAGATACATCGGAACACCGAACCCGTCACGGCGCGCGAGCAGGCTGTCGATGGCCTCACGCTCGGGCTTCGATCCGTAGGTCACCTGGATCAGCGCACGGTCCTGGCCCTTGGGGCACGGCGAGCCCACGTTGACGGAGATGCCTTTCCCCAACGCCTCGATGTCGGTGGCGAAGGCCTGGTTCCTGGTGAGCGCCGCAGTGGCCTCGGCCGTGGTTGGTAGTTCCCCGCAAGGTGGGTGAGTGTTTCTCGACATCGGGATCACACCGCCGAGAACCGCAGCCGCGCCCGCGCCGACGGTGACCACCACCACAGCGCAGATCGCGATCTTGGATTCCAGTGACATGGGGAGTCCTTCCGCCCTAGTGGGACTGACTGACGGGGTGCGCGGCAGTTCGTCCGCTCCCGATCTCGTGCCGTGAGCTGCAGGCCTCGATCATTTCCGAGTCGTGCGTGGACACGATGACCGTGCGACCACTCGCGGCGAACTCCGCGAACAGGGCGATGACCTTTCGCCGGTTGGCGGCGTCGAGCGACGCGGTGGGCTCGTCGACGAACACGACCGCGGCTCGCTTGTAGATGGCGCGGGCCAGCGCGAGCCACTGTTTCTCGCCACCGCTGAGGTGGCTGGCCACCTCGTCCTGCCGGCCCGCCAGCCCGGTCTGCTCGAGAACCTGCTCCAGCCGCTTCCCGTCGCCGGTGGCCCGCCTGCCCAGCAGGCTCGACTGCATTGAGACGTTGAAGGCGACCGACTCCTCATCCATGATCCCGTAGTCCTGCAACACGAACGCCGCGTGGTCACGCCAGAACCGGCGCCGCGCCGCCGAGCCGTACTTCGTGGCGTCCCTCCCATCGATCAGGATGCGGCCCCGATTGACCGGGAACAGCAGCCCGAGGCAGTGCAGCAGCGTGGTCTTCCCGGACCCGCTCGGGCCGACCAGGGCGGTCATCGTCCCGGGCTCGCAGCGTACGAAATCGCCGTCGAGCACCTGCCGCCCGCCGATCGCCACGGAAACGTCCTCGGCCTCAACCAGCATTGGAACTCCCATCAGATTCGACGCCTGCTGACACCGGCGAAACACCAGTTCGCGGCACACAGATGGCTCAGCGGAACAACGAACACCCCCAACAGCGCGGCCACCAGCAGGGGCCCCATCGCCTCGGGTCTCTGAAACAGCGCGACCAGGGCCACGAGCGCCACGCTGGCCAGCAACTCCTTGACCACCCGGCTCTGCAGAATCCGCGCCCACGACCGGCCGGACAACCTCAACGGGAAGTCGCGCCTCGCGTGCAACAGGGCCGTGATCAATGCACTGATCGCGGCCGCGACCGCGAAGGCGACGACCAGGGCGGCGAGCGCGAGATTCATCAGCCAGACCAGGTACGCCATGAACTGCGCCCGAAGAATCCCGTCCTCCGCGACGTAGACGACACCCAGTTCGCCCTTGACCCCCCGGTCTCTCAGGGCCGCTGCGGCGAGCCTGTTGCGCTCGAACAACGCCTGGGTGGCCGCTACGCCGGTGAACAGGATGTTCCTGCTCGAGGCCATCGACGTCAGGTCCTGGTCATTGATCGTCGAGTGCAGGGACGGCATGACGGCGACAAGGACATCGTCCAGGAAACTCAGACTCCCGCCGCCGCCACCCCGACCGACCGGCAGTCGGAATCCGTCCGCGGGCCGCAGGTATCCGAAGCCCGACAGGATCTCCCCACTGGCACCCTGGCTTCTCGACCACAGTTTGAACGTCTCGCCGAACTCTCGGGTGACCATGTCTTTCACGCGGTCGTACGGCACCGGCGTGAGCGCGTCCGGCGGCGCGCTCGTGGTCATCAGGTCGAGCCATCGCTGGTTCACGAAGCTGACCGCCGAGTAGTCGCCGAAATCGCCCTCCCACTGCTCCGCCGAAAAGGTGTACGAAAAGGCGACCGCTTCGGCCGATTCACCGTCTTTGATCAGGTTGCCGATCTGCGGTTCGAGGCTGGTCATCTCCTCGTCGCTGATCCCGAACTGGACGACGACCTGGTCCGCCAGGTTCTTCCACTGCGCCATCTCGGCGGCGGTGGCGGACGAACTGCGATACGCCGACCAGGCCGGTCCGGCCGCGCCCACTACCAACAGGAAGGTCAGCGCCTGGAGGATCACGGCCGCCGAGCGCAGGCTCTTCACCGCGGGCTGGCGGGTGGCCAGCATGGTGGCACTAGGCCAAGCGGAGGCCGACATGGCCAGGGCAACCAGCAGTGACACGGCGATGACCGCGATCTCCACGCCGGCCAGCGCCTTGACGAAGACGCTGACGTACAGCCAACCACGAGCAAGGCCTACGTAGCCGGCGGCCGCGAGAGTGACAGCGGCTGCCGGAACGAGCAGTGCGGCCGCGAACCCGCCCAGGTCCTGTGCCTGGATACGCAACGTGGGACAGCCACCGAGCACCCGGAGCGCGCGGCTACGCGCCTTCATCGACAGCCAGAACAGCGCCAGCGCCGCGATGAGGGCGAATGCGGCCAGGACGGCCGCGGCGAAACCGCCCTCCCGCATGGCGAACCGGAGACTGTCGGTGATGGACGCGTCGGTTCGGGTCACCCGTACGCCCGCGCTGCCCAGCCGGCTCTCGAACTCGCCGAGCCGGGCGCTGTCGCCTGTGACGAGATAGGATCCGTCGGGCGAGGAGTTGGCCAGCCGATCCCTGCCAACGACCTTTCCCACACCGGAGCCGCTGAACCAGCGGAACGTCGCGGGCAGGCTCCCGTCGTTGAGGGCAACGAGAACGAGCCCGTCGCTGTCGCCGGCCAGGTCCGGTGCGATCCTCACCAGTCCCAGGTTCCAGTCGGCATCCATCTGCGCCAGTGCCGAGAACGCCTCCCGGTCGCTGAACTGCGATTCCCCGAAGTCCAGGCCCAGCCTGCTTTCCGCGCCTATGGCCTGCGGAAAGTCCCGGTCGTGCAGATCGGTGACGATCACCGCCACCAGAGCCAGCAGAGAGAACAGGGCCGCTGCGACCACCATTACCACGCGCCTGTACAACGACCCTCCCGGGCGATCTCTAGAGACTCTTGCGGGAGGTGGTGCCACCCGCCGTACTCCAAACAACCAGGCGGAGCGCGACGGAACATCGGGCCGTGGGCGGTATCCGGAGTCCTTTGTCGGCCCTGAGCCCGTCAGACCGTGGTCCGATGCGGGTACCCGCGACCTCCCGGATCAAGATGACCGAGGGACCACGGACCCACCGACACAACCGGGAGAACCGGAAAACGGTAGGGTTCACCGCATGACCGAGAGCCGGCGTCGCTCCCGTCAATCGTGGCTACTGTTGCCGGCCGGTGCGCTGCTCATCGTGATGATGGCCGTCCTCGCGCTCGGGCTCACCTGGCCGTGGGTCACCGTTTTGCTGTTCGGCTTCGCGGCGGTCTCCGTCTGGGCGATTGTCCGGCTGCTGGTCGAGCGGGCCGAGCACGAGAGGGCGATGGCGCGGCGGGATGTCGCGGAGGCGGTGCTCGCCGAGCGCCTGCGCCTCGCCCGCGACCTGCACGACATCGTCTCCCACGGCCTCGGCATGATCACCGTACGAGCGGCGGCCGCCGCGCATCTGCACGCCCGCAAGCCGGACGATCAGGCGCTGCTGGCCGCCATCGAGGACGTGGAAGCCATCAGCCGGAAGGCGACGGTCGAACTGCGCCGCATGCTGGACGCGCTGCGGGAGGTCGACGACCGTCCCGCCCGCCACCCCACGGAGACCCTGGCATCCCTGCCGGAGATCATCGAGGGTGCCCGCCGGGCCGGCCTGCGCGTGGAGTTGACCCAGGAAGAGTTCGGCGCCGTGTCTCCGGGCGCTCAGGTGGCGATCTGCCGGGTCGTCCGCGAAGGGCTGGCCAACAGCGCGCGTTACGCCGGCTCGACCACCGTCGACGTCCGCCTGACGCGAACCCCGGCGGCGGTCAGCGTGACCATCGACGACGCCGGGCCGACCCGGGGCTGGGCCGTCCGGCCCGGCGCCGGCCACGGCCTCATCGGGTTGCGGGAACGGGTGAGCAGCCTGGGTGGGACCCTGACGGCGGAGCCGCGGGCGAAGGAGCAGGGAGAACCTGCGGGGTTCCGCCTCGAAGCCATCATTCCCGAGGGGGCGGCGTGACCGAGTGCGATCGGCCCGTGCGGGTCGTACTCGTCGACGACGAGCCCCTGCTCCGGCAAAGCCTCGCGATGATCATCAGTGCCGAGCCTGATCTCGCCGTGGTGGGGGAGGCCGGCGACGGTGTGGAGGCTGTTGCCACCGCCAGGGCCACCGCGCCCGACGTGGTGATCATGGATGTCAGGATGCCGCGGCTCGACGGCATCGAGGCGACCCGGGGCATCTGCCGGCTCTCGGAGCTCGCGCACACCCGGGTGCTGGTCCTGAGCATGTTCGACCTCGACGAGTATGTGTTCCACGCTCTGCGTGCCGGGGCTAGCGGCTTTCTACTCAAGGACAGCCGGCCCGACGATCTACTCAATGCCATCAGGCGTACGCACAGCGGTGAGTCACTCTTCGCCCCGTCGATTCTGGCGCGCCTGGTCGAGCACTACGTCTACCGGCGGCACACCGTCGCTGCCGGTTCCGCGCAGTCCCGGCTCGATCAGTTGACCGCCCGGGAGGCCGAGGTGCTCGGCCTCATCGGGCAGGGGCTGTCCAACGACGAGATCGCCGCGCACCTCAGCATCGCCGTCAAGACCGTCAAGTCCCACATCTCACACCTGCTGAGCAAGCTCGCGGCCCGCGACCGGGTGCAGCTTGTGATCGCCGCGTACGATGCCGGCCTCGTGAATCCCGCGTCTCCCCCCGCACCTGACCAACGGCCATAGCGCTCATCCGGAAAGGGCGGGAGTGTGTCGGTTTCCATGGCTGGGCTGACGTGACCCGGCTTGCCCACACCGGCGACCATGGACGGTGATCGTCCATGAGGGAGTGCGAGGCAGCTGTCACGACGAGGTTTACTGATGGCCGGGGCCGGCGGCGCGCTGGCGGTCGCGGCACGACTGGCCGGCACGCCGCAACGGGCGGAGGCGGCGGGACGACTGCCCGGGGAGGCACTGGCCGCCGGGCTGTCCGCCGTCACCGACGCCGGGATGGTGGGCGTGTTTGCGGAGGCGCGCGACGGCGGCAGCCGCTGGCGGGGTGCGAGCGGCTTGGCCGACCTGGACACCGGGCGGCCGATGCGGGACTGCCTCCAGCACCGGGTCGGCAGCATCACCAAGACGTTCGTGGCCACCATGCTGCTGCAACTCGTCGGCGAGGGCCGGCTGGCGTTGGACGCCCCGATCGACCGCCACCTGCCGCAGTACGCCGTCGACGGGGTGACCGTCGAGATGCTGCTCAACCACACCAGCGGCATCGGTGACTACGACACCGTCCTGTTCACCTCCGGTGAGGACGTCGAACGCCACCGGTACACCACGTTCACCCCGGATCAGCTGGTCCGGCTCGGGCTGGCCGCGCCACGGACCGGCGCGCCGGGCGAACGGTTCGACTACTCGAACACCAACTACATCCTGGCCGGGCTGCTCATCGAACAGGTGACCGGACGGCGCGCCACCGAGGAGATCGGCCGTCGTCTGATCCGCCCGCTGCGGCTGACCGACACGTACTTCCCGGGCCGCCGCACCCGGATCGCCGGCCCGCACAGCGCCGCCTACCTGCCCTGGTACGACGGCGCCCTGCGGGACTTCAGCGAGACGAACATGTCGTGGGCGTGGACGGCCGGGGAGCTGATCTCCACGTCGGCCGACCTGAACCGCTTCTTCCGGGCCCTGCTCGGCGGCCGGCTGCTGCGCCGGGCCGAACTGGCCCGGATGCGCACCACGGTGCCGCTGGTGCCCGAGCAGCCGGAGGTGGGCGGGTACGGCCTCGGACTGTTCTGGCTGGCTCTGCCCGGCGGGCCCTACTGGGGGCACGACGGCCTGGTCTTCGGCCACAGCGCGATCTCGCTGCACAGCCCCGACGGCACCCGCCAGGTGACCCTGGGCAGCAACGTCACGCACTACGCCGTGCCCGGCACACCCGACCCGATCGCGGACGCCACCTTCGCCTTCCTGGTCACGGCGCTCGGCGGCGCGTCGTCCGCGGCGCGCACGGTGGCTCCGGCCGGGGCACGCACCGTGGCCCCGCTCCCCGGCGGGCCGGCGCTGGTCCGTCCGCTGCCGGTGGCGCCCGGGCAGCGGGTCGCGGCGCGACGCTGACGCAAAGCCGTGGCCGGCGCGGGGCCGGGCGGCGGTACGCGTGGCACCCCGTGCCGGCGGGACGAGGAACGCCGCTTCACCTGACCATTTGTCCGGTTCCGGCCCGGCGGCCGATCCGGCGGTGCCACGATGCCGGCAGGGTGAGCCGTCCGGCCACCCCACCAGCGGAGGGGGTCACCGTGAGCGGCGTCGAGCCTGGCACGCCCTGCTGGGCCGACCTGGCCACCCCAAATCTGGCGGACGCGAGACGCTTCTACCGGCAGTTGTTCGGCTGGACCGACCGGGTGTCCCGGCAGCCCGAGGCGGGCGGCTACACCACCTTCCTGCTGGACGGCCGAGCGGTGGCGGGGGCCGGTCCACCGGCCGTCTCCGACCAGGTGTCGGTCTGGTCGACGTACGTGGCCACCGACGACGCCGATCTGGCGGCCACCCGGGTCGAGGCGGCCGGCGGGCAGGTGCTGGTCGCCCCCTTCGACGTCTTCGACCAGGGGCGGATGGGCGTCTTCGCCGACCCTGCCGGGGCCACGTTCAGTGTCTGGCAGCCGATGGCGATGCGCGGCGCGGAGGTGCTCTGGGTTCCCGGGGCGATGGCCTGGAACGAGTTGGTCACTCCGGACCCGGAAGGCGCCGGGCGCTTCTACGAGTTGGTCTTCGGCTGGCACCCGATGGACGAGCCGACGGGGTCGATCACCTACACGGGCTGGCGGTGCGGGGCGCGGATCGTGGCCGGTATGACGTCGCCGCCGGAGGGGCGGCCCGTTGAGGTGAACGCGTACTGGTCGGTGTTCTTCGCGGTGGCCGACGCCGCCGCCGCAGACCGCGCGGTGGAGCTGGGCGGCACCGTCCTCGTCCCGCCCCGGGACTCCCCCCAGGGTCGGCGGGCCATCCTCCGCGATCCGCAGGGCGCCCTCTTCGCCATCCTCGCCCTCGCCGCCTGAGGACTCCCGCCGTCACAAGGTACGCCGGGTCGCGGTATCTCCATCGACGGACACCGCGATCTGCGGCAGGTCGCGGCAGAAGCGCCGTCAGCGCGGGCGGACCGGGACGACGAGCGGGCCGTGCTCGCCGGAGACGACCCGGACGTGCGCCCGGTAGTGGGTGGCGAGCAGTTCCTCCGTCAACACCTCGACGGGCGGGCCGTCGGCGACCACCCGGCCGTCGGCGAGCAGCACCAGGCGGTCGGCGTACTCGCCGGCGATGGAGAGGTCGTGCATGGTGGCGAGCACGGTCAGGCCGTGTGCCCGGCGGAGCTGGTCGACCAGCTCCAGCACCTCCTGCTGGTGGCCGATGTCCAGCGCGCTGGTCGGCTCGTCGAGCAGCAGCAGGGTGGCGCCCTGAGCCAGCGCCCGTGCCAGGAAGACCCGCTGCCGCTCCCCGCCGGAGAGGGTCGCCAACTCCCGGCCGTGGAAGGCGGCCAGGTCCAGCCGGTCCAGCACCTCGTGCACGGCGGCCAGGTCGGCGGCGGACTCGCGGCCCAACGGCGGGATGTACGGGGTGCGGCCGAGCAGCACGTAGTCGAGGACCGACATGCCGGCCGGCACCACCGGGGACTGGGCGACGGTGGCCACCACCCGGGCCCGCGCGCGGGGACGCATCGCCCGCAGCGGCGTACCGCAGAGGGTGACGGCGTGCCCGGCGGGGAGCAGGCCGCCGACGGCCCGCAACAGGGTCGACTTGCCGGCGCCGTTGGGGCCGATCACGGTGACCCACTCCCCGGCGGCGACGGTCAGGTCGACGCCGGCCAGGATCGGCGCGCCACCGAGGGTGACGTGCAGGTCGCGCACCTGAACCGCCGGGGAGGTGCCGGTGCCGGTGCCGGTGCTACCAGGGTTCACGAGAGCACCCGCCGGGCGGTTCGCAGCACCAGGACGAAGAACGGGCCGCCGAGCAGGGCGGTGACCACGCCGATCGGGATCTCGGCGGGCGCGGCGGCGGTCCGGGCCACCACGTCGGTCATCGCCAGGAACGCTGCGCCGAAGAGCATCGACAGCGGCAGGATCACCCGGTAGCTCGACCCGGCGAGCAGCCGCACGGTGTGCGGCACGATGATCCCGACGAAACCGATCAGGCCGGAGGCGGACACGGCCGCGGCGGTGCCGAGCGAGGCGGCGGCGATCAGCAGGTACCGGGAGCGCTGCGGGTGCAGCCCGAGGCCGGCTGCCTCGTCGTCGCCGAGGGAGAGCACGTCCAGTTCCCGGCGGTGCAGCAGCACCACGACGGCGGTGAGCGCGAAGTACGGCAGCACCAGCAGGACGTCGTGCCAACCGGCTGTGGCGAGCCGGCCCAGCAGCCAGGAGTAGACCTGCTGGATGCTGTCGGAGTGCCGTTGCAGCAGGTAGGTCTGCCCGGCGGAGAGGAACGCCGAGACGGCCACCCCGGCCAGGATCAGCGTCGCCGGGGAGCGGCGTTTCCCACCGGCAGCGCCGAGCAGGTACGTCATCGTCACCGCGCCGAGCGCGCCGACGAAGGCAGCCAGCGGCACGGCCAGCGGCAGCCCGGACAGCGGGTCGCTCGCCCCGCCGAGGGCGATGACGGCGGTGACCGCCAGCCCCGCCCCGGCCGCCACGCCCAGCAGGTACGGGTCGGCGAGCGGGTTGCGGAACACCCCCTGGTACGCCCCGCCGGCCAGGGCGAGCAATCCGCCGACGAGCAGGCCGAGCACCACCCGGGGCAGTCGCAGCTGGGTGACGATGGCGGTCTCCCCGGCGGTCAACCCGCTGTCGAGGTGCACCCCGGGCAGCAGGTTGAGCAGTTCGGCCGCGACACCGCCGGGCGGCAGGCTGACCGGGCCGAGGGAGACCCCGGCGACCAGGGCGAGGAGCACCGCCAGCACACCGGCGGCGAGCCACCGCTTGCGCAGCCCGGCCGGCCGGCCGGCGGGTACGCCGGCGGGCCGGGCCGGGTCGGGCGTGCCGGCCCGCCGAAGTGGCGTGGTGCGCACCGTCACGGACGGGTCGGGCTCACGCGGGGACCTTGGCGGTTGCCTCGACGATCGCGCGGAGCAGATCGACCACGCGCGGGCCCCAACGGGAGGCCACGTCGTCGTCGAGTTCCACGACCCGGTCGTTCTTGACGGCGCTCAGCCCGGCCCAGCCGTCGCGTGCCTTGACGGTCGCCGCGCTCTGCTTCGCCTGCTGCACGTCGGCGAGGAAGATGAAGTCCGGGTCGGCCTTGACGATGACCTCCTGGGAGACCTGCGGGTACCCGCCGGCCTTGCCGTCGGGGTCGGCGCCGTCGGCGATGTTCTCCAGCCCCGCGAGGGCGTAGATCGAGCCGATGAAGGTCTTGCTGGTCGTGGTGTACAGCTCGGGGCCCAGCTCGTGGAAGTAGGTCAGCTTCTCCGGCCGCTGCGGCAGGTCCTTGGTGAGCTTGGCGATCTCGTCCTTCATCCGCCGGGTGACGTCGGCCGCCTCGCTCGGGTGGCCGGTCAGCGTGCCCAGGTCGGTGATCTGCCGGTAGCTGTCGTCCAGGGTGGCCGCGGCCGGGGTGAGCAGCACCGGGATCTTCAGCGCGGTGAGCTGGTCGACGATCTTGTTGGTGTCGTTGGAGAGGACCACCAGGTCGGGGCCTCTGGCCGCGATCGCCTCGGCGTTCGGCTGGAAGCCGGACAGCTCGCTCCTCGGCGCCTCCGGCGGGTAGTTCGACTGGTCGTCGACGGCGGCGACCTGCTTGCCGGCGCCGATGGCGAAGAGCATCTCGGTCACGGTCGGCGAGAGCGACACGATCTGCTCGGGCCGCTTCTCCAGCGTCAGCCTCCCGACGGTGGCCGGGAAGGCGGCGTCCGCCGAACTGCCGGTGGCCGGGGTGTCGTGCGAGGTCTTCTCGGCGCAGGCGCCGAGGGTGAGCGCCGCCACCGCGAGGGCGGCGGCGAAGAGCCGGGGGGTACGGCGGGACATGTTCCTCCTGTCGGTCGAGGTGGTGCTTCGCCGACAGGGTCCGCTGCGCGTGCCCGTCCGCGAGGCGCCCTTCCTCGAGAGCGCGTATCGCGACCGGCCCGCAGGCGACCTGGCTCGTCCCCGCTTCCGGCGGGGCATCACAGTTGCGGGACAGCGCCGGTTTCGCACCGGCTTCGCTGCGGGCTGATCGGTGCCACGGTAGCGCACGACCAGCGGCTGTC
>NZ_SMKN01000269.1 GCF_004348675.1 Micromonospora sp. KC606 | reverse complement strand
CCCGCGGCATCGCCAGGATCATCGCGATCAGGTCGATGCAGAACGACAGCAGCAGCACCGGCGTGGCGGCCAGGTAGCGGAACCCGTCGAGGATGCTGGCCAGACCGCCGCGGCGGGCCTCCCCCTCGACCGGCGGCGCCGGCGGCATGGCGGGCAACCGCACGGTGGCCACCACCAACCCGGTGAAGAGCACCGCGTCCAGCGCGTACGCGACCGGCAGGCCCGCACCCTCGCCGAAGGCCGCGAAGATCAGCCCCGCCACCAGCGGTCCGGCCACCGAGGCGGCCGTGAAGGTGGTGAAGTTCAGCGTGGCGCCCGCCGGCAGCAGCTCGGGCGGCAGCAGCCGGGGCAGGATCGCCGACCGGGCCGGCGAGCTGATCGCGAACGCGGTGGAGTGCACGGTGACCAGAGCCAGCAACACCACCGGGTGGCCGGTGCCGAACAGCGCGTGCCCGAGCAGACCCAGCATCGACGCCCAGAGCAGCGCCGAACCGGCCAGCAGCACCCGGCGACGGTCCCGGGCGTCGGCCACCGCCCCGCCCCACAGCCCGAAGACAAGCAGCGGAGCGAAGCCGGCGACACCGAGCAACCCAACCCAGAGCGAGTCCCCGGTCAGCGCGTACATCTCCACCGGTACCGCGACCGCGGTCAACTGGAAGCCGAACATGGCGAGCGTGTTGCCGAGCCAGATCCGCCGGTACGCCGGCACCCGCAACGGGCGCAGGTCGATCGCCCAGCGACGCGCGGCGCGCCCCCGGGGCGTCTGTAGGGAGGTCACGGCGCCAGCCGCTCCACGACCCAGCCGCCGCCGTCGGTACGCCGGAACCGCAGCCGGTCGTGCAGCCGGCTGGCCCGGCCCTGCCAGAACTCCACCGTCTGCGGGCGAACCCGCAGCCCACCCCAGTGCGGCGGCGGCGGAATCGGCTCCACGTCGGCGAAACGCTCCGCCGCCGCCCGGTACGCCGCGTCCAGCGCCGCCCGGTCCGGGATGACCCGGGACTGGGTGCTGGCCCAGGCGCCGAGTTGGGAGCCACGCGGCCGGCTGGCGAAGTACGCCTCGGTCTCGGCCCGGTCCACCCGCTCGATCCGCCCGGCGACCACCACCTGCCGCTGCATCGGGAACCAGGGGAAGACCAGGCTGGCCCACGGGTTGACGGCGACCTCGACGCCCTTGCGCGAGTCGTGGTTGGTGAAGAAGACGAAGCCCTCCGGGCCGTAGCCCTTGAGCAGGACCGTGCGTCCGCTGGGGCGACCGGCGGCGTCGGCGGTGCCGACCACCATCGCGTTCGGCTCGGGCAGGCCGGCGGCGACCGCCTCGGCGAACCAGCGGTGGAACTGGGTGTGCCAGTCGCCGGCCAGGCCGGCCTCGGACAGGCCCACGTCAGCGGCGTACTCGTTGCGCATGGCCGCCGGGACGGGTGTGTCGCCGGTCACGTTCCTCTCCCTCCCGTCGGGCTGCCGCCGTCCCTCGACGCTGGCCAGCCCGCACGGCACAGTCTCGCCGAGGCGGCGCGGTCGCCGACCCGGGGGGATGTCACGCGCAGCACAGCCGCGGTGGGTCGCGCACCCGGTTACCCACCAGGCAAGATGTCACGAACACATTCCAGACGGTCGCCTACGGTGCTGAACCGGATCGGGCTCGCGGCGGGCGTACCGACCACACCCAGGAGACGACATGGCCGACTTCAAACCGGGCCTGGAGGGCGTCGTAGCCTTCGAGACCGAGATCGCCGAACCGGACCGCGAGGGTGGCGCGCTGCGCTACCGCGGCGTGGACATCGAGGATCTGATCGGTCAGGTCTCCTTCGGCAACGTCTGGGCGCTACTGGTCGACGGTCGGTTCGGGCCCGGCCTGCCGCCGGCCGAGCCGTTCCCCGTGCCGGTGCACTCCGGCGACATCCGCGTCGACGTGCAGTCCGCGGTCGCCATGCTGGCCCCGTACTGGGGTCTCCAGCAGCTGTTGGACATCTCCGACGAGCAGGCCCGCGAGGACCTGGCCCGGGTCTCGGTCACCGCGCTCTCCTTCGTCGCCCAGTCCGCCCGCGGCCTGGGGCTGCCCGCCGTGCCGCAGAAGGAGATCGACAAGGCGGAGACGATCGTCGAGCGCTTCATGAAGCGCTGGCGGGGGGAGCCCGACCCGCGGCACGTCAAGGCCGTCGACGCGTACTTCATCTCGGCCGCCGAGCACGGCCTGAACGCCTCCACCTTCACCGCCCGGATCGTCGCCTCCACCGGGGCCGACGCCGCGGCCTGCATCTCCTCCGGCATCGGCGCCCTCTCCGGCCCGCTGCACGGCGGCGCCCCCTCCCGGGTGCTCACCATGCTGGAGGCTGTCGAGCGCAGCGGCGACGCCGAGGGGTACGTCAAGGGCGTGCTCGACCGCGGTGAGCGGTTGATGGGCTTCGGCCACCGGGTCTACCGGGCCGAGGACCCGCGCGCCCGGGTCCTGCGCCGCACCGCCCGGGAGCTGGGCGCCCCGCGCTTCGAGGTCGCCGAGGCGCTGGAGCGGGCCGCGCTGGCCGAGTTGCGGGCCCGCCGCCCGGACCGGGTGCTCGCCACCAACGTCGAGTTCTGGTCGGCCGTGGTGCTGGACTTCGCCGAGGTGCCCGCGCACATGTTCACCTCGATGTTCACCTGCGCCCGGATGGGCGGCTGGAGCGCGCACATCCTGGAGCAGAAGAAGCTCCAGCGGCTGGTCCGGCCGTCCGCCCGCTACGTCGGGCCGGGCACCCGCAAGCCGCAGGAGGTCGAGGGCTGGGACGCCATCCCGCACGGCGTCTGACCGCGTATCCCGAGGGCCCCCGCCCGTGCCGGGCGGGGGCCCTCGCGCGCCCGGTTGTGGCGCTTCTCACGGGCCACGGACCGGCCGCACCGCAGGGCGGACCGCCTGTGGCGCACGACTCAGCTCCGGGGCCGGGACCGACCGCCGGGCGGGCCGGTCCGGGTGCGAGGATGAAGGCCGGCAGCGCTGCCGGACCGGGCCCGCCCTCGCCCACGCGGAAGGATCGAGACAACCGTGGCTGACGCACCGACCATCCGGATCCCTGACGACATCAAGCCCGCCGACGGGCGGTTCGGCTGCGGGCCGTCCAAGGTCCGTCCGGCGGCCGTCTCCGCCCTCGCCGACGTGGCGACCGACTTCCTGGGCACCTCGCACCGGCAGAAGACCGTCCGCGACCAGGTGGCCCGGCTGCGGCGCGGCATCGCCGACTTCTTCTCCCTCCCCGAGGGCTACGAGGTGGTCATCGGCAACGGCGGCACCACCGCCTTCTGGGAGGTCGCCGCCTTCGGCCTGGTCCGGGACCGGGCCCAGTTCGCCAGCTTCGGCGAGTTCGGCGCCAAGTTCGCCAAGTCGGTCTCCGACGCGCCGTTCCTGGGTGAACCGACCGTGCGCAAGTCGGCCCCGGGCAGCGCCCCGACCCTGGTCGCCGAGGCCGGCGTGGACGCCTACGCCATCCCGCACAACGAGACCTCGACCGGTGTCGCGGTGCCGATCAGCCGGGTCGCCGGCGCCGACGAGGGCGCCCTGCTGCTGGTGGACGCCACCTCCGGCGCGGGCGGGCTGGAGGTCAACGTCGGCGAGACCGACGTCTACTACTTCGCCCCGCAGAAGTGCTTCGGCTCCGACGGTGGCCTCTGGCTGGCCCTGATGTCGCCGGCCGCGATCGCCCGGGCCACCGAGATCAAGCAGTCCGGCCGCTACATCCCGGCCTTCCTCGACCTGGTCACCGCGATCGACAACTCGCGGCTGGAGCAGACGTACAACACCCCGGCGCTGGCCACCATCTTCCTGGCCGCGGAGCAGACCGACTGGATGAACGCGCAGGGCGGGCTGGCGTGGGCGACCAAGCGCACCGCCGAGAGCGCCGCCATCCTGTACGGCTGGGCGGAGCGCTCCGAGGTGGCCACGCCGTTCGTCACCGACCCGGCGCTGCGCTCCAACGTGGTCGCCACCATCGACTTCGCCGACGGGGTGGACGCCTCGGCGATCGCCAAGGCGCTGCGCGCCAACGGCATCGTGGACACCGAGCCCTATCGGAAGCTGGGCCGCAACCAGTTGCGGGTCGCGCTCTACCCGGCGGTCGAGCCGACCGACGTGGAGGCGCTGACCGCCGCCATCGACTACGTGGTCGAGCGACTCTGATCGGCGGTCACGGTGGGTGGTCACGGAGCATCCCCCGGCCACCCACCGTGATCATTGCCGCAGCTCAGTCGCGACATGCGGGTGTCGCATCCCCCACCTTCGGGTAGAGGAGCGTACGGTGGTGCGAGACGCCCGGGTGGCCGGCTCGTGGCGTGACGGCCAGCGAAGCGGGACGGAGGCAACGCCATGCGCCCAGTACGCTTCGTCGCCCTCTCCGAGGACGGCCAGGCTCTGGTGCTCGCCGACGAGGTCGGGCGCCTGCTCGCCCTCCCCATAGACGACCGCGTCGCGTCGGCGCTGCACGCCGAGCCCGGTGCCGCACCACTGTCCGTGGTGCCGGCCGCCGCCGATCCGACTCCGTCGCTGTCCCCACGGGACATCCAGGCCCGGATTCGCTCCGGCGAGTCCGCCGAGGATGTCGCCCGGATCGCCGGCGTCCCCGTCGACCGCGTCCTGCGGTACGCCGGCCCGGTGCTCCAGGAGCGGGCCATGCTCGCCCAGCACGCCCGGCGCACCCGACTGAGGGGCGCCGAGAAGGCGACCCCACTCGCCGAGGTGGTCAACGGCCGGCTCGCCCAGCACGGAATCGACACCGAGAAGATCTCCTGGGACGCGTACCGGCGCGACGACGGCGCCTGGCGGGTCATCGCCACCTGGCCGTCCGGCAAGGCCACCGCGCAGGCGGTGTGGGATCTCGACAAGACCCGGCAGCATGTCACCCCGCACGACGACATGGCGCAGTATCTGTGCGCCGAGCGCCCCACCCCGATCCTGGGCCAGGAGCCGGCGCCGGAGCGCGGCGGCCACGCGCTGCCCGGCCCGTCGCGGGGCGAGCCGAGCCGGGGTGGGCACGGTCTGCCGACGCCCGCCGAGCCCCGGCCCGGCCGGGACCCGATCCGGGCCGGGCGAGACGCCCTGCTCGCCTCCCTCGACCGGCCCGTCGGCGGCACCGGCGCTCGCGGGCTCGACCCGCGCTCCCCGGCCGCGCTGGCCGGTGGCGACCCGCCCCGGCAGCGGGCCGTCGCCGGGGGCGCGGCGGCACTGCTCGGCGGTGGTCAGGGTTCCGCCTTCGACGACGACTCGGACGCCCCGAAGGAGGTCCCGGCCGTACCGTCGCTGGCGGTGCTGCGACCGCGCCGCACGGGTGCCACGACGGGGGCCGGCGGCGAGTCGACCGAGGCCGGCGGCAAGCCGCGCAAGCGGCTGCCGAGCTGGGACGACGTGCTCTTCGGCAGCGGACCGGCGGCCCGCGAGTCGTCCTGATCTCCTCCGACCACCCTGGCGGCGTGCGGCACTCGAGATGCCGGCGTGCCAGGGTGGTCCCATGGAGTACACGAATCTGGGCCGCACCGGCCTCTCGGTGAGCCGACTCTGCCTCGGCACGATGAACTTCGGGCCGCAGACCGGCGAGCCGGACAGCTTCGCCATCATGGACCGGGCGCTGGAACACGGCATCAACTTCTTCGACACCGCCAACGTCTACGGTTGGCAGACCGGTGAGGGGATCACCGAGCAGATCATCGGCCGCTGGTTCGCCCAGGGCGGCGGGCGGCGCGACAAGGTGGTCCTCGCCACCAAGGTGTACGGCCGGATGGGCGACTGGCCCAACGAGCAGGGGCTGAGCGCCCGGCACATCGTCCGGGCCTGCGAGGACTCGCTGCGCCGGCTCCAGACCGACGTCATCGACCTGTACCAGATGCACCACGTGTCGCGGAGCACGCCGTGGGAGGAGATCTGGCAGGCGATGGAGACCCTGGTCGCCCAGGGCAAGGTCATCTACGTCGGGTCGTCCAACTTCGCCGGTTGGCACATCGCGCAGGCGCAGGCCGCCGCGGCCCGGCGAAACTTCCTCGGCCTGGTGGCCGAACAGTCCATCTACAACCTGCTCACCCGGCACGTGGAGCTGGAGGTGATCCCGGCGGCACAGCACTACGGCCTGGGTGTGATCCCCTGGTCGCCGTTGCACGGTGGGCTGCTCAGCGGGGTGCTGCGCAAGACGGCCGAGGGCGGCGCGGCACGCGGCACCAGCGGCCGGGCCGCCGAGGGGCTGGCCGAGCACCGGTCGACCATCGAGGCGTACGAGAAGCTCTGCGCGGACCTCGGCCACGACCCGGCCGACGTGGCGCTGGGCTGGCTGCTCTCCCGGCCCGGGGTGACCGCCCCGATCATCGGCCCGCGTACCGTCGACCAGCTCGACGGCAGCCTCGGCGCGCTCACCGTGGCCATCGACGACGCGACCACGCAGCGGCTCGACGCGCTCTTTCCGCCGGTCGGCAAGGGCGGTCCCGGCCCCGAGGCCTGGGCCTGGTGACGCGTCCCCGACCGGGCAGCGGCCGGCGCCTTTCCGCCCGCCGCGCCCGGTAGGGCACCTGATTCACCGCTCCCGGCCGCGAGCCGCACGGCGATCCACCCCACCCGACGGCGAAAAGCGCGGCGATTCACCCCACCCGGCCGCGAAAGCGCGGCGAACCGTCACCGAATGCTGCAAACTGCGCTATCCGCAGCGCGGGCTGCCGCCCACATGCCGCAAACTGCGCCATCCGGCGCGTCGGATACCACACCATGCCGCGAAGCGAGGAAAACGCGCGGTCAGGAGCACGCGGGCGCGGTCAGGAGCACGCGGGCGCAGGCAGGAGCACGCCGGTCAGGAGCACGCGGGCGCGGTCAGAGTGGCCAGCGGGCCAGGCGGTCGTGGTGGGGGCGGGGGCCCTGGTGGCTGCGGACCAGCACCAGTTCGGACGCCGGCCACTCCGGGCCCCGGTAGTCGTCCAGGGCAACGCAGTCGGCCACCACATCGCAGCGGTCGATCCGGTCACCGGGGCGGGCGATCGTCAGGTGCGGGCGGAACGGCCGTTCGTCGTACGGGAGGCCGTTGCGGCGCAGCCCCGCCCGGATCAGCCGGCCCAGCACGTGCAGCGCCGCCACCTCGCCGCGCAGGTCCACCCAGAGGACGGTGAACCGGCCCCGCCCGAAC
>NZ_SMKN01000268.1 GCF_004348675.1 Micromonospora sp. KC606 | reverse complement strand
CCGCCGCCGCGCCCAAGGCAAAACCGACCGCGAGATCAAACGCTGCCTCAAGCGCTACATCGCCCGAGACCTCTACCGACGCCTCGAAAACCCTCCCCAACCACTTGACGCGCCATAGGAGCGTCCCGCGAAGATCGCCGCGGACGTGGCGTTGTAGGGCGCGGACGCTGAGGGCGGCGGCGATGCCCCAGCGGTCGCCGGGGTCCTCGAACGCCGCCAGCGCAGCACGGGTGAGTGTCTCACCCACCGACAGGTCGCCGAACCTGGTTGCGGCGTAGCCGAGGAACCAGCCGACCATCGCCCGCTCGCGAGGGTCGGTGACGGCGTCATGCAGACGCAGCGCGGCGTTGCTGTCCGCTGGCTCGCCGCTGAGTAGCCGGAACCCGGCATTCCAGGCCGCGAGCGCGAGGGTGGCGCTGCCTGCGGCTGCCGTTGCTCGCCGTGCCTCGGTGAGCCGCCCGCGCAGGAACCAGTACCACACCAGCGCACGCGTCAGGCGAGGCGCGCAGCGGTCGTCGCCGAGCGCGCGGCGCAGGTTGCTGCTCTCGGTGTCGAGGCGGTGCAGCCAGCGCTGCTGGTCTGGTCCGCACAGGTGGGTGGCGGCCTCCTCGGCGAGCGAGGTGTAGTACGCGGCGTGCGCGTGCCGGTGCAGGTCACGCTCCCTCGAGTCGAGTTGTTGTTCGCAGTACGCGGATACCGACTCCAGCAGGCCGTAGCGGGGGCCGTCGGCGGTGTGCGAGACGACGACCAGCGAGCGGTCGACCAGTCGTGCCAACAGGTCGAGCACCTGCGAACTTCGCACGCCGTCGCCGGAGCACACGGTCTCCGCGGCGGCGAGCGTGCAGCCGTCGGCGAAGGTCGCCAGCCGGCGCAGCACCGCCCGCTCGGCCGCGGTCAGTAGCTCCCAGCTCCAGTCGAGTACTGCGCGCAGCGTCCGCTGGCGTGGGGGCGCGTCCCGCGGGCCGCCAGTGAGGACGGCGAACCGGTCGTGGAGCCGTTCGGCCAGCTGAGCCGTGCCCAGGACCCGGACGCGAGCCGACGCCAGTTCGATGGCGAGCGGGATGCCGTCGACGCGGCGGCAGATTGTGGCGACGGTCTCGGCGTTGTCGCCTGTCACCTCGAACCTAGGGGAAGCGGCCGCTGCCCGCGCGGCGAAGAGCCGCACGGCGCCGGAGCGCAGCAAGTCCGCCGTGGAGGCGCCCGGATTCGGAACGTCCAGCGGCGGCACTTCCCACAGGTGTTCGCCGGAGACGCCGAGCGGCTCCCGGCTGGTCGCCAACACGCGTAGACCCGGTGCCTGCAACATCCGGGAAGCGAGCGCGGCGACGCCTTCGGCCATGTGCTCGCAGTTGTCCAGTACGAGCAGCAGCCGCCTTCTCCGCAGCACGTCGGCGAGCCGGTCGGCGGTCGACCCAGGTCGGGAGCCATCGCGGACCCCGAGCGCCGCGGCGACGACGTCTGCCAGTGCGTCCACCGCAGTGTCCCGCGGCAGGCCAGCGAGCTCCACGAAGCAGACGTCGTCCCTGCCACGCGCCACTTCGAGCGCGAGCCTGGTCTTGCCCACCCCGCCCGGTCCGGTCAGCGTCACCAGGCGGTGAATGCCGAGCAGTGTGCGCAGGTCGGTGACGGCGTCGTCCCGGCCGACGAGCTCGGTCAGCGGTGTGGGCAGTGGCGGGGTCAGGGCTGTGGATGGCGGCATGGGGGACTCGCCGCGCAGTATCTGCTGGTGCAGCACGGCTAGGTCGGCGCCCGGTTCGAGTCCTAGTTCGTCGTAGAGCAGTTGGCGCAGCCGGCGGTAGCCGTCGAGTGCCTCGGTGGTTCGGCCGGCGCCGTGCAGGGCGCGCAGGTGCGCGGCGCGGAGGCGCTCGCGCAGCGGATGTCGATCGACGAGTTCGCGCAGCTCACCGGCCAGCGCCGCATGATCCCCCAGCCGCAGCCGCGCTTCGGCATAATACTCCCAGGCTACGAGGCGCTGCTCCGCCAGCGCGGCGGCCGCACTGTGGGCGAAGGGCTCGTCGGCGAACTCGGCGAACGCGTCGCCGCGCCACAAGCCGAGCGCCTCGGCGAGCAGCGCCGCCAGCGCGCCCGGGTCAGTCGTGCGCTGCGCACGCCCAGCCAGCTCGGCGAATCGGCCGCTGTCCAAGGCGTCGAGCGGCACGTCCAGCAGGTAACCCGGCTGGCGGTGCACAACCAGGCGGGTGCCGATGGCGCGGCGCAGGCGAGACACGACGGTCTGCAGAGCGCCGGCGGGGTTGGCTGGGAGCGCATCGCCCCACAGATCGTCGACCAGCCGATCGGCGGACACGACCCGTCCTGGGTCGATGAGCAGACGCGCCAGCAGCGTGCGAACCTTCGCCTCGGGCACCGTGACCGGATCACCACCCGGCGTCCACACCGCCAGCGGCCCGAGCACCCCGAAACGCATGCGATCAGGGTAACCGCAAGCCAACCGACAGCAGACCGAAAGCGACGCCCGGCACAGTCACCTCACCAGCAACGAAAGGAAGTCAAGTCATGAAGAAAGCGGTTGTCACCGGCGGCACGCACGGCATGGGCCTGGCGATCGTGCGGGAGCTGCTTGCCCGCGGTGCCGAGGTGGTGCTGACGGGCCGCAACGAGCGGAACATCGAGGAGGCACGCACCCTGCTCAAGGGTGAGGCGGCGCACGTAGTGCGCTCCGACGCGGCGAGCATGGCCGACATCGCCGCGCTCGGCGACGTGGTGGCAGAGCGGCTCGGCAGCGTCGACTACCTGTTCATCAACCACGGCATCGCACAGTTCGCCGAATTGGCCGAGGTGACCGAGGAGGCGTGGGACCGGCACTTCGCGGTCAACACCAAGGGGGCGTTCTTCACCGTGCAGCGGCTCGCGCCGCTGATCAACGACGGCGGCGCCGTGGTGTTCACGACAGTCGCCAACGACGTCGTGTTCCCCGGCCTGAGCGCGTACTCGGCGTCGAAGGAAGCGATGCGCGCGTTCGCACATGTACTGGCCGTGGAGCTGTTGCCGAGGAAGATCCGGGTGAACAGCGTGGCCCCCGGATATATCAAAACCCCGACCATGGGTGTGGCCGACCTTACCGAGGAGGAGCGCCGCGAGTTCGAGCGGCAGGGTGACGAATCCACCCCGCTACGCCGCAACGGCACCGTCGAGGAGGTCGCCATCGCCGCGCTCTTCCTAGCCGAGAATGCGACGTTCACCACCAACGTCGAGCTGGCAGTCGACGGCGGCTTCGCCCAAGGGCTAGGACACTGATGTGACCCAGGTATTCGACAGCCCGGACCCGTCGGTCGCCGAACACGTGCGCCGCTACCTGGCGACGGACGGCGCGAGCGGCTACCGCGAGGGCGGGGTGACCAACCTTGTGCTAACCCACCGCGGCCGCACAACCGGAAAGCTGTACCGCACAGGGCTCTTCTACGGCGAGGACGACGGGCGGTGCGTGCTGGTGGCGTCGGGTTCGGCGATCACACACACCCACCCGCAGTGGTACCTGAACCTGGTCGCCCACCCTGACGTCCACGTCCAGATCCGCGGCGAGCGCTTCACCGCTTGGGCCCGCACGGCGGGCGGCGCCGAGCGCGAGCGACTATGGCAGCAGATGGTCGAACTAGCGCCGGTGTACCGGACGTGTCAGGCGCGCAGCAACCGGACCATTCCCGTGGTGGCCCTCGAACGCCTCGCGCCCGTCTCGTAGCGGTCGGCGCTTCTCGACGGCACGCAAGCCAGCCACTCGTCGAGAAGCGCCTCCTCAACGCGAAGCGAGTTGACCGACCGAGACTGCGTGCGCTGATCTGCCGCACAGAGTGCGCAACCCAGCCGGTGCGCCCATCACCGTCAGTAGCAGAGCCTCGCTGGCGCAGACGTTCTGCTCTGCCGAGATGAGTGCGCTGTTCGGGACGTTGCGATAGGGGGGTTGCCCGGCGATGCAGTGGCCGTTGGTGCTCCCTCCGGCCACCGGGGAGTGCTCGTGTGGCTTGTTCGGGTCTGCCGGTTCGCGGGGCGTGGCCCGGGACTGCAAGCGGGCGATGTAAGCGCCCCAGCCGGCGCGGCACCAGCGCCGTTGCAGCATAGTCAGATAATCTTTATATTGACGGCTATGTCGAAAGCCATGCGAGAACCGACGTTCTGGATCCTGACCGCGCTGGTCGATCAACCACGGCACGGGTACGGCGTGATCCAGACGGCCGAGGCACTCTCCGAAGGCCAGGTCAGGTTGCAGGCCGGCACCCTTTACGCGGCGCTGGACCGGTTAGCCGCCCAAGGACTGGTCGCGATCGACAGAGAGGAGACCGTTGAAGGGCGTCCTCGGCGCTACTACCGCCTCACCGACGGCGGCGCGGCGGCACTCGCTGAGGAGACAGCGCGACTGGCCCGCAACGCTAGCACCGCATCGCGGCTGCTGAACGCCTCGCGGCCTGGCCCGGCGTTCGCATGAGCCGCCGCCTCGCCACCCCATATCGCCTGCTGCTGCGCGTCTACCCGAAGGGCTCACGTCGCGGAGAACTGGCGGACACGCTGCTCATGGCTGCCGAGGCCGGACACGTCCGGCCTGGCCCTATTGAGACGCTCAACCTGCTTCGGCAAGGCATGCGGGCCCGACTCGGTCGCCCACTCAGCAGGGGCGTGGTCGTGCTGGCAATCTTCGCCTCAATCTTCTCCGGCTTTCTGAGCGCGTCGCTGGCGAACCGTATTGGTTGGGAGGCGGCGCCGGCGCTCCCAACCGGCGCAGCGCGGACTCAGCTCGCCGAGATGCTCACCCCAGGCTTATCGGCACAATGGCACGAAAGGTCGGACGACCCCTTCCGCAACAACGGCGGTGAGACCGATGCGGCGTCGGTCAGCTACAGCACCGATCGAACGCCTGCGACCGAGGACGTCGACGCCTATCTAGCCGGCCTGCAGCAACGCCTGGAGGCGGCCGGCTGGCGCGTCACCGACACCTACTCGACCAGCCCGACCGACATCGAAACCGGCGCCCGGCAAAACAACTCGCAGGCGTTGACCGCACGCAACGACGCACTCGTGCTGTCGTTCGAGGACTACTTCGACGCAGCGTACGCCGAAGGCGGGCTCAGGGTCTCGATCTACCGGGCGGAACCACGCTGGCTCACCGGTTCGACGCTCGCCGTCGGCCTGCTCGGCATGCTGGCTGGATGGCTGCTAGCCGGCTGGGCCAGCCGCCGTCTCGAGCACCGTCCGTTGGCAGCCCCTCTCGCTGCCACCACCGCCATCGGCGGTCTCGTCTTGCTGATCCCCGCCTGGCTGCTCGGTAGTCTGCAATACCTGGGCATACTGTCAGGCACGGCCGTGCCTGACTCGCCGTTCTGGCGTGGCCTGGTGCCCACCGACGAATTTGGCGGCATGGCCTACCCCGCCGGGGCGGCGATAACAGCAGCCATCGCCGTGGCCGCGCTCTGCCCGCCCCGGCCTGCACCCGCCACCGCCCCCGGCTCAGCAGGCACGGCGAAGACATGACAAAACGTAGCTGCCATCGGACTGTCCCGACGCCGCTCCACAACCGTCCTCGGACCATCGCAATAGTCCACCTTCGGCCAGCTCGCCGACATAATAGGCCGGGCTCCAACTCCGGCAGCACAGACGTGGCGCATCGATTCACCGCACAGTAGACCTGACGCCGACCCCGCCCGGTCTACTACAAAACCAGCGCTGTCACCGCATTCGCAATCTGACCCACGAGGCCAACCTCGACCAAGATCAGGCGTACTGATCTGCCGAGATGAGTGCGTCTGATCAAAGTAGAGATGACGACACGCGGCTGTTGAGCAGTTCTAGAGGGCGCTCACCGCAGGGGAGGCGGGGGAATTCCGAGGCGACTCAGTGCCAAGGCAACCCGCCTAGCATCGCGCTGACGGTAGCGGAGGTGTACCCGCCCGTCGGAATACGTTGCAGTCTCGACAGGCAGCCCTAGGTGCCTCAATTCTATGCACACACTTTCCATCGTCTGCGGCGAGTCGTCCCATGAATACCCAGTCCAGATCCGACCCCATTTCTTGTGGTCTGCCACGACCAACGCGATGAGGCTCAGCAGTCCTCCGATTATGAGCCAGACTGGGTTGGACCCGTGGGTTAGCAGGCTGACTCCGTATCCCGCGGCTGCGCCCGCGAGACACAGCGCCGCAACACTGGCCCAGCCGACCGCATTGAGCTGGACGCTGCGAAAGAGCCTGTAGCGCCCTAGCCCACGCCTCGCGAGCGCTTGGTATTCGGCATATCGCCGTTGCACTCCTGCCTCCAGCACTCGAACCTGCACTCTATCGACCTGTCGACTCTCGCACGTCACGCTCGCACTGTCATGCCGCTGATGGGGCGCGGCCGGCGCCGCTGAGTCGTGCCGCTGTTGGGCGCCATCGTGACACCGATACGAGGATGCCGACGGGCGGACGGCCTGCGGCGTGGCTCGCACCGGTTCTTGTCTGTCGTAGAGGTTCCCTAGGCTCCAGCAGGCCTACCGCCGGTGTCAGCGGTGGCCTGAGGGCGTGACGAGCTACAAGGAGTTGCGAGCATGCGTCGTCCAGTTTGATTCGAGCCAAGCAGCGAGGTGGTCGGCATGCCGGTCACCAAGCTGGGTGGACAACCGGTGTGGCTGCGGACTCCGCAGTGGCCGGTGTCGCGTTCGCTCGGCGAGCCGATGACGTTCATCGGTCAGTTCCGCCTGGACAGCGGTGGCGAGTGCCGTATGGCCTACCTGTTCATGACTGACGGCGACGAGTACGTCGATGGCACCTGGGAGCCTGAGGGTGGCGAAAACGCCGTGATCATTCAGCCTGACGGATCGGTGCCAGCCTTCTTCGCTGTAAGCGAGCTTGGCGAGGGTCCGTCCTGGCCCGTGGAGGATCACCTACCGGTGAACCAGCAGGTCCACGGCGACGAGGAAGCGTGGGAGTTCCTGGGCGGCGAGCCGGTGTGGCTGCAGGGTGACGAGACGCCCGGGCCGGGCTGGCAGCTGATCGGACAGTTGACTGACCGTTTGGGCCATAACTTCGGCGACGCCGGCGTCGGCTACGTCTTCGTTTCACCGGATGGCACGGAAGGCAGATTTCTCTGGCAGTGTGGCTGACTCACCTAATAGGTTCCGTCAGCCTGCTGGTGCAGGATGGCTTCGGTAGCGGCTGGCGGGTCAGCACTGCACTCTTCGGACCCGTTTGAGGTCTTGCGGCAGACCGTGCGCCCGTTGGTCGTGAGGAGACGG
>NZ_SMKN01000267.1 GCF_004348675.1 Micromonospora sp. KC606 | reverse complement strand
GGGCGGGGAGGTGGGCGAGCACCACGTCGAGGACGCGGAGGGCGTCCGGCTTGGACAGCGGACTGTTGCCGTTGCCGCATTTCGGCGACTGCACGCAGGACGGGCAGCCGGCCTCGCAGCCGCACTCGGCGATGGCGTCCCGGGTGGCGCGCAGCCAGGCCGCCGCCGTCGCGTACGCGCGTTCGGCGAAACCCGCCCCACCCGGGTGGCCGTCGTAGACGAACACGGTCGGCGCCTCGGTGTCCGGGTGCACCGCCGTCGACAGGCCGCCGATGTCCCAGCGGTCGCAGGTGGCCATCAGCGGGAGCAGCCCGATCGCGGCGTGCTCGGCGGCGTGCAACGCCCCCGGGATGTCGGCGGCCTCCACCCCGGCGGCGGCCAGCGACGTGGGGGAGACGGTGAACCAGACCGCGACGGTGCGCAGCTCCCGGGCCGGCAGGTCCAGCGGCCGGGTGTCGATCACCTCGCCGGAGGCGATCCGCCGACGCTGGTACGACACCACCTGGTTGGTCACGTCCACCTCACCGAGGAAGAGCCCGACCGGTCCGGCGTCGACGTACGAGCGCACCGACACCACCGACAGCGAGGTGACGTCCCGGGCGTGGGTGGACCAGTCCGGCTCCTCGGCGTGCACCAGCGCGCACCCGTCGGCCAGGTCGAGGGAGTCGACCACGTATGAGACGCCCTGGTGCAGGTGGACCGCGCCGGGATGGACGAGGACGTGCGACGAGCCGCCGTCGACGGTGCCGAGCAGCCGCCCGGTCGACGCCTCGACCACACAGACCGGAGCGCCGTCGGAGCCACGCAGGTCGACCTCGGGCCGTTCCCGGTGCCGCCAGTACCACCCGGTCGGGCGCTGTCGCAGCGCGCCGGCCGCGACGAGGGAGTCGACCGCCTCCTTCGCCCCGTCGCCGAAGAGCTCCAGGTCGGCCGGGGTGAGCGGAGCCTCGAACGCGGCGCAGGCGAGCTGCGGCGCGAGCACGTACGGGTTGGCCGGGTCGAGCACGGTCGCCTCGACGGGCCGCCCGAACAGCGCCTCCGGGTGGTGCACCAGATAGGTGTCCAGCGGGTCGTCCCGGGCCACCAGCACGGCCAGGGCCTCGTCGCCGGATCGGCCGGCCCGGCCGGCCTGTTGCCAGAGCGAGGCCCGGGTCCCGGGCCAGCCGCAGATCAGCACCGCGTCCAGCCCGACCAGGTCGACGCCGAGTTCCAGCGCGTTGGTGGAGGCGAGGCCGAGCAGCTCGCCCTGCAGCAGGGCCCGTTCCAGCTCACGCCGTTCCTCGCGCAGGTAACCGGCCCGGTAGGCGGCCACCCGGTCGCCGAGGCCGGGCACCGCCTCGTCGAGTGCGCGCCGGGCGTTGGCCGCCACCACCTCCGCGCCACGCCGGGAGCGGACGAAGGCGAGCGTGCGTACCCCCTCGGCGACGGTGTCGGCGAGCAGGTCAGCGGTCTCCCGCAGCGCCGACCGGCGGACCTGGAGAAGGTCGGCGTCGGGGGAGGGCGCGGCGGAGGACGGTAGCAGCGGCGGCTCCCAGAGCGCGAAGGTCACCCCGCCGCGTGGCGAGGTGTCCTCGGTGACGGCGACCACCGGCAGCCCGGTGAGCCGCCCGGCCGCCGTCGCCGGGTCACCCGACGTGGCCGAGGCCAGGAGGAAGACCGGCGCCCTGCGCGAGTCTGCGAGCGCGGTCGAGGAGGCACGGCCCGGACTTCCGCTGAGTCTGCGTAGCCGGCGCAGCACGTGCGCGACGTGTGAGCCGAACACGCCGCGGTAGGTGTGGCACTCGTCGATCACCACGTACGCCAGCCGGCGCAGGAAGCCGGACCAGTGCGCGTGCCCGGGGAGGATGCCGTGGTGCAGCATGTCCGGGTTGGTCAGCACGAACCGGGCGTGCCGGCGAATCCACTCCCGTTCGGCGCGTGGGGTGTCCCCGTCGTAGGTGGCTGGGCGTACCCCGTCGAGACCCAGGCCGGCGACGGCGCGCAGTTGGTCGGCGGCGAGCGCCTTGGTCGGGGCCAGGTACAGCACGGTGGCCCGGGGATCGGCGAGCAACGCGGCCAGCGCCGGCAGTTGGTACGCCAGCGACTTGCCGGACGCCGTCCCGGTGGCCACCACCACGTGTTGCCCGGCGTGCGCCAGCTCGGCGGCCTCGGCCTGGTGCCGCCAGGGGGTGACCACGCCGCGCGCGGCGAGCGCCGCCCGTAGCTCTTCGGGGGTCCACTCCGGCCAGGGCGCCGGTTCGCCGGGGCGGGGTGGGACCCGTTCGACGTGGGTGACCGGGTCGGTGTCGTGATGGCGGGCGCGCAGCCGGCGCAGCAGTTCCCCGGGCGCCGCCGTCTGCGGTCGAGCGGAGCCGGGACCTGCCGATACGGTGGCTGCGGGATGCACGTCCTGCACTTTCGCACTGGCGTTCGGGTGGTGAACGACCGGGGGCGTGGGTAAGGAGGAGCCGTCGCCGGTGACCGGAGGCTGGTCAGGCGGGGATGGTTAGATGCCCAGGAGAGTTTACGACTCTCGGAGGAGGACTGATGGAGCTGTCGCTGGCGACCCGCGCCGTGGGGGAGCACACGGTGCTTGAGGTCGGCGGTGAGGTGGACGTCTACACGGCACCTCGGCTGCGCGAACGGCTCCTCGAACTGATCGACGGCGGCGCCCGGCAGGTGATCGTCGACCTCGGCCGGGTCGACTTCCTCGACTCCACCGGCCTGGGCGTGCTGGTCGGCGCCCTCAAGCGGCTCCGGTCGGCCGGCGGTTCGTTCGCGCTGGTCTGCGACAAGGAGCCACTGCTCAAGATCTTCCGGATCACCGCGTTGGACCAGGTCTTTCCGCTGCACCCTACGGTGGAGGCGGCGATTACGGCCGACCCGACCGGCGCTGGCGCGTGATGGCGACGGTCCGGCTCTCCTTCTCGCCGGCCCCGGTGCACGTGCGCACGGCCCGCCTGGTCGGGGTCGCGGTGGCCCGCCGGGCGGGGGTGCGCGAGGGCCTGCTCGACGAGGTGCGCCTGGCCATCGGTGAGGCGTGCACCCGTGCTGTCGCGCTGCACCGGCAGTACAGACTGCCCGACCCGGTGCTGGTGGAGATGTCCGACTCCGGGGCGTATCAGGTGCGCGTGGTGGATCGGGCGCCGATCGAGGCGGGCCTCGGCCTGGCCGCGTTGAACGCCGACGAACTCGCCAACGAGTCCCTCACCGACGAGGCGCTGACCACCGGCGTCGGGTTCGCCCTGCTCGCTGGGTTTGTCGAGGACCTCCAGGTTCGTCCGGTTGCCGAGGGGGTCGGGACCGAGGTCCGGATGGTGTGGCCGGTCGGCCGCTGACCCTCACTGTCCGTACGAGGCCGTGACCCGGTGTGGGACGCGGCCTCGTACGCGTCGATGGGCCTCCATATCAGATTTTTTCTCATAACACAGTTAGAAAGATCATCCGGACACGGCGTGCCCCGGTTGTGACCTCGAACACTCGGCAGGGCTACAGTCTGTGGGTTGTCAGCACGTGATCCTCCTCGCGGCCAGCGGATATGGACGTTGATCATGGTCCGTCGAGGAGGGTTGGCGCGCGTGCGCAACCGCATCCAGGCGCCGGGCAGACGTCCAATGGCCGGCGCGACCGTGTCGGTACAGGAGGACACAGATGTCCGGGACCTTGGCCGCCCCCGAAGGCGGCGCGCTGTCCCTCACCGGAGCGAACCTGACGTACGTCGTCATCGCGGCGGTCATCGCCGCGGTGGCCCTCGTCTTCGCCGCGGCCTTGACCAAGGCCGTGCTGGCAGCCGGTAAGGGCACCACCAACATGCAGGAAATCTCCGGAGCGGTGCAGGAGGGCGCCTCGGCGTACCTGCTCCGGCAGTTCAGGACGCTGGCGATCTTCGTCGTCATCGCCGTCGTGCTCCTCTTCCTGCTGCCGGTGCACGACACCGACGGCAGTGAGGTCGCGGTGAAGATCGGCCGCTCCGCGTTCTTCGTGGTCGGTGCACTGTTCAGCGCGTTCATCGGCGGGGCCGGTATGTGGCTGGCCACCCGCGCCAACCTCCGGGTCGCCGCCGCGGCCCGCGAGGCGCAGGGCGGGCGGGAGGCCGCCATGAAGATCGCCTTCCGGACCGGCGGTGTGGTCGGCTTCCTCACCGTCGGGCTCGGCCTCCTGGGTGCCGCGCTGGTCGTGATCATGTTCAAGGGGGACGCCCCGACCGTGCTGGAGGGCTTCGGCTTCGGCGCCGCCCTGCTGGCCATGTTCATGCGCGTCGGCGGCGGCATCTTCACCAAGGCCGCCGACGTCGGCGCCGACCTGGTCGGCAAGGTCGAGCAGGGTATCCCCGAGGACGACCCCCGCAACGCCGCCACCATCGCCGACAACGTGGGCGACAACGTCGGCGACTGCGCCGGCATGGCCGCGGACCTCTTCGAGTCGTACGCGGTCACTCTGGTAGCCGCGCTGATCCTCGGCCGCGCCGCGTTCGGTGAGGCCGGTCTGGTCTTCCCGCTGATCATCTCCACCATCGGGGTGCTCATCGCCATCGTCGGGGTCTTCATCACCCGGCTGCGCGCCTCCGACCGCAACGCCCTGACCGCAATCAACCGTGCCTTCTACCTCTCCGCGGTGCTCTCCGCGGTGCTGGTCGCGGTCGCCGCCTTCCTCTATCTCCCGGCCAGCTTCGCCGAGTTGGAGGGCGGCCTCGCCGACGTCGACGAGAACCCGCGCCTGGTGGCCATCGGGGCGGTCGTGATCGGTATCGTGCTGGCCGCCGCGATCCAGGCGCTCACCGGTTACTTCACCGAGACCACCCGGCGCCCGGTGCAGGACATCGGCGCCAGCTCGCAGACCGGCCCGGCCACCGTCATCCTCGCCGGCATCAGCGTCGGCCTGGAGTCGGCGGTCTACTCGGCGCTGCTCATCGGCGCCGGCGTCTTCGGCGCGTTCCTGCTCGGCGGCAGCTCCATCACGCTCTCCCTGTTCGCGGTGGCGCTGGCCGGCACCGGTCTGCTCACCACCGTCGGCGTGATCGTCGCGATGGACACCTTCGGCCCGATCTCCGACAACGCCCAGGGCGTGGCCGAGATGTCCGGCGACATCGACGAGAACGGCGCGCGCATTCTCACCGAGCTGGACGCGGTGGGCAACACCACCAAGGCGATCACCAAGGGCATCGCGATCGCCACCGCCGTGCTCGCCGCCACCGCGCTGTTCGGGTCGTACACCGACACGCTGCGCAGCGCGTACGCCACCGCCGGGGTCGGCGACGTCGGGGCGGAGATCCTCAACTCGTTGAACGTGGCCAACCCGCGCAACCTGGTCGGACTGATCATCGGCGCCGCGGTGGTGTTCCTCTTCTCCGGGCTGGCCATCAACGCGGTGTCCCGCTCGGCCGGCGCGGTGGTGATGGAGGTCCGGCGGCAGTTCCGCGAACTGCCCGGGATCATGGACGGCACCCAGCGTCCGGAGTACGGCAAGGTCGTCGACATCTGCACCCGGGACGCGCAGCGGGAGCTGATGACCCCCGGCCTGCTCGCCATCCTCGCCCCGATCGCGGTCGGCTTCGGCCTCGGCCCGGGCGCACTGGCGTCGTACCTGGCCGGGGCGATCGGGGCGGGCACCCTGATGGCGGTGTTCCTGGCCAACTCCGGCGGCGCCTGGGACAACGCCAAGAAGCTCGTCGAGGACGGCGCGTACGGCGGCAAGGGCTCCGAGGCGCACGCCGCGACGGTCATCGGCGACACCGTCGGCGACCCGTTCAAGGACACTGCCGGGCCGGCGATCAACCCGCTGCTCAAGGTGATGAACCTGGTCTCGCTGTTGATCGCGCCGGCTGTGGTGGCGTACAGCGTGGGCGACGAGCGCAACACCCCGCTGCGGGTGGGAATCGCGCTGGTCGCGACCCTGATCGTCGTCGCGGCGGTGGTGTTCAGCAAGCGCAAGGGCGTCGCCATGGACTCGTCCGGCGGCGGGAACGGCACCGACGCGGGCAACCACGAGCGCGCCGACGTGGTCAAGGCCTGAGTCGCGACGCATCTGGTCCCCGGTCGGCCACGCCGACCGGGGACCGTGCGCCGTCCGCCTGACCGGTGTCGGGTTCACCGCGAGGCCGTACGCTGCCTTGCATGCGTTCGTGCCGGGCGGCAGCCGCCGGAAAGCTCACGGTGGTCCTGGCCACGCTCGTACTCGTCGTCACCGGCTGCGGTGGCGGGCCCAGCCCCCGGGTCTGGGCCGCCTCGGTCTGCGAGGCGCTGACCCCGTGGCGGGCCGAGATCAACAAACTGACCAGCAGCACCAACCAGCAGATGACCGCACAGACCACCCCGGCGCAGGCGAAGGAGAACCTGGTGCGGCTCTTCGCTGGGGCGGCGACGGCGAGCGAGACAGCCCGGCGCCGGATCGCGGACGCCGGGGTGCCGGAGGCCGAGCACGGGGAGGAGATCTCCCGGGGTTTCCGGGCCACCCTGGAGAAGGTGCGGGACGCGTACGGCCGAGCCCGGGACACCATCGACGGGCTCGGCACCGCGGAGCCCACCGCCTTCTACGACGGCGTCAGGGCCGCGGTGGAGACGCTGACCAAGGAGTACGACGCGAGCGCGCTGGACACCAGCCGCCTCAACTCGGAAGAGCTCAAACAGGCCTTCGACGAGGTTCCGGAGTGTCGCTGACCCCTGCCGACCCCACTCCCAAACCGGTGCGTCAGCTCTCGCTGTTCGGCACCGAGGCGGCGGACCCGTCGGTCGCCGACCTGGCCGGCCTGCTCGCCGGCCCCGGGGAGGTCGTCCGGATGGGGCGCACCGCCCGTCTGTCGATCACGGTCGACGCCGCCTGGCGGGTGCACGTGCTCATCGCCGAGCTGCGGTTGCGTGGGCTAACCGCGGCCTGGGAGACGACCGGGGAGCAGCGCTTCGCGGTTCGTACGTCGTACCTGAGGACGCTGGCCCCGTTGGCCACCGCCTGGCTGGACGAGGGCCAGCGCAAGCGCCCGCCCGGAAGCTTCCATCTCAACGGGCGTCGGCTGCGGCTCTGGCTGGCCGCCGCCGGCGCCGCCGATCCGGCGGGTTTCCTGCTGGGCCTCGCCGAGGGCGACCGGGAGTGGTGGCCGACGGTACGCGCGGCGCTGGCCGCCGTGGGGTTGCCCGCCGCCGTGCTGGAGCCGGGGGTCGGCGGGCCGGCATTGCGGATCACCGGCCGGCGGCGGCTGACACGGCTTGCCGAGCTTGTCGGTGAGCGCCCGTCCACCGTGCCCCCGGAACTCTGGCCGTCGGCCCCGCTCTGACCTCCCACC
>NZ_SMKN01000266.1 GCF_004348675.1 Micromonospora sp. KC606 | reverse complement strand
CCGCCCCCCACCGCTCCACCGTCCTGACGCCCACCACCAGCCGTCCTGTCCTCTCTTCCTCCCACCGTCCCGCTCGGGACCCGCCGCGCTGATCATGGAGTTGGCGCGGTGGAGAACACCCTCCGACTCGCCAACTCCATGATCACCGGAGTGAGCGGGAGCGGAGCGCGGGGGTCAGCCTCGGGCGGTGTGCCGGTGGGTGATCTCGGCACCGTCGGGAGCCAGCTCGCGCCACGGGGTGCTCGGACGGTGCACCACCAGATCGGTGGTGCGCAGGCCGTCCGGATCGGCCCGCTGCGGGTCCAGCAGCACGCTGAGCAGTGAGATGCCCGGATTGTGGGCTACCAGCAGCACGGTGGCGGCGGCCGGGTCAACCGACCGGATCAGCTCGATGAGATCCTCCGGCTGCGCCTCGTACGCGGCGGTCTCGTAACGCACCACCGGAGACGTCCCCGCCGGCCCACCCTCCGGCGGGGACCCATTCATGCCCAGCGCCACGTCGTGCCAGGTCTGCCGGGTCCGTCGGGCCGCCGAGCAGAGCACCACGTCCGGTAGGAGGCCGTGTCGGGCCAGCCAGGCCCCGGCGGCGGCTGCGTCGGCGTGCCCGCGCGCGGTCAACCGACGATCGACGTCCGGGCCAGCCCCCGGGCTCTCGGCCTTGGCGTGCCTGACCAGCACCAGCGTCCGCGTTCCGCCCCTGCTGTCCGTCATGGGCACAGCTTGCCTGATTGGCGGTCGGGCCGCCGGGGTAAGTCGATGGATGCCACCAGCTCGTCGATGGCCGCGACGGGCGGAAACGCCACTGGACAGCCAAGGAGGCGACGTCATGGGCATCGGTGCCGGCATATTCCTCATCGCGATCGGCGCGATCTTCGCGTTCGCCGTCGACGCCAACCTGGGATGGCTCAACCTCACCGTGGTCGGCTGGGTGCTGATGCTCACCGGCGTGGCCGGCCTGCTGATCACCCTGCACTTCTGGAACCGCCGCCGCACGGTCGTCACCACCCCGGTACGTCCGGGCCGGGTCGTGGCCGACCGGGTCGTCCCGGTGCAGGACGACCGGGTGGTTCGGGAGGAGTACCGCGAGGTGCGGCGTCCGGGCTACCCGGGCTGATCCCGGCGGGCTGGGACCGAAGGCTTGAACGTCGACCAACTCCGTATGCGGCAGATGGCGGTGTCCCTGCGACCGGACACCGCCATCTGCCGTAAACGGAGTTGAATCAGCTGCAAGCTGGCCGAGGGTCGGGTGCAAGCTGGCCGAGGGTCGGGCTGGGCGGTCAGGCGAAGAGGGCGAAATAGATCGCGACGTGGTGACAGACGGCAGCCACCAGGGTGCAGGCGTGGAAGAACTCGTGGTGGCCGAAGACGGTGGGCCACGGGTTCGGCCTGCGTAGCGCGTAGAAGATCGCGCCGGCGCTGTAGATCGCCCCACCGACCGCGAGCAGCACCAGGGCGGTCACCCCGCCCTGGTGGAGGATCGCCGGCAGCATCACCACCGAGACCCAGCCCAGCGCCAGGTAGAGCGGGGCGGAGACCCAGCGCGGCGCGTGCGGCCAGACCAACTTCAGCGCCACGCCGGCCAGCGCCCCGCCCCAGACCAGGCTCAGCATGAGGGTGGCCATCCGGCGGTCCAGCAGCAGCGTGCAGAACGGGGTGTAGGTGCCGGCGATGAACGCGAAGATCATCGAATGGTCCAGCCGACGCATGATCTGGTAGCCCCGCTCCGACCACACCCGACGGTGGTAGAGGGCGCTGGTGCCGAAGAGGCCGCAGACGGTGAGGCTGTAGATCAGACAGCTCACCAGGGGGGCCCAGCCAGGGCGGGTGGCCGCGATCGAGCAGAGCACGACGCCGCAGACGAGCGCGACGAAGAAGGCGTACGTGTGCAGCCAGCCGCGCATCCGGGGCTTACCGATGTCGACCGGCCTGAGGCGGATACGTGCGGGGGAGGTCACGCCATCCAGGTTACGACACCGTAGGTTACTTGCAGGTAGTGCCACTGGTCACCGTCCAACCCGGGTCCACCGCCCGGGCGCCGTCGACCAATCGGCGAGGATGGCGGCATGCGGATCCGAGCCGTCGGCAAGCAGGCCCTTCTGCTGGACTGCGCCGACCCCGGTCAGGTGGCGGCCTGGCACGCCGAGCTGTGGCGCCGCCGGGACGCCGGCGAGCTGAGCGCAGTGGAGATCGTCCCGGCCGCCGCGACGGTGCTCCTCGACGGCGTGCCGGACCCCGAGGCCACCGCCGCCCGGATCGCCGCCTGGACACCGCGTCCCGCCCCAACCCCGGCCACCGCCCGTACCGTCGACGTCCCGGTGGTGTACGACGGGGAGGACCTGCCCCGCGTCGCCGCCCACTGGCGGGTGGACGTGCCGGAGGCCATCGCCCGGCTGACGGACACCGGCTTCCGGGTGGCGTTCTGCGGCTTCGCACCCGGGTTCGCGTACCTCGCCGGGCTGCCGGAACGGTGGGCGGTGCCCCGGCTGCCCAGCCCACGCTCCCGGGTGCCCGCCGGGTCGGTGGCGCTCGCCGGGTCGTACGCCGGGATCTACCCCGCCGCCTCACCCGGCGGCTGGCTGCTCGTCGGCCGCACCGGACTGACCCTGTTCGACGTCTCCGCCGACCCGCCCGCCACGCTCACCCCCGGCACCCACGTCCGGCTGGTGCCGGCATGATCGAGGTGCTCCGGGCCGGTCCGGCCACCACCGTCCAGGATCTCGGCCGGCCCGGGTACGCGCACCTCGGCGTACCCCGGTCGGGGGCGCTGGACCCTGCGGCGTTGGCCCTGGCGAACCGGCTGGTCGGCAACCCGCCCACCGCAGCCGGGCTGGAGATCACCCTGAGCGGAGCGGAGCTGCGGTTCACCCGGGCCGCCACCGTAGCCCTCACCGGCGCCGACGCCGAGGTGCGGATCGGCCGGCGTCCGGGGGACGTCGGCCGCCCGCTGTCCGTGCCGGCCGGCGCGGTGCTGCGGATCGGCCCGCCCCGGGCCGGGCTGCGCCACTGGCTCGCCGTCGGCGGCGGGATCGCCGTCGCGCCGGTGCTCGGCAGCCGCGCCACCGACACCCTCTCCGGCCTCGGTCCACCCCCGGTACGCGACGGCGACCACCTCCCGACCGGCCCATGGCCCGGCCACCCGCCACCGGTGGACCACACCGTCGTCCCGGCGGTGCCCACCCAACTGCGGCTGACCCTGCGCCCTGGCCCACGCGCCGACTGGTTCACCGCCGACGCCCTCGACCGGCTGATGCGCACCGCGTACACGGTCAGCCCGGTCGGGAACCGGGTCGGCGCGCGACTTCTCGGTGTGCCGCTGCCCCGCGCGGTCGCCGGGGAACTGCCCAGCGAGGGCGTCGTGCTCGGCGCGGTGCAGGTGCCCGCCGACGGCCAACCGCTGGTCTTCCTGGCCGACCACCCCACCACCGGCGGTTACCCGGTCATCGGGGTGGTGGACGACGTGACAGGGCTCGCTCAGGCTCGCCCAGGCACTACGGTGACGTTCCATGGACCTCAACGCTGACCTCGGCGAGGGATTCGGCATCTGGCGACTCGGCGACGACGAGGCGCTGCTGGATCTGGTCACCTCCGCCAACGTCGCCTGCGGCTTCCACGGCGGCGACCCGTCCACCATGCACCGGGTGTGCGCCGCCGCCGCCGAGCGCGGCGTCGCGGTCGGCGCCCAGGTCGGGTACCGCGACCTCGCCGGCTTCGGTCGCCGCCGCATCGAGTACGCCTTCGCCGACCTGCGCGACGAGGTGATCTACCAGCTCGGGGCCCTCGACGCGTTCTGCCGGCTGTTCCGCACCCGGGTCCGCTACCTGAAGCCGCACGGCGCGCTCTACCACGCCGCCGCTGTGGACGAGTCCCAGGCCGCGGCCCTCGTCGCCGCCGTCAGCGGGTACGACCACGAACTGCCGATCCTCTGCGCGCCCGGCTCGACCCTCGCCCAGCTCGCCGCCGGCGCCGGCCTGCCGGTGGTCGCCGAGGGCTTCGCCGACCGCAACTACCTGCCCGACGGCTCGCTGGTGCCCCGCACCGTGCCCGGCGCGCTGGTCACCGCGCCGGACCAGGTGGTCGCCCGCGCCGTCCGAATGGCCACCGAGCACACCGTCGTCGCGGTCGACGGCAGCGTGATCTCCTGTCAGGTCGCCTCGATCTGCCTGCACGGCGACAGCCCCGGCGCGGTCGCCTCGGCGGCGCTGGTGCGGGCCGCGCTGATCGACGCCGGGGTCACCCCGAAGCCGTTCGCCTGACCGGGGCAGCCGGGCCGGTGACCCGCCCGGACGGCCGTCTCACCGACCGGGCCGCGATCGCCGGGAATGGTCATGTCGGCGTCCGGCGGGTCACCCGCCGCCTGCGGGTCAGACGTCCAGGCCGCGCAGCACCAGGGGCACCCGCGCCGCGCCGCCCTCGACCACCCGCACGGGTACGCCCCAGTCCTGGCGGGTCAGGTGGCAGGCGGCGTGCTCGACGTCCACGTCGCAGGTGGCCGCCTGGGCGGTCACCTGGAGCACCCCCTGGGCCACCTCGCCGTCGACCACCAACCGGCGGGACAGGTCGGTGGTCGTACCGGCCCCCTCCAGCAGCAGCTGCGGCGGGGACGCCGAGACCACCAGCCGGGTCGACGGGCCGTACGTGTCGTCCAGCTTCTGCCCCGGAGCGGGCGTGAAGACCACATCGAGGACGACCTCACCGGCCGCCACGTCGGTCGGCTGGCGTTCCAGCCGGTGCCGGGGACCGTCCACCGTGCTCGCGCCGGCCACGGAGAGCGCCCCCGGGGCCAGCCGGGTCAGCCGGTGCGCGGCCGACTCGACCACCAGCACGTCACCCTCGGCGGTCAGCACCAGATCACTCGGCTCGGCCAGCCCGTCGGCCACCGTGGCGACCTGGACGGTCGCCGGGTCGAAACGGCGCACCGCGCCGTTGTAGGTGTCGGCGACCAGCACCGAGCCGTCCGGCAGCGCCAGCACCCCGAGCGGGTGCTGGAGCAGCGCCCGGTCCGCCGGGCCGTCGACGTGACCGAAGTCGAACAGCCCCTGCCCCACCGCGGTACCGATGACGCCGTTCTCCACGTACCGCACCGCGCTGGTCTCGCTGTCGGCGATCCACAACCGGCTGCCGTCGGCCGAGACCGACAGTCCCGAGGGCTGCGCCATCCAGGCCTCGGCCAGCGGGCCGTCCCGCAGCGCCTCGACCGTGGTGCCGGCGTACATGCCGGCGGTGCGCTTCACCGGGTCGAACCACCAGAGCTGGTGGATCCCGGCCATCGCCACCACCACCCTGCCGTCGTACCAGGCGAGATCCCAGGGGGAGGAGAGGTCGACGGAGAGCGCGTCGTGGGAGTGGTCGTCGACCGTGCCGCGCCACTGCCGGCCGGTGCCGGCGACGGTCACCACCTCGCCGGTCGCCAGCCGTACGCCACGCAGCAGGTGGTTGACGGTGTCCGCGACGACCAGGTCGTACCCGGCGATCTCGGCGGTGTGCGCCGGGAGCAGGCAGAGCCCCTGCGGCTCGGCGAAGGACGCCGTGCCGGCCGGCCCGTCGGCGCGGCCCCGGACACCGGAGCCGATCCGGCGCAGCAACTCCTCGCCGTCGGGGGCCAACTCCACCAGGGAGTGCCGTGCCGAGTCGGAGACCAGCAGGGTGCCGCCGTCGAGCACCACCGCCTTGCCGGGGAAACGCAGTGTCGTCTCCGGCTCCGCCGGCGGCACGTACGGGCCGTCGCCGCGGCGCAGGGTGCCCTTCGCCTCGTGGGTGGCGACCAACTCGTCGATCAGGCGGGCCAGCCCCTCGGCGTGCCCCTCGCCGGCCATGGTGGCCACCACGTAGCCCTCCGGGTCGACCACCGCGAGGGTCGGCCAGGCCTTCGCCGCGTACTGCTGCCACATGTCGAGTTCGGGGTCGTCCAGCACCGGGTGGTGCACCCCGTACCGCTCGACGGCGGCGGCCAGCGCGTCGGCGTCCTTCTCGTGCTCGAACTTCGGTGAGTGGACGCCGACCACGACGAGCACGTCGGCGTACTTCTCCTCCAGCGGGCGCAGTTCGTCGAGCACGTGCAGGCAGTTGATGCAGCAGAAGGTCCAGAAATCGAGGATTGTTACCCGTCCCCGCAGGTCCGCCAGCCGGAGAACCTTGCCGCCGGTGTTCAACCATGCCCGACCCCGCAGCTCGGGGGCGCGTACTCGTGCGCTCATCACCCCATCGTGCCGCATCATCGGCCGGCAGCCGGCGCGACGGGGCGGGTGTCCCCGGCGTCGTCGGCGTTCGCGACTCGAAGGACCCGACCGGCGCAACGCTGGTCTTTTCCCCCGCAGCCTGGCGGGCCTTCGTCGTCCGGGTCGCGGACCGGGCCTGACCTCAGACGCGCGAAAGCGCCCGCGGCTACGCCGGGGCGCTGTGGTTGGCGCAGCCGGCGGCTCAGTGCCCGCGTCCCGCTATGTCCAAGCTGGCTTGGCTACCAACTGGGGGGAACGTCGACGGGGCCACGGACGTCCGTGGCCCCATCCTCGTGAGCTGACTAGCCGGCAGCCTTCTTGAGGCAGAGCACCGGGTTCGCGTCGTTGCCCTTCAGCACCACGTACGGCTGGGTCGGGTCGGTGCACTTGTCCTTGTTGTCGACCCTCGACACGACCGTGAACGCGTCCTGCTCGCCGCATTCCGCCGCCGCCGCGCCGCTGCCCGACTTCTTCACGCAGGAGCCGACGGCCGGGTTGAAGCCGGCCGGCTTGGCGTCGTCCCTGTTGATCTTGCCGAGCAGCATGAGCAGACCCAGCGGCACCGCCAGGATCAGCACCGCCGCGATCAGCACGATGGCGAGCACCCTGCCGTTGCGGACCTTCGGCGGCGGCTGCTCCGCCTTCGGCTCCGCATCCGGCTTGAAGGCGTCGAAGCGCCCCTGCTCCGGCTCCGGGTCCTGAGGCCAACTGCTAGGGCCAGGCTGACCGGGCTGGTCGGGCTGCCCCGCCGGCGCGAAGGGCTGCTGCCCCGCCGGCGGGAACGGCTGGCCGGCGGGCGGGAACGGCTGCTGCCCGGCCTGGGGGAACGGCTGGGTGGCCGGGGCGAACGGCGACGGCGAGCCGCCGTGCGCCGGATCGTGCGCGGGATGGCCGTACCCGGGCACGGGCGCCGAACCGCCGGCGACCGGGTTGGCGGGTGCGCCGAACGGCTCCGCCGGGCGCTCACCCGGACCGTGCGGCCGGGTCCCGTTCATCGGCCGGTTGTTGCTGGTCGGGTCCGGGAACGCCGGGATGGCACCCGGGAACGCCGGCGGCGCGGCCGGGGAGG
>NZ_SMKN01000265.1 GCF_004348675.1 Micromonospora sp. KC606 | reverse complement strand
CGCACACGCCCCGCCGCCGGCACACATCGGCCCCGCCGATTGCGGCGTTGTGCGGTATCGCGGCATATGGACAGCGCAGGATGCCGCAAACGGCGAGCCGCCCCGTCGCGCATCCCAGGCCGCGCCGCCCGGCGCGGCGCGGCGGGGTGGTCAGGGCTGGGGCGCGGCGAGGCCGATCGGGTTGTCCGCAGGGATGACCCGGTGGCAGGCACGGGCCAGGGGGTCGAGGAGTTCACCGAGGCGGGCGGCGCGGTCCGGACCGAGCACCAGCCAGGGGCGTGCGGCGGCGCGGTCGGTGGCGTCCTCGACCGCCTGGAGGCCGGCCCGGCCGACGTCGGTCGGTCGGCCGTCCGCGTCCAGCCAGCCGCGCGCGACCAGCCGACCCCGGGCCGCCTGCCACTGCTCCTCCGACCAGCCCCGGCCGAGCAGGTTCTGCGGCGGCTGGCCGACCGCCACCCGCCAGGCCAGCGCCTCCACCGGGTCGACCCCGGCGGCGACCAGGGCAGCGACGTGCCCGTCGCCCCGTGCCTCACGCAGCGTGGTGGCCGCCTGCCAGAGCCGGGCCAGCGGGTAGTCGCCCCGGGGCAGGGCGGCGTTGGCTGCGCCGAGCACCCGACCGGCGGTGTCGAGCGCACCGGCCGCCGCCTCCAGCAGGTCGGCCGCCTCGGTCAGGTGCGACTCCGGCAGCTCGTACAACAACTCGGCGAGCGCCTGCACGGCACCGGTCAGCCGGGCCCGCAACGCCTCCTGCGGGGTGGCCAACTGCCAGACCGCGGGCAGCGCCCGGCCCACCATGGGTGGGGCGAAGGCGAAGAACGCCGCGACCACCGGGGCGGCGTCGACGGGCCCGAGTGGCGCGGCCCGGCCGGCGAAGTAACCCCGCCAGTAGCCGCGCAACCCGACCGCCTCGTACGCGGCGCGGGCCCGCGGATGGAAGTAGGTGACCGCGTGCAGGGGTTCGACACGCGTCCACAGCACCCGGGCGGTCCGCTCCGGATCGTCGTCGAGTGCCGGCACGTGCACCTCCACATGGTGAGGGGTCACCGGGTGGCGGCGGAACCGCCCAGGTGACCCCGAACCTACTGCCCGTGCGCAACGGCCGGGAAGGCCGGTGTGGCCTACTGCACCGCGAGGATGTCGACGACGAACCGCAGCGGGCCGGCCGGGGCGCCGGGACGCTGCGGCTTCTCGCCGTACGCCATGTCGGCCGGGATGTCCAGCTGCACCCGGCTGCCGACGGTCTGGCCCTGCATGCCCTGGTCCCAGCCCGGGATGACGTTGCCCTGGCCGAGGACGAAGGAGAACGGCTCCGAACGCTTCCAGGACGCGTCGAACTCGTCGCCGCTGCGGTAGGACACCCCGACGTAGTTGACGGTGACCTGCTGGCCCGGCTGCGCGGCCGGGCCGGTGCCGCGGATCAGCGGGGTGGCCTTCAGGCCGGTCAGCTCGCCCTCGCCCTTGCCAACCTGCGGCTTGGTGCAGAGCGCCTGGTCGGCGCCCGCAGGGAGGGTGGGGAAGCCGCCCGAGCAGCCGGCCGGCGCGGCGGCCTGCTTCGGCTCCTCCTGCCCGCCCCGGGCCACCACGAACACCCCGACGATCACCGCGATGACGGCGACACCGGCGAGCGCGCCCAGCCACGCCTGCCGGCGCTTCTTCGCCTCGGCGGCCTTCTGTGCGGCCAACTGGGCGGCCAGTCGTCGTTGCGCCTTCGTCTCGGGGCCCTGGCCCGTCGACAGGTTCTCCGTACGCTCGCTCACGTCCTCGACTCCCTGCTGGTTGGGTGACCGCCCCGGCGACCCGGTGCCGTGGCCAGCGCACACGGTACCCGGATCGATGCCGTCGGTGGGCCGTCACCCGGACCGGTCCCGTGCCGCCCGAGCCCGTCGTCCCACCCTGCCCCGGTTCGTACCCACCTGGGCGGTGCCTCCGCCGCCCGCCACCGTCCGCCGCTCAGGCGGTCTTGCGGGGAGCCGCCTTCTTCTCCGCGGCCTTCTTCGCCGGTGCCTTGGCCGCCTTCTTCTCCGCGGTCTTCTTGGCGGCGGTCTTCTTCGCCGGCGTCGCCTTCTTGGTCGCCTTCTTCTCGGCGGCCTTCTTCGCCGGGGCCTTCGTGGCCTTCTTCGCCGCCTGCTGAGCCGAGCGGGCCGCCGAGATCGGGGTCGGCTCGCCCGCACCGCCCGACGGCGCCTCGCCCCGGGCGGTCCGGGCCCGCTCCACCGACGCCTTCAACGCGGCCATCAGGTCCACCGCGGCGGCCGGCGCGGCCTCTTCCACCTCCGGCTGCACCACCTCGCGCCCCTCGACCTTGGCGTCGATGACCTCCTGCAGGGCAGCCCGGTAGTCGTCGGTGAAGGCGTCGGGCTGGAACTCCCCGGCCATCGAGTCGATCAGCGAGGCGGCCATCGCCAGCTCCGGTGGGCGGACCTTCAGATCCTCGTCGAGGAAGCCGAAGTCGGGCGTACGCACCTCGTCGGGCCAGAGCATCGTGTTGAGCAGCAGCACGCCCTCGCGGACCCGAAGGGTGGCCAACTGTTCCCGCTGGCGGATCGCCACCTTGACGATCGCCACCCGCTCCGAGTCGGCCAGCGCGTCGCGCAGCAGCACGTACGGCTTGGTCGCCGCGCCCTCCGGCTCCAGGAAGTACGCCTTGTTGTAGAGGATCGGGTCGACCTGCTCCGCCGGCACGAACTCCAGCACGTCGATCGCGTGCGAGGTGCTCAGCGGCAGGTCGGCGAAGTCCTCGTCGGTGAGGATCACCATCTCGCCACCGCCCAGGTCGTACCCCTTGGCGATGTCGTCGTAGGTGACCTCCTCCCCGCAGACCGAACAGGTGCGCTTGTAGCGGATCCGGCCGCCGTCGGAGCGGTGCACCTGGTGGAACCGGATGTCCTTCTCCTCGGTGGCCGAGTAGAGCTTCACCCCGATGGAGACCAGCCCGAAGGACACCGCCCCCTTCCAGATGGCGCGCATGCCGTCCTCCTCTCCACCGGTCTGACCAGGATCCCAAACGATCGAAGCGCACGCACGCGCTTCCGTGCGCAACTAGTGTCAGAACGTGCCCGGCGCGCCGCTCCAGCCGATGCTCGCGATGACCGGGCAGCTCCCGGTCGGTGCCGGCTGGGCGTACGAGTTCAAGTGGGACGGGGTCCGCGCGCTCGCCGACGTCACCGGCGGCCGGCAGCACCTGTACGCCCGCAGCGGCGCGGAGATCACCGCCGCGTACCCGGAGCTGATTCCCCTGGCCGAGCAGGCCGACGACGCCCTGCTCGACGGCGAGGTGGTGCTGTTCGACGCCGCCGGGCAGCCGTCGTTCACCGCCCTGGCCGAACGGATGCACGTGCGGGACCGGGCCAGGGCGGCCCGGCTGGCGGCGAGCGTCCCGGTCACGTACATGATCTTTGACCTGCTCCGGTTGCGTGGCGAGGACCTCACCGGGTGGCCGTACCACCGGCGGCGGGCGACCCTCGACGACCTGGGCCTGGGCGCGGCCCGGTGGGCGGTACCACCCTCCTTCGCCGACGGCGCCGCCACCTACGAGGCGGCGGGCGAGCACGGCCTGGAGGGGGTGATGGCCAAGCGGATCGACTCCGTCTACCGGCCGGGGGTGCGCTCGTCGGACTGGGTGAAGGTGAAGCTGGAGGTCACCGGTGACTTCCTGGTCGGCGGCTGGCGGCCCGGCGCGCGCAAGATCGGCGGCCTGCTGGTCGGGGTGCCCCGCCCGGACGGCCGGCTCACCTACCGGGGCCGGGTCGGCGGGGGGATCGGCGCGGCGCTGGAACGGGAGCTGCTGCGCGAACTCGAACCGCTGCGCACCGGCGCGTCGCCGTTCGCCGGGGACGTGCCGCGCGACGATGCCCGGGGCGCGATCTGGGTGACTCCCCGGATCGTGATCGAGGTCAAGTACGGCCAGCGCACCCCGGACGGCCGGTTGCGGTTCCCCCGGGTGCTGCGGCTGCGGCCGGACAAACCGCCGGAGGAGGTCGAGGATGCCGGCTGAGCGTTTCCGGGTCGACGTCGAGGGGCGTTCCCTGGAGCTGTCCAACCTGGACAAGGTGCTCTATCCCGAGGCCGGGTTCACCAAGGGCGAGGTGATCGACTACTACACCCGGATCGCGCCGGTGCTCCTGCCACACCTGGCCGGCCGGGCGCTGACCCGCATCCGCTTCCCCAACGGCGTCACCGGGGGATCGTTCTTCGAGAAGAACGCCCCGGCCGCGACCCCCGACTGGGTTCGCACCGAGACGCTGCCCGCCCCCGGGTCGAGCAAGGGCCGGGAGACAATCGACTACGTGGTCGCCGACGACCTGCCCACCCTGGTCTGGCTGGCCAACCTCGCCGCCCTGGAGCTGCACACCCCGCAGTGGAAGATCGGCGAGCACCCGGACATGATGGTCGTCGACCTCGACCCCGGCGCGCCCGCCGCCCTCAGGCAGTGCTGCCAGGTGGCGCTGCTGATGCGCGACCGGCTCGCCGACGACGGGGTGGCTGCCTATCCGAAGACCTCGGGGAAGAAGGGCATGCAGCTCTGCTGCCCCATCCGCGGCACCCAGTCCGCCGACGACGTGTCGGCCTACGCGCGCCGCATCGCCCAGGAACTCGAACGTGGGCACCCGAAGCTGATCGTGTCGAAGATGGCGAAGAACCTGCGTCCCGGGAAGGTCTTCATCGACTGGAGTCAGAACAACGCGGCGAAGACCACGGTCGCCCCGTACTCGCTGCGCTCCCAGTCGGTGCCGTCCGTGTCGACCCCGCTGACCTGGGACGAGGTGACGGCCGGCGCGGCCGGCAAGCGGCCGTCGGCTCGCCCCTACACCGCGACGGAGGTGCTCAAGCGGGTGGAGAGTTCCGGCGACCTGCTCGCCCCGCTCCTCGACGGCGGTCCGGAGCTGCCCACCGGTTCGTAGGTCGGCATCACCGGAATCGGGCCGCACTGACTGATGGTCGAGCCGGTGATGCGAGGGCTGGCTCGGCGATTCCTACGCCGAGCCAGCCCTCCCAAAAATTCAGCAGTGGCAGCCGATCAGGTACGGCGCAGCCGCCACCAGCCGCCCCCGACCAGCGCTACGGTGATCACGGTGACCGCCACGTCGCCGGCCAGGGCCGCCGCCGGGCTCGCAGGGGAGTAGGGCGGCACGAGGTACGCGAACCCGGCCGCGCTGACCAGGCTTGCCGAACCGGCAGCGAGGACGTGCCGCTGCCCCCAGCCGGCGCGGGCGGCCCAGTAGGCGACCAGACCCCCGGCGGTGGCGGCGAGCGCCAGCGCGATGGCCACCCCCGGCCAGCCAGGCGTCAGGTCGGTGCCGAGGTGGACGAGAACGACCATCAGCCCCACCCAGAGCGGGTGCGGTGCCCGGCGCGCTGCCACCACGCCCGGTTCGGCGCTGTCGGCCGGTCGCGGGTGGGGGTGTCGCCACCTGGGCAGCAGAGCAGTGGCGACGAGGGCGAGGATCACCGTGACGGCGAATGCCAACTGGAGCGGGCCGGCCAGGAAGTTCTTCCGGCCGCCGTCGGCGGCGAAGATCAGCAGACTGCCGAGCAGGTAGAGCACCCCGACCACGGCGAGCCCAGGCCGGCCCAGCCACGGCCGGAGCCGGCGGCGCGGGCCGAGGAACGACTCGACGAGCACGATCGGCGCGCAGATGGTCAGCAGGATGTGGTTGCCGACGTAGTCGAACGCCTGCCGGAGACTGAATCCGAGCCCCGGCACCAGCGTCGCCTCGGCGACGGCGCGGGTGTCGGCGTACTGGGTGTCGTCCAGGTAGTTGGGATTGAACAGCGACTGATCGACCAGGCCGGCCTGGAACACGCCGAATCCGGCGGCGAGCAGCACGATCGCCGGCCAGCCGGCGTCGAGCCGCCGGGCGGTCTCCCGGACCAGGATCGCCGCCCCGCCGTACATCGGGCCGAGGAAGATCAGCACCGGGAGGAAGTCGTGGAGTGCGAACCCGCCCCACGAGCACTCGGCCGCCCAGGGCGCGAGCATCAGCAACGCGACCACCGGCACGAGCCGACGGCGCATTGGCAGGCGGTCGGCGGCGGGCGGGACGGCCCCGGTGGGGTTGAGGTCGGTCGGCATGCGGACTCCTCACGCTTCGGCTACCCGTACCGTCCGCCGGCCGGTCGGTCGGTCGCTACGGCCATCGGCCGATGACCGCAGCGACGAAAGTCGGTGAACAGGGTGGGCCGACTCATGACCGGGGGCAGCGTGGAGCCCTTCTGCTCGACGGCGGCGCGCGTGGGGACGGGATACCTGGGCGCGAACGTCATCGACTCAGCGAATCTGCTGGGCGAAGGCCAGCAACACGAGTCGGTTGCGGGCCTGCGGCAGTGGGCCGGCAAGCCGGAGCACCCGAAGGCTGGGTTCGTGCCGGACGTCGACCCACAGGAAGCCGCGAGACTGGCGGCGCTTCGCGGGTACGCCAGGGCAGGAAGCAGGAGCCGGGGACACTCTTGCCCGACCTGAGCCGCGCACTTCGAAGGGCCTGTTGTCAGGCCGCAGGCCAGGTGGTGTACGACACCCGGGCGTTGATGTTCGCCGGTACGCCCCCGTACGCGTAGCAGCGCACGGTGACGACGGTGTCGGCCGTGCCGGACCGGGACCAGTCCACCAGCACGCAGTACCCGTGCGGGGGCCGGTCGAAGTCGTTGCGGAAGCTGTTGACGAAGGCGGTGCCGTACGTCGTTCCGGTGCCGGTGATCCGCAGCTGGTAGTGCCCGGTGCCCAGGTGGTGACCGATGCCGCCACCGAAGCTGTTCAAGGTCGAGTTCCAGTCCTCTCCGGTGACCCAGCCGCCGGAGGCCCGCTCGCCGTACAGCACCCCGGTGTGGAAGCGGGGGCCGGTGGCGCGCCCGAGCAGGTCCACCCGGTTGCCGTAGGTGACCGCGAACCGTGCGTCGACCGGGTTGCCGGCGGCGTTGCGGCACCACACGTCCCACAGGTCCGGCGGGCCGATCTGGCAGTGCACGCCCGCGCTGCCCACGGCCGTCACGTGTGCCAGGGGGAAGGAGTAGTCGTACTGGCGGTTCATCCGGAAGCGGTAACGCCCCGTGCCCAGCCGTTCGTAGGTGACCTCGCCGCCAGCGGAGACGTAGCGGTAGCTGGTCGGCAGGGTCCGCACCCCGGCGGGCGTCGCCTGGTCGGTGACGAACCAGGCGAACACCCCTCGGCTGACTGTGAGCATGGCGGGGTCGGTTCAGCAGTGGTGAGCTGATAGCCGGCAGCAGTGGGTGTGACTCTTCGTCTGACTGGCTTTGTGTCTTTGGCGGGACTTGTCCGTCCGCTGCTGCCG
>NZ_SMKN01000264.1 GCF_004348675.1 Micromonospora sp. KC606 | reverse complement strand
GGGCGGGAGATGTCGCGGGCGTGGTCATTCAGGGCGGCGGCGGTGACCGTCGCCGCCAGGGGCAGCATCTCCAGGCAGCGGCGCACGGCGGCGGTCATCAGCGTGTTGGGCACCCGCATGGACAGGGTGCAGTGCGGCACCCAGCGCCCCGGCAGGTACTGCTCCGACAGGGCGATCCCGGCCCGGGTCAGCCGCTCGTGCACCTGCGCGTGGTGGGCCAGCAGCTCCGCCGTGGGAGTGACACCCAACCACAGCACCCGGCCGACGAACTGCCCGGCGTGCTGGAAGTCCAGCCGTAGTGGGGCGGCCACCACCATCCCGCGCAGGGCCTCGGCGACCCGCTCCGGATCGAAGCGGGGAGCCACGGCCAACGAGACGTGTGGCCGGTGCCGCCGTTCCAGCAGGGACCGCATGCTCTGCACGCCCTCGGCCTCCAGCGCGTCCCACAGCACCCGGATGCGCCGCGTCGCGTCGGTGTCCAGATACAGCTCCAGCGCCGCGACCACGTGATCACCCTAACGGCCGGGTTCTGCCAACCCGGGCGGCGGTCCGGATCGGCGATGGGTGGGTCGGCCCGGCTCGGCCTGACTGGTCAGCGTGGCCGAGGACGACCTCCAGCACGTCGGCCAGGCCGCCTACCTGGAAGGGCTATCCGGGCGAGCCGACGTCGGCGGTCGGCGTGACGAGCCGGGCGCGGCGCAGGGCGGCGTGGGCGAGCAGGTGGAACGCCTGCGCCTCGGCGGAGGTGCCCGGACGGGTGAAGTCCGGCGCCCCGCTCACCGGCCGGACCAGACCGTACGGGTCGACCTGCCGGTCGGCGGCGGCGAGCAGGTCCCGCCCGACCTCACCGTACGACGGCGGCAGCCACCCGTCGGTCGCGCCGGTCAGCGCCGTGAACGCCAGCATCTGCGCCACGTTGGTCTCGACGTGGCTGCCCGGGTCGTCCAGCACGTCATGGAAGAGGCCGTCCGGCCGGCGGTGCGCCAGGCACGCGTCGAGCACCTGCCGGGCGTGCCGGGCCAGCCCGTCCCGCAGACCGTCCGGCCAGTGCGGCAGCAGCCGGAGGGCGCGGGCGATCCCGGCGACCACCCAGCCGTTGCCGGTGCCCCAGTGCGGCGGGTGCTCCAGCCGGCCCTGATCCTCGTCCCACCGGGCGGCGTACAGGCCGGTGGCCGGGTCGTACAGCCGGCGACGGTGCCCCTGCACCTGCGCCGCCGCCCGGTCGGGGTGGCCACAGACGGCGAGCAGCGGGACCACCATGTAGACGCTGTCCGCCCAGACCTGCCGGCTGCCCAGCAGGTGGAACAGTGTTCCGTCGCCGGCCCGCGGCGCCCTGCGCAGCAGCCAGTCGAGCTGCCGGTCCAACGCCCCGGTCCATCGGTCGTCGGGGTCGGTGCGGGCGGCGTGCCGCACGGCCTCGCCGCAGGCGGCGCCGTTGACCGCGCCGTCCTCGCCGGAGACGTCACCGAGCCGACCGTCCGGGTGTTGCCGGGTCACCGCCGCGTCGGCGAACAGCATCGCCTCCCCGTCACGTCCGAGGTCGAGCAGGGCGTGTGCGGTCACCCCCTGCTCCCACGACTGCCGCTGCATCGCCAGCAGCGCCGCCAGCACCCGGTCCAGCCGGGGATCGCCCAGTCCGCGCATGTCGCCTCCCGGGCCCTTTCGTACCACGGTTGCCGGATCTCACCCGCAGGGGGTGAGCCGCGGTCACCCTCGCCGCAGGCAGGGTGAGCGGGTGGCAGGAGACGGCAACGCACCGGGGGAGGAGCCATGGCCTCGTCGGCGGCGGAGTTTCTGAAGCAGCTGGGCAGCGGCAGTCGCCAGGAACTCCCGGAGAGCGTGAGCGGCACCATCCGGCTCGACCTGCGCGAGGGTGGACACACCGAACACTGGTATCTGATCCTCCACAACCAGCGGGTCGAGGTGCGCCGCTCCGGGGGGGACGCCGATCTGGTGCTGTGCGGCGACCGGGAGGCGTTCGACCGGCTGGCCAGCGGGCGACGACGCCTGGTGGAGTCCCTGATGCGCAACGAGCTCAGTGTGACCGGCGACCTCCAACTGGCGTTGTCGCTGCGGCGGATCCTGCCCGGCCCTCCCGGCGCGCAGCACCCCCGTGAGTTCGCCCGGCAGGAGGTCGGGCGGCGGTGAGGCAGGAACAGGTCCACGTGGTCGCCGGCAACCTCTTCGCGGTCAGCGACGCGCAGGGGGACATGGAGGTCGATCCGAGGGCGCCGATCGGCCTCTTCTCCTTCGACACCCGCTTCCTCTCCCGCTGGGTGCTCACCGTCGACGGCGAACGGCTGAAGGCGCTGTCCCGCGACGACATGACCTACTTCGAGACCCGGTTCTTCCTGGTGCCCGGCACGGCCAGCCACTACGTCGACGCCGACGTGTCGGTGATCCGGCACCGGTCCCTCGACGACAGCTTCAACGAGCGGCTCACCATCCTCAACCACTCGGCGGAACCGGCGCACCTCGTCGTCCGGATGGAGATCGCCACCGACTTCGCCGACATCTCGGAGGTCTGCCACCCGTCGCCGAGAGCGGCGACGACCGTCGAGGCATCCTCGGCCGACGGTGTGCTGCGGCTGCGCTACCAGCGGGAGTGGTTCAGCCGGGAAGCGATCGTTTCCAGCACCGCCCCCGGCGAGGTCGACGGGTCCGGCATCACCTTCCGGCTCACCGTCCCGCCGCGCGGCAGGTGGATCACCGATCTGCACGTCGCCATGGTCGTCGCGGGCGAGACGGGCCAGGACCTGCGGTCCAGCCTGGAGTCACACCGACAGCAGGTCCGCCACGGCATGCGCGCCGACCTGCAGGCGTGGCTGGACCGCGCCCCGCTGCTGGTGGCCGGGGAGGGCGATGGCCTGGCCCGCGTGTACACCAGCGCGTTGGCCGACCTCGCAGCACTGCGCTACCGCCCGTTGTCGTTTCCCGACCGGGTGCCGGTCGGCGGCCTGCCCTGGGCGATGACGCTGTACGGACGCGACGCCCTCGTCACCGGTCTGCAGACGCTGGCTTACACCCCCGAGCTGGCGTCGGCCACGCTGCGGCTGCTCGCGCTGCTGCAGGGGGCCCGCCTCGACGACTTCCACGAGGAGGAACCCGGGAAGATCCTCGCCGAGCAGCGCTACGGCGAGTCCGCCGCCTTCGGCGACCAGCCGACCGCCATCTACTTCGGCGCTGCCGACACCACCCCGCTGTTCGTGATCCTGCTCGACGAGTACGAGCGCTGGACCGGGGACGGTGAACTGGTCCGCGAGCTTCGCTACCCCGCCCGGAGTGCGCTGGACTGGATCGACGAGTACGGCGACCTGCTCGGCGACGGGTATCTGCGGTACCTGTCCCGTAACCGGCGATCCGGGCTGGCCAACCAGTGCTGGAAGAACTCGCCGGACTCGATCGTGCACCGCGACGGCCGCGAGGCCGCCACGCCCCGTGCGACGTGCGAACTCCAGGGCTACGCGTACGACGCGAAGCTTCGCGGGGCCCGGCTGGCCCGGGAATTCTGGGCCGACCCGGTGTACGCCGACCGGCTGGAGCGGGAGGCCGCCGCGCTGAAGGAACGCTTCAACCGGGACTTCTGGCTGCCGGAACGGGAGTACTACGCGCTGGCCCTGGAGCCGGACGGCACGCCGGTGGAGACGTTGACCTCCAACATCGGCCACCTGTTGTGGAGCGGAATCGTCACCGAGGAGCGGGCGGCGGCGGTGGCCGGGCACCTGCTCTCCCCGGCGCTGTTCAACGGCTGGGGGGTGCGGACCCTGGCCGAGGGGCAGCTGCCGTACAACCCGGTGGGGGCGCACGTCGGTGCGGTCTGGCCCTCGGACAACTCGCTCATCGCCGCCGGGCTGCGCCGGTACCGCCACGACGACGAGGCGGCCAGGATCGCCGCCGGGATCTTCGCGGTCGCCGGGCTGGTCGGCGGGTCGCTGCCGGAGGTGATCGCGGGCTACCCGCGCCTGATCACCCGGTATCCGGTCCAGCTACCGGTGGCTGGGCGCCCGCAGTCCTGGTCCGCCGGGGCGCTGCTGATGCTGCTCGCCACGGCCCTGGGTTTGCGGCCGTGCGGGGACAACCTGCTGGTCAACCCGGCGTTGCCGGAGGAGTTCGGGCGCATCGAGCTGCTCGACGTCCCGGGTCGCTGGGGCCGGGCCGACGCGTACGGGCGGGCCCGGCCCGCCATGACGCCCGGTCGCCGGGTCCGCCTACCCGACTGAGCCGGCCGACGGTTGCCGCTGCCCGGCCGGCGCCTCCGGTGCGCCGTCGTCGCCCCGGTGCGCGCCGGCGGCGGCTTTCGGCGCGTCGGCGCGGGGCGCGGGCGGTGGCGTGCCGTCGGCGCGGCGGGCGCCGGATAGCCGGGACAGCCCTCGGTCCACCCCGACGAGGAGCAGACCGAGCAGCCAGAACACCACGGCGAAGAAGACCGTGCTGATCGCGACGCCGTCATAGCCGAGCTGCCCGGCGTCGATGAACGGGTACGGGTACTTCGCCACGATCAGCCCGCGTACCAGGGCGAAGCCGAGGTACGCCAGTGGGAACGCCAGCCACCAGATGGCGTACCGGACCCGTAGCCGTCCGCGCGGGTCGAAGAGCGCCCAGTCGGCGATCGCCAGCAGCGGCACCACCGTGTGCAGGAACTGGTTGCCCAGCGCCTCGGGCAGCGCCCGGTCCGGTTGGGCGACCGCGAACGGGCTGGCCGGGTTGGCCAACACCAGGTGGTAGACCACGCCGGTGATGGTGATGTAGAGGGTGACCGCCCCCTTGAGGGCCGAGGACGGTTCGGGCAGCTCCCGCCAGGTCCGCCAGGCGGCGTACCCGGCGAAGACGCCCACCGCCACGTTGCTCTGGATGGTGAAGTACGGCAGGAGGCCGGTGACCGTGGCCGGACCGAGCGCGGTGAGCACGATCCCGGCCAGCACGCTGATCACGATCGCCGGGCGGAAGGCCATCGCCACGCGTCCACGCCGCAGACTCATCGGGGCAAGTTACCATTCCGTAGGGGTTGCCTCGCCGGCCGTCCACCCCAGGCAGCCTCCGCTGGGCGGATCCGTCGGGGCGGGCGTGCCGGCGTACGCACCACGGAACGCGCGCATCGCGGCGCCCTCCCCGCGCAGTTCGGCGGGGCGCGGCGCGGCACGGACCGCCGCCAGGAGCCGCACCAGCGGCTGCGGCCCGTTTCGGAGGTCGACGACCGGATCGTCGAGCAGCCGCTCGACGGTTTCCTGGTCCAGGCGATGTGCGTTCATCTCGTGCCCTCAGCGCCGCCAGCAGCCGGGACGTCACATCGCGGGGGCTGGCGGCCCTGGTCAGGCGGGTCTCGGCGCGAACGGGACGCCGGGTCGGCGCGGTCGACGGTCAGCCCATCGACCGGGCCCCGTCGATGGACTCGACCCCCACCGTAGGTGGGTGCCGCGACGGTTTCGGTCCCGCCGGGGGTTGCCGGGTCGGCCGCTGGGGGTACGACGGCATGACATGGGTGACATTCGTGTGGGTACCTCCTCCTGGGCGGACCAGACGCTGCTGCGCGCCGGTTGGTATCCCCGCTCGGTGCGGACCCCGGCCGACCGGCTCGGCTTCTACGCCCGCCACTTCGGGCTGGTCGAGGTGGACACGTCCTACTACGCGGTGCCGGCGCCGGCGACCACCACCGGGTGGGCCGAGGCCACGCCACCCGGGTTCACCTTCGACGTCAAGGCGTTCAGCCTCTTCACCGGGCACCCCACCCCGGTCAGGACGCTGCCCCGGGACCTGCGACCGGCCACCGGCCCGGCCCGGATCCGCCGCCGCGATCTGCCCGGCGAGGCGTACGAGGAGCTGTGGAGACGGTTCCGGGCGGCGCTGCGGCCGCTGGCGGCGGCCGACCGGCTCGGCGTGGTGCTGTTGCAGTTCCCGCCCTGGCTGGTGCGTGGCGAGGCCGCCCGGCGGCGGATCCTGGAGCTGGCGGAGCGGTGCCAGCCCTGGCGGGTGGCCGTCGAGCTGCGACACGGCTCGTGGTTCGACGACGACGCCGCCGCCGAGACGGTGACCTTCCTGGCCGACCACGGGCTGAGCATGGTCTGTGTGGACATGCCGCAGGGGCACCCCTCCTCGGTGCCGCCGATCATGATCACCACCGCCGACCCGGCGGTGGTTCGGTTCCACGGACACAGCCCGTCCTGGTCGGACGGTGGTAAGGAGGACCGATTCCGGTACGCGTACTCCGACGGGGAACTGCGGCGTTAGGCCGAACTGCTGACCGACCTGGCCGGAACGACCCGGGAGTTGCACGTTCTGTTCAACAACTGTTGCGAGGGTCAGGCCCAGCGCGACGCGGCCCGGCTGACCGAGCTGCTCGGCGTGGCCCCGTCGGCGCAGCCCGCCCAGGTGTGATCATGGCCGTTTCTCTTGGGCGGGGCGGGTACCGCACCGGTGGCCGGCCCGCCGCGCCTCGACGTCAACGCGCCTCGACGACCACCCCGCTGGCCGGGCGGGTCGGGATCCGGTGCAGCGGGATGGTCAGGTCCTGTGGCGGCAACCGGTGGTCCAGTCGGGCCAGCCGGACCGCGAGCGACCGCAGCAGGGCCACCGTGATCCGCTCGCCCGGGCAGCGGTGCCCGGTGCGCGGGTCACCACCGCCCTGCGGTACCAGATCGAACTCCCCGATCTTCCGCCCCAGGAAGCGCTCCGGGTCGAAACGGTACGGATCCGGCCACAGCCGTGAGTCGTGGTTCTGCCCGTACAGGTCCAGCAGCACCGTCGCGCCGGCCGGGATGCGTACGCCGCCCCAGCTCAGGTCAGCCGCCGCCCGCCCGCCGACGAACGGGGCGAACGGGTAGAAACGGCGGACCTCGTGCGCGTACGCCTCGGCGAAGGCCGGGTCGCCGCCGGCCAGCCTGTCCCGGTGCGCCGGCCAGCGGTGCAGCGCGTGCCCGGTGAAGGCGACGAACCAGGCGACCGCCACCGTGGGCCGGAGGATGTTGAGCAGTTCCACGGCGGCCAGGCAGGGATCCAGCTCGGCGCCGTCGGCGTCCCGATGGCGAGCCACCACATCCACCGCCGAGCCGCCCGGCACCTCGGCCTCGCCCCGGCGTACCCGGGTGACCAGGTCGGCCAGCTGACCCTCCCGCCGGGTACGGGCCCGGCGGGCGCGGAAGTGGCGCGGCCCGACGGTGCCGAAGCCGTCGACCAGAGTGACCAGGTCGGTGGCGAGCCCGGGTAGCTCGTCGTCACCGACTGGCACTCCGGTCCAGTCGCACACCGCCCGGGCCAGCACCTCGGCGGAGGCGTCGAAGAGCACCACCGGGCCCCGCCC
>NZ_SMKN01000263.1 GCF_004348675.1 Micromonospora sp. KC606 | reverse complement strand
GCCCCGACCAGCTGGAACTGCTCGCCGCGGCGCTGGCCGCCCGGGAACAGCCGGTGCTGCTGGTCCTCGACGACCTGCACCGGGTCGCCGACCCGGCCGCGCTGACCGGGTTGGAGTTCCTGCTGCGGCACACCGACGGACGGCTGCGGCTGGTCGCCGGGGCCCGGGGTGAGCTGCCGCTGCCGCTGCATCGGCTGCGGCTGGCCGGGGAGCTGACCGAGATCGGCCCGCAGGAGCTGGCCTTCACCGTCGACGAGGTCGCCGACCTGCTGGTCGCGCACGGCACCCCGCTGCCCTCGGCGGCGGTCAGCCGGCTGCGCGAACGGACCGGCGGCTGGCCCGCTGGCCTGCGGTTCGCCGCCCTGGTTGCCCACGGCCACCCCGACCCGGAACGCTGGGCCGACCGCTTCGGCGGCGACCAGCCGGAGGTCGCGGCGTACCTGCGGGCGGAGGTGCTGGGCGGGTTGCCGCCGCCGACGCGGGAGCTGCTGCGGCGTACCGCGATCAGCCCGGCCGTGCGGGCGGACCTGGCCGACGCGCTGACCGACCGGGGCGACGGCGGGCAGCTCTTGGCCGAGCTGGCCCGCGACGGCGGCTTCCTGCACGCCGACGGCAGCGACCCGCCCTGGTACCGGCCCCATCCGCTGCTGGCCGACCTGCTCCGCGACGAGTTGGCCGGGTTGGACGAGCCGGACCGGCGGGACCTGCACCGGCGCGCCACCGGCTGGTACGCCGACCAGGACCGTCCCGCCGAGGCGCTGCGGCACGCGCTCGCCGGCGGGGAGTGGGACCGCGCCACCGAGCTGCTGCTCACCGGCTGGCCGGAACTCGTCCCCTACGACCGCGAGGCCCCGGCCGGTCCGCCGCCCCCGCCACCCCCGGCGGAGGCGGTGCGCCGCGATCCGGAGCTGGCCCTGGCCTGCGCCGCCGAGCGGGCCTACGCCGGTGATGCCGAGACCGCCGCCGACCGGCTGCACGACGCCGTTGCCGCGGCGGGGTCACTGCCCACCCCACGCCGGGACCGGTTCCGCCGGCTGGCCACCGCCGTGGAACTCACCCTGGCCCGGATCGCCGGCGATCACCGGGAGGTACGCGCCGTCGCGGCCCGGCTGCTCACCACCGTCACCCCGGGCGGCCCGGCCGGCCGGAGCGTGGGTGCCCCCACCCCGGACCCGCGAACCCGGGCCGCCGAGGACCCCGACGTGCGGGCGGTGGCCGGGGCGGCGCTCGGCCTGGCCGACCTCGCCGAGGGCGACCTGCGGGCGGCGGCAGCCCGGCTCGCCGGGGCGTACGACGCCGCGCGGGAAACCGGCCGGCCGCGTACGGTGCTGGTCTGCGCGGCCCGGCTGGCCCTGCTGCACGCCCTGGCCGGGCAGCTGCGCGCCGCCGAGCGCGCCGCCCGCGCGGCCCTGGAGATGCCACCGTGCCAGGGCTGGTCGAGCCGCGTCGAGTGCGGCTACGCCCACCTGGCGCTGGCCCTGGTGGCCCTGTACCGCGACCAGCCGGAGGAGGCGACCGCCCGGCTGGCGCTCACCGGCCCGGCCGCCGGGGAGCCCACGGCGTGGGTCGCCGCGACGCTCTGCCGGGCCGCGCTGCTGCGCGACGCCGGTCAGGCCGCCGCCGCGACCCAGCTGGTGACCGGGGCGCGAACCGAGGGGCGGCCCGACGGGGGACTCGGCGACCGGCTGCTCGCCCTGGAGGCGGACCTGCGCGGCGAGCAGGGGGACGTGGACACCGCCCGGGGGCTGCTCGCCGACCGGGCGCGGGAGCCCGACCCGGCCCCGCCACTGGCGGTGGCGCTGGCCCGGGTCGAGCTGCGGGCCGGTGACGTCCGGGCCGCCGGGTACGCTCTGCCGCAGTGGGACGGCCCGGCCGCCGGGACCTGGCCGTTGCCGGTCCGCCTCGCCGCCGGGGTGCTGGACGCGGTGCTGGCCCGGCGCGCCGGCGACGACCGGCGCGCGGGTCGGCTGCTGGAGCGGGTGCTCGACCTGGCCGCGCCGGAGGGCCACCGGCGGGTGTTCACCCGCGCCGAGCCGGCGGTCCGGGACCTGCTCGCCGCGCACCTGGACTCCGGCACCGCGCACTGGCCGATCGTGAGCGACCTGGTTCGGGGCGCCGAGGAACCGGCCGAGCGGGGGCCGACCGGCGCGGCCCGGGCGCTGGACGAGCCGTTGACCGAGCGGGAGTTGACCATCCTGCGTTACCTGCAGAGCATTCTGTCCAACGTGGAGATCGCCACTGAGCTGTCCCTGTCGGTCAACACGGTCAAGACGCACGTGCGCAACATCTACCGCAAGCTCGACGCGACCCGCCGCCGCGAGGCGGTCCGCCGGGCCCGAGAGCTGCGCCTGATCTGAAGCCCGGCGGCGGCACCCGCCCGTGCCGCCCGCCGCCGGGCGGTGCGATCCCGGCGGTGGGGGGCGCCGGCGGCCGGTCAGGCGCCGGCCACCGCGTCCACCGCGACGAGCAACTCCGGCAGGTCGTACCCGCCCTCGTGGCGGACCTCGTTGACGAACAGGGTGGGGGTGCCGTTCACGCCGCTGCGGATCCCGCCCACGAAGTCGCGCCGCACCCGGTCGGCGTGCGCCTGCCGCTCGACCTCCGCGCCGACCTCGTCGGCAGGCAGCCCGAGCTGCTCGACGCCGAGCGACAAGTGCACCGGGTCGAGCTGGTCCTGGTGCTCGTAGAGCCAGTCGTGCATCTGCCAGAACCGGCCCCGCCGCCCGGCCGCCTCGGCGACCTCCGCCGCGGCCTCCGCGTACGGGTGCACGTTCGCGATCGGGAAGTGCCGGTAGACCAGGCGGACGACGTCGGCCCGCTGGCGCAGCGCCTCGGTCAGGTTCCGGTGCGCCGCCCCGCAGTAGCGGCACTGGAAGTCGCCGTACTGCACGACGGTGACCGGCGCGTCCGCCGGCCCGCGGACGTGGTCGGTGTCGTCCACCGGCACCCGCAGCCGGGGGGTGACCTGCAACGGCGTGGACGTCGGGCCGCTGTCGGAAACGGTCATGACCACCAGGCTGCCGCCGGGACGGGTGAACCCGGCTCACCCGGGCCGGGTGGTCTCAGCGGGTCACGGTGACGTGGTTGTGCACCTCCCGGATACCCGGGGCGGACCAGACGATCCGTTCCACCTCGTCCCGCTCGGTGACGGAGTGGACCAGCCCGTCGAGGACCGCCGTGTCGCCGTACACCCGGATGCTGACCCGGTCCGGTTCGGTGGCGCCGCTGCGGGCCAGCGCGTCGACGATCCGCTCGGGCAGCTCGTCGCCGCTCGACCGGTTCGTCGGCTGGACGGTGATCCCGTTGCTGACCCCGCGTACGCCGGTCAACCGGCTCACCACCCGCTCGGCGGCCCGGCGCTGGTACTCCCACTCGACCGGGCCGCGCAGCGTCACCCAGCCGTCGGCGACCGTCACCTCCAGGCTCTCCACCGGCACGAAGGCGTCCCACTCCAGGGCCCGCCCGGCGGCCAGGGCGATGTCCGCGTCGGTGCGTTGCGCCGACGGGGCGATCCGTACGGTGAGGTCGTTGGCGACGGCCCGCACCCGGGCCACCCGGTGCGCGGCCCGTTCCGCCGCCCACTTGGCCGCGTAGCTGCCCACCCAGCCGGTCAGTGTCACCACGCCCTCGGTGACGGTCACCCCCACCTCGGTCGGGCTCACCCGGGGATCCCAGGCCAGCTCGTCGAGCACGTCGTTCTGGAGGTCCTGGTCGGTACGGGTGACGCTGGTCGCGGTGGCCCTGGCCGTCTGGGTGACCAGTGGACTGTGGCGTGACCCGAACGGTCGGGCGATCACCGTCAACGCCAGCGACCAGGCGCTGTTCGAGTGGCTGCTCGCCTTCGGCGGGCACGCGCTCACCCACGGGGAGAACCCGCTCTTCACCCACCTGCTCAACGTCCCCGACGGGGTGAACCTCGCGGTCAACACCTCGATCACCGTGTACGCGGCGGTCTTCGCCCCGCTGACGTACCTGATCGGGCCACCGGCGACGTTCCTGGTGATCCTCACCCTCAACCTGGTCGCGACCGCGCTGGCCTGGTACTGGCTGCTCTCCCGGCACCTGGTCGGCAGCCGGCTCGCCGCCGGGGTCGGCGCGTTGTTCGTCGCCTACTCCCCCGGCATGGTCTCGCACGCCAACGCGCACCTGAACTGGACGGCCGGTTGGCTGGTGCCGCTGCTGCTGTGGCGGGTGTTCGCGCTGCGCCGGCCGGGGCGCTGGCTGCGCGGCGGGATCGTCCTCGGCGTGCTGGTGGCGGTGGCGTTCTCCATCGCCGCCGAGGGGCTGTTCTTCACCGCCCTGGCGACCGGCGTCTTCCTGGCCGCCTGGGCGGCACACCCGACCCGCCGGGTGCAGGCCCGGGCGGCGCTGCCGGACCTGCTGCGCGGGCTGGGCGTCACCGCGCTGGTGGCGGGGGTGCTGCTGGCGTACCCGCTCTGGCTGCACTTCGCCGGCCCGCAGCGGTTTGACGGCACCGGGTTCGACCCGGTGATCCACTCCGAGGACGTTGCCGCGTTCGCGGCGTACCCGCGCCGATCGATCGCGGGCGAGCTGGGGTGGGGCACCGCGCTGGCGCCCAACCCCACCGAGGAGAACTCCTTCTTCGGGGTGCCGCTGCTGCTGCTCGCCGTCGCCTGCTTCGTGCTGCTGTGGCGACGCGCCTTGCCGGCCCGCCGGGCCACGCTGGTCGCGCTGGGGGTCACCGCCGTCGTCTTCGCCGTGCTCTCCTGGGGGCCGCAGGCCACCGTCGACGGCCGGCGCACCGGGCAGGCGCTCCCGTTCGCCCTGCTGGGCGAGCTGCCGGTGGTCAACGCCGCGCTGCCGGCCCGGCTGGCGCTGGTGGTCGCCCCGGTCGTCGGCGTGCTGCTGGCGTACGCGATCGACCAGCTCCGGGCCGATTCGCCCCGGCGTCCGGTCCGGGTCGCGTGGGGGGTCGGTTTCGCGGCGGCGCTACTGCCCCTGCTGCCGACTCCGCTGCTGACCAGCGTCCGCCCGCCGGTGCCGCAGTTCGTCACCGCCGGCACCTGGCGGGAGTACGTCTCCCCCGGCGGGGTGCTCACCCCGATCCCGCTGAGCCTGGACGTCTACCCGGACGGTCAGCGCTGGCAGGCGTACGCCCTGTCCCACCGCCACGGCGTGTTCCGCCTGCCGGCCGGTTTCTTCCTCGGCCCCGGCGGGCCGGACGGCCGGGGCCGGATCGGGCCGCCGCCGCGCACCTTCGACACCCTGCTGGACCAGGCCGGCCGCACCGGACTGGCACCGATCGTCACCGAGGGCACCGTCCGGCTGGTACGGGCCGACCTGCGGTACTGGGGGGTCGAGGTGGTCGTGCTGCCCGACGAGGTGCACGGCGCGAAGTACGACCTGGACGAGGACGCCCTGCGCCGCACCGCCACCGCCCTGCTCGGCGAACCGCGGCGGGTCGACGACGTCTGGCTGTGGCGGGTCCCGCCGGCCTGACGCGACGCGCGTCACCGGAGACGGTGGACCGGGTCGGGTCTAGGCTGGTGGGGTGAGTGCGACGACATCCGGGCTAACGGCCGTACGGGCCGGGGTGCTCGACTACCGGGCCGCCTGGGACGAGCAGCGCCGGCTGCACGCCTCGGTGGTGGCCGGCGAGCAGGGCGACACGGTGCTGCTGCTGGAGCACCCCAGCGTCTACACCGCCGGTAAGCGCACCGAGCCGTGGGACCGACCGATGGACGGCACCCCGGTGGTCGACGTCGACCGCGGCGGCAAGATCACCTGGCATGGCCCGGGGCAACTCGTCGGCTACCCGATCGTCAAGCTCCCCGACCCGGTGGACGTGGTCGCGTACGTTCGGCGCACCGAGCAGATGCTGATCGACGTCTGCGCCGAGTTCGGGTTGACCGCCGGCCGGATCGAGGGCCGCAGCGGGGTGTGGATACCCGAGGACGACCGGGGTCCGGCCCGCAAGGTGGCCGCCATCGGCATCCGGGTCTCCCGTGGGGTGACCCTGCACGGCTTCTCCATCAACTGTGACTGCGACCTGGCGTACTTCGACCGGATCGTGCCCTGCGGCATCCGGGACGCCGGGGTCACCTCGCTGACCGTCGAGCTGGGTCGCCCGGTCACCGTCGCCGACGTGCTCCCGGTGGTCGAACGGCACCTGCCCACCGTCGTCGAGGTCTGAGCCCGACCCCTCCGCCGGGCCACCTAGCATCGACGGATGCGTCTTGATCTCGTCACCCTGGTCGTCGCCGAGTACGACCCGGCCATCGCCTTCTTCACCGACGTGCTCGGCTTCGAACTGGTCGAGGACTCCCCGTCACTGACCACCGACGGCCGCCCGAAGCGCTGGGTGGTGGTCCGCCCGCCGGGCGGCGGCACCGGGCTGCTGCTGGCCCGTGCCGACGGCGTGCGGCAGGAGGCGGTCGTCGGCGACCAGGCGGCCGGCCGGGTGGGCTTCTTTCTCCAGGTCGACGACTTCGATGCCACGTACCGGCGGATGGTCGGTGCGGGCGTGGAGTTCGTCCGTCCACCGTGCGCCGAGCCGTACGGCAGGGTGGCGGTGTTTCTCGACATCGCCGGGAACCGCTGGGATCTGCTCGGCCCCGCCTGACATCCCCGGCAGGTATTGAGCGGTCGCTCAAAAAGCGCTAGCGTTGCCATTGAGCGACCGCTCAAGAACGGGGGCTGGCGATGGCAGTCATCTATGTCGAGACACTGATCGACGCGCCGGTCGAGCGGATCTGGCAGGTCACCCAGCACCCGGGGGCACACCGCCGGTGGGACGCCCGGTTCGGCCGTATCGATCCGGAACCGGGCAGCTCACCCGCCCGGTTCCGGTACGTCACGACCGTCCTGCCGGGCGTGCGGATCGGCGGGTACGGGGTGCACGCGGGCGAGCGTGACCGCCCCGACGGCACCCGCACCTCGACGCTGCGCTTCGGCTCCGGCGACCCACGCTCACTGATCGCCGCCGGCTCGGGGTACTGGCGCTACGTGCCGGTCCCGGGCGGCGTGCGGTTCCTCACCGGTTACCGGTACACCCCGCGCTGGGGCCCGGCGGGCCGGCTGGCCGACCTGCTGTTCGGCCCCGCCTTCGGCTGGGCCACCGCGTGGTCGTTCGACCGGCTGAGGATCTGGCTCGAACGGGGCGTACCCCCGGAACGGGCCCGGGCCAACGCGGCGCGGGAGGTGGTGGTGCGGGCTCTCGCGGTGGGCGCCGCCACGGCGCTCGCCGCCCCGGTCGGCCGGGCCCCCGCGCTCCTCGTGGCGCTCACCGCCTCGGCGGTCGCGCTGGCGCTGCCGCCCCGACCCGACACCCCGGC
>NZ_SMKN01000262.1 GCF_004348675.1 Micromonospora sp. KC606 | reverse complement strand
GGGCGGGGCAGGGACTGCGGGCTGAAACCGTAGGGCAGTTCGAGGCGGTGCCGGGCCAACAGCTCCGCGTCGGAGAGCATGTCGACGGTGGCGGCGTCGGCCACGATCCGGCCGGCGTCGAGGATCACCGACCGCTGGCACAGCTCCGCCGCGTACGGCAGGTCATGGGTGACCATCAGCAGGGTCACCGGCAGGGTGCGCAGGATCTCGGCCAGCTCCCGCCGGGCCGCCGGATCCAGGTTCGACGAGGGCTCGTCGAGCACCAGGATCTCCGGGCGCATGGCCAGCACGGTGGCGACCGCCACCCGGCGGCGCTGCCCGAACGACAGGTGATGCGGGGCTCGGTCCCGGTGGGCGCCCATCCGCACCGCGTCGAGAGCCTCGTCCACCCGCTCGGCGAGCTCCGCCCCGCGCAACCCCAGGTTCGCCGGGCCGAACGCCACGTCCTCGGCGACCGTGGGCATGAAGAGCTGGTCGTCCGGATCCTGGAAGACGATCCCGACCCGGCGGCGGATCTCGGCCAGGGTGTCCCGGTCCCTCGACACGGTCAACCCACCGACGCTGACCGTGCCCTCGGCGGGGGTCAGGATGCCGTTGAGGTGCAGCACCAGGGTGGTCTTGCCGGCACCGTTCGGGCCGAGCAGGGCAACCCGCTCGCCACGCGGCACGGTCAGGCCCACCCCGTGCAGGGCGACGTGACCGTCCGGGTACGCGTACCGGACGCCACGGACGTCCAGGGAGACAGCGGTCTGCACGTACCCGATCATGTCAGGACGACCGCGGTGACGGCGATGAAGGCCGCCGTCACCGGCACGGTCGCCGCGGCCAGCCACTGCCCGGTGGTGGCCGCGCCGGCCCCCTGCCAGACCGCCGGCATCCGCCCCGAGTAACCCCGGGACAGCATCGCCAGGTAGACCCGCTCGCCGCGCTCGAAGGCGCGCAGGAACAGCGCCCCCACCCCGGCCGCGAACCCGCGCAGCTGCCACAGGAAACGCGGGTCGTCGCCCCGGGACACCCGGGCCACCCGCATCCGTCGGGCCTCGCCCACCAGCACGTCCAGGTAGCGCAGCATGAAGGTGGCGATCTGGGTGACGATCTGCGGGCAGCGCAGCCGGTCCAGGCCGATGATCAGATCCCGGGTGGTGGTGGTCGCCGCCAGCAGCAGCGACGCCAGCACCCCCAGGGTGCCCTTGGCGACGATGTTCCACCCGCCGTACAGGCCGTCGACGGACAGGCTCAGCCCGACGACCTCGACCCGCTCCCCCGCGCCCAGGAACGGCAACGCGAAGGCGAAGAGCACGAACGGCAGCTCGATCATCGAACGCAACAGCAGCCAACGGGCTCCCACCCGGGCCAGTGTGGCGACGAGGGCGACCAGCACCGCGTACCCGGCGAAGGCCCACAGCGCCTCGCGCGGGGTGGCCACCACGGCGACGGTGAACAGCACCATCGCCGTGATCTTCGCCTCCGGGGCGAGCCGGTGCACCGGCGACGGCACCTCCCGGTAGAGCACGTGCGCGTGCCCGGCTCCCATCGACGTACCCCGCTCAGCCGGCCGTGCCGGCGGGCTGCCGGTCATCGCGCGCGGCCTCCCCGGCGTCGCCGGACCCGGCCGGGTCACGCCGGCGCAGCAGCCAGAAGGCACCGCCGCCGACCGCGAAGGTCAGCAGCACCCCGAGCACCCCGGACAGCGCGGTGGAGAGGAAGTCGTTGTCGATGCCGGCGACCCCGTAGTCGGCGAGCGGCCCACCCACCTCGTGGGCCTTCTCCTGCTGCGCCGGGCAGGAACCGCCGGTGATCTCTCCCTCGGGATCGACCGTGCAACCCTTGAGCAGCGCGGAGTCCAGACCGTCCGGTTGGGACGAGGCGTAGTTGCTGACGACCCCGGCCAGCAGCAGCGCGACCAACAGGCCGACCGCGACGAAACCCCAGGTACGCGTCCTCACCGGACACCTCCGACGGCCGGGACGGGCGCCGGCGCGGCCGGCTTCAGCGCGCGCAGCGCGTACACCAGATCGGGTCGGACCTTCGCGACGGTGGCCACGGTCGTCGCGGTGATCAGGCCCTCGCCGACGCCGATCAGCAGGTGGGCGCCGGCCATCGTGCCGGCCAACCCGGCGAGGTTGCCGCCCAGGTCGGTGGTGCCGCCCAGCCAGTACTCGAACACGAAGCCCTGACTCGCGGCCACCACGCTGACCAGCGCGGAGACGAACGCGGTGACGCTCAGCCCGATCGGGGTGCGGGGCAGCACCCGGAGCAGGCCGGCGATCAGCAGGTACGCCGCCGCGGTGCCGAGCAACGCCATGTTGGTGATGTTCAAGCCCAGCATCGCGACGCCGCCGTCACCGAAGACCAGGGCCTGCACGACCAACACCACCGCCACGCAGAGCGCGCCCACCCACGGGCCGACCAGCAGCGCGGCGAGCGCGCCACCGAGCAGGTGCCCACTCACCCCGGCGGTGAAGATCGGAAAGTTGAGCATCTGCACGGCGAAGATGAAGGCGGCGACCAGGCCGGCCATCGGGGCCAGTCGGTCGTCCAGGTCACGGCGGCCGCGCAGCACGCAGAAGGTCAGCGCGGCGAGGGCGAGGGCCGCGAAGACCCCCGCCACGGGACCGTTGATGATCCCGTTCGAGATGTGCATCGCCAGGGTTTCCACGCGCCGAGCTTATTTCCCCACCGTCGCTGTTGCCAAGCTGTGGCAAGAGCGCGGGCTGGTCGACCCGCGCGGCACGTCACCCCACGGTCGCCACCCGGCCCGGCGGTAGGGTCGAGGCCATGACCGCGCCCGACCGCCTCACTCCCGGCGACCCCGCCCCCGACTTCACCCTGCCCACCGACAGCGGCGGGACGCTCTCCCTGGCCGACCTGCGGGGCCGCCGGGTCATCCTGTACGCGTACCCGGCCGCGATGACCCCCGGCTGCACCAAGCAGGCCTGCGACTTCCGCGACTCGCTCGCCTCCCTCCAGTCCGCCGGCTACGAGGTCGTCGGGATCTCCCCCGACAAGCCGGAGAAGCTGGCGAAGTTCCGCGAGCGCGACGCCATCACCTTCCCGCTGGTCGCGGACACCGACAGGGCGGTCCTCACCGCGTACGGCGCGTACGGCGAGAAGCAGATGTACGGCAGGACCGTCACCGGGGTGATCCGCTCGACGTTCGTCATCGACCCGGACGGCAAGATCGAACGGGCGCTCTACAACGTCAAGGCCACCGGGCACGTCGCCAAGCTGCGCCGCGACCTCGGCCTGGACTGAAAGGGTCGCACCGGGCCACTACCGTGCGTACGTGGTCCGGTACCGGCACACCCCCCGTGCCCTCGCCGAGGCAGCCGCTGCCGCGCACAGCGTCACCGAGGTGATGCGGCTGCTCGGGGTGCGTGTCAGCGGCGGCTCGCACGCGCACATCAGCCGGCAGCTGAAACGCTTCGGCATCGACACCTCCCACTTCACGGGAAGCGCCCACACGCGGGGACGGCGTGGCATCCGTCGGACCACGTCGTGGCAACTGCTGGTGCCCCTGCCGCCCGGGTCACGCCGCACCCCGGGCACCAGGCTCAAGTGGGCGTTGGCCGACATCGGCGTTCCCGAGCGGTGTGAGGGGTGCGACGTCGGGTCGACCTGGCGGGGCCGCCCGTTGACCCTGCACGTGGATCACGTCAGCGGCGACTTCCTCGACAACCGGCCGCCCAACCTGCGACTGCTCCGCCCGAACTGCCACAGCCAGACTTCCACGTACGCCGGGCGCAACAAGCGCACCCCGGCCCCGGAGATTCTGTGACGGCCGACCAGCCGGTCCAGGCCCATCGCTGCCCTGCACGACCGCTGTCGGCCACCGAGCCGGAGACACGGTGCAGCAGGTGGGGGGCGCGCACCCGCCGGCCCTCACACCGTGTTCGCGGAAGGCTCTAGACTCAGCGCATCGGCGGGAGTGGCGGAACGGCAGACGCGCAGGCCTTAGGAGCCTGTGTCCGAGAGGACGTGGGGGTTCGAAACCCCCCTCCCGCACCGACGAACTGGCGGTCGCTGCGCTCGGGCAGCCTGTTGTGCTGGTCACGATCAGGGCCTGACATCGGGCTGGTCCATCAACATGGCGGTGTGAGTCTGCATTTCGTCCTCGACCCCGATCTCACCCCCGCGCTGCGGCAGCAGCTCACGGAGCTGTGGGTGGACGTGACCAACGCCGGCGGCGCGGTCGGCTTCGTCGCCCCGGTCACCGTCGACGACGTCCGCCCGGTCGCCGAGGCGACCTTCCGCGACGTCGTCGACGGCCCGGACCGGCTGCTGGTCGGCTACGTGGGCGGCGAGCCCCTCGTGGTGCTGGTCCTGACGGACAACCGGTTCCGCCTGAAGGCACACTGGGGCACCCTCAAGCGGGTCATGGTGCACCCGAAGACGCAGGGGCGCGGGTACGGCGCGGCGATCATGCGGCAGGCCGCGCGTCGGGCGCCTGAGCTGGGCTGGCGGGCGCTGCACGTCACCGTCCGGGGTGGGCTGGGCCTGGAGGACTTCTACCGCCGGCTCGGCTACCGGGAGGTGGGGCGGTTGCCGGGCGCGCTACGGGTGGCCCCTGGCGACGACCGGGACGAGATCCTCATGTGGCTCGACCTGCCCGACCCCACCCCCTGACCTTCTCCAGCAGCTCACTGGTGCGCTGGTCGGGTACCGCGACGGAGCGCGGGTCTGCCGCACCTGCGCCGGCAAATTCCGTGAAGTGGAATGCAGCCGCTGCGGCAAGTTCGCGAACCGTCCGCCCGCGCGCCCCAGGTGCGCTTGGTCACTGTGACACGGTTCCTCATGCGGTCCGGTCGAGCTGTGCCTGGAGTCCGTCGAGCAGATAGGTCAGGCCGGTGGTGAAGCTGCCGTCCCAGTCGTCGTCGTAGAGGTAGCCCTGCGCTGCGAGGGTCGGGTAGCGGTCACGGTGGGCTCGTAGCAGTTCCTGGCCTACTCGGCGTTCCTCGTCGGTGATCTGCAGGGCCGATTCGGTCGACGCGGATCCCATGACGTGGTTGTAAAGTGCCCAGGTTGCGGCGGACAGGCGAACCCCGGTGAATCCGGCGGAGGCGAGTGTCGCTTGCAGGATCTCCATCTGGGCAAGGAAGTTCGGGCCGATGGCTGGCCGTCGGCGTGCCGGGACGGCGGCGGCCCACGGGTGACGCAGAAGCGTGGCGCGCCAGGCGGACAGTACCGCGATGACGTCCTCACGCCAGTGGAGACTGCCCTGGCCCCGGGGCGACTGCTCACCGAAGATCGCATCGACGGCGAGGTCGATGAGGTCGTCCTTGGTGTCCACGTGCCAGTACAGCGACGGGGCCATGACCCCGAGCCTTTCGGCGAGTCGGCGCATGGTCAGCCGCTCAATGCCTTCCTCGTCGAGAACGGCGATTACCGCCACGACGATCCGTGCGAGAGACAGTGGCGGCTCCTCCTTGGAGGTGCGACGCGGGCGCAGCCAGACGCTACGGAGTTCACCGCCGTCTCGACGCTCGCGCTTGTCAGCCACGGGCTCCCCTCATCCGATGCGTGTCGCCGTACCGCACCGAGGAGTGTAGTACGTTGATAGCCATCCCTAACGCTGTTAGGGGGTCTCGTACTGCGTTAGACGGGTGGTGCAAGCTTTGCAGAACTCTGCTCGATGGTGGACGTTGCCGGTCGTGGCCGCGGCTCAGCTTCTCGTGGTCCTGGACGGAACGATCGTGAACATCGCCTTGCCCTCCGCGCAGCACGCGCTGGGCATCTCCGACGCGGGCCGGCACTGGGTGATCACCGCCTACCTGCTGGCGTTCGGCGGACTGCTACTGGTGGGCGGCAGGATCAGCGGCGCGTTGGGCCATCGGCGTGCGTTCATCGTCGGCCTGGTCGGGTTCGCCGCCGCATCCGCGCTGGGCGGGCTCTCGGTCAATCCCGGCATGCTGATCGGGTCGCGGGCCGCGCAGGGCGTGTTCGCTGCCCTGCTCGCGCCGGCCGCGCTGTCGCTGTTGACGACCACGTTCACCGAGACGCATGAACGTGGTCGGGCGTTCGGCGTTTTCGCGGCGATCGGCGCGGCGGGATCGGCGGTCGGCCTGATCGCGGGAGGGCTGCTGACCGAGTACGCGAGCTGGCGGTGGTGCCTGTACATCAACGTGCCCATCGCCCTGCTCGCACTGCTCGGCACGATATTCGTCCCCCCGGACCGCCCGATCCGGGGCGCCGGACGGCTCGACCTGCCGGGCGCGCTGCTCAGCGTCGCGGGCCTGGTCGCGTCCGTCTACGCGTTCAACGAGGCCGAACCGCACGGCTGGGACTCGCCACGGGTACTGGGCCTGCTGGCCTGCGGCGTCCTGCTGCTGGCGGCGTTCGTCGTCGTCGAGATGCGGGCACCTGAGCCGTTGCTGCCGATGCGCGTGCTGGTGCACCGTGCTCGGGCTGGCGCGTTCATCTCGATCACGTTGATGTTCCTGGCGATGTTCGGCTTCTACCTGTTCATGAGCTACTACACCCAGGCGGTCCTCGGGTACTCACCGGTCCAGGCCGGCCTGACGCTGATCATCAACGCGCTGGCCGCCCTGGTCGGCTCGACACTCATCGCCGGCAGGCTGTACGGACGCGTGTCGCCCGCAGCGCTGATCCTGCCCGGTCTGATCGCTGCCGCCGCCGGAATGCTCATCCTGACCCGCCTGACCGCACAGACAACCGACGTCCTGCCGCTGTACCTGGCGCCCGCGATGGTCCTCACCGGACTCGGTCTCGGCTGCGTCATTCCCCCCACCGCCATCCTGGCCACCACGGGCATGCGCGGACACGACACCGGAGCCGCATCGGCAACCTACAACGCCGCTCAGCAACTCGGCGCCGCGCTCGGCATCGCACTGCTCAACACCATCGCGACCAGCGCCACCGCCGCATACCTGCGGACAACGACCGCAGCCACGCCGGGCGCAGCGTCGGTACACGGCTACACCACCGCCCTGACCGTCGCCTTCGGCATCCTCGTCGCCACCGCCTGCGTCGCCGCACCACTGCTGATCATGCGCGGCCCACGACAATCCCATGACCGTCGAGACGAGACCACGCCGCACGCCCAGCCCGCCCAAGACCTGGTGGTGGACCACCAGCGGTAGACCCTCAAGCTTCACTACGACTTCGGCGAGGAGAGTGGTGTCTACCCCTTCCTTGACCTGAGCGACAGGGACGAGGGGTGGCAGCGGGTCAGCGATGGGCACGTGGGAGCCGGGCTCCCACGTGCTCGACCGCAAGTCGTCCGAAGGGGTCAGCGCGCCGAGGGCCGTCCCCGACCAAGGTCGACCACCCCGACGCCAACGAATCGCGGCAGATCGCGTCCTCCCCGGCCCGGGACAGCCCCGCTCACCGCAAACGAAGTCGATCAGGGAGCCGCCGGAGGCCGGGGAAACGAGGGCGGGGCCGGGCG
>NZ_SMKN01000261.1 GCF_004348675.1 Micromonospora sp. KC606 | reverse complement strand
GTGCCGATGTCGCCGGGGTAACGCTGGCCGGGAAACTGCGGGTGCCACTCGGTGGTCGGCTCGACCACCCAGGAGGGATCGGCCGGGTCGTGCCAGCGGTCGCGGTAGCCGCCGCTCATCGAGGGCCCTCGACGCCGAGCGTGCGGCGCGGCCCGATGCCCGGCTCGCGTCGCTCGCTCACGGCGGTGTCACCTCGTTGGAAATTGTCGTGCCGGGGCCCTCACCTGCCGGTAGAGTCGCCGGCCGGCACGGCATGGCTGCGGATGGAGGGTAGCGAGGTGGGCTCGGTCACCGCCACTGTGGCATCGCCCACGGACTCAAACGTTATCCTCTGGTTCCGAACATTTTGGTCGATATCGCGATCCGGTTTCCGGCGATACGCCACCTACCGGCAGGCCACCCTGGCTGGCGTCGTCACCAACACGGTCTTCGGGTTCCTCCGGTGCTACGTGCTGCTCGCCGTGGCCGGCGACGCCGGAGAGGCCGCCGGGTACGACCGGGCCCAGCTCGTCACCTTCGTCTGGGCCGGGCAGGGGCTGCTCGCCGTGGTGCTGCTCTGGGGCTGGACCGACCTGGCCGACCGGATCCGCACCGGAGACATCGCAGGCGACCTGCTCCGCCCGGTCCACCCGGTCACCAGCTACCTCGCCACCGACCTGGGCCGCGCCGGGTACGCGGTGCTGGCCCGGATGCTGCCACCACTGCTGGTCGGGCCGCTCTTCTTCGACGTCCACCTGCCCGCCCGCTGGCCCACCGTCCCGCTCTTCGTCGCCTCGGTGGTACTCGCCGTGGTGCTCTGTTTCGCCTGCCGGTTCCTGGTCAACGCCACCGCGTACTGGTTGCAGGACGTACGCGGGCCGATGATCCTGTGGATGCTCGGCTCGGGGGTGCTGGCCGGGCTCTACTTCCCGCTGCGCTTCCTGCCCGAAGGGCTCCAGCAGGTCCTCTGGATCGGCACGCCGTTCCCGGGCCTGATGCAGACCCCGCTCGACGTGCTGGTCGAGCGCGAGTCGACGGCCGTGGCGCTGGAGCTGGTCACCCTCCAGGCCGGCTGGGTGGTGCTGCTGCTGGCCGCGTGCCGGCTGGTGCAGCGCCGGGCCGAGCGGCGGCTCGTGGTGCAGGGTGGCTGAGGCCGGCGGGACGCTGGCCGCGTACCGGGCGCTGCTGCGGGCCCAGGCGCGCGCCCAGACGGCGTACCGGACGTCCTTTGCGATCGACGTGCTGGGCAACGTCGGGGCCACCGTCTTCGACGTGGTCACCGTCCTGGTGCTCTACGGCGTGACCCGGGAGCTGGGCGGTTTCACCCTGCGCGAGACGCTGGTGATGGTCGGTCTCACCGCGTTCGCCTTCGCCACCGCCGACCTGCTGGTCGGCAACATCGAACGGCTGCCCCGGTACGTGCGCACCGGGCTGCTCGACGCCGTGCTGCTGCGCCCGCTCGGCGCGCTGCCCCAGCTGCTGCTGATGGACCTGCCGCTGCGCAAGGTCTCGCGCGGGCTGTTCGGCCTGGCGGTGTGGGTGGCGGCGCTGGCCGGCGCCGGGATCGAGTGGACCCCGTCCCGGGTGGTGCTGGCCGTCGTCGCCCCGCTCGCCGGGGTGGTCTTCTTCGGCTCGGTCTTCGTGGCCACCGCCACCGTGTCGTTCTTCTGGGTCGAGTCGGGGGAACTGGCCAACTCGGTCACCTACGGCGGGCGGGACTTCACGTCGTACCCGGTCACCGTCTTCGAGGGCTGGTTCCGCGCGGCCTTCGCGTACGGCCTGGGATTCGCCTTCGTCAGCTACCAGCCGGCGCTGGCGCTGCTCGGCCGCGCCGACCCGCTCGGCCTGCCGGCCTGGGCCGGCTGGGCCGCGCCGGGCGTCGCGCTGGTCGCGCTCGCCGGCGCCACCGCGGCCTGGCGCGTCGGGGTCCGCCACTACCGGAGTACGGGGTCATGAGCCTGGTCATCGCCGCGCAGGGCCTGCGCAAGGAGTTCACGGTACGGGTGAAGGCCGGCCGGCTACGTCGCGAGAGACGCCGCGTGATCGCCGTGGACGGCGTCGACCTGCGGGTCGAGCGGGGCGAGATGCTTGGCTACATCGGCCCGAACGGCGCCGGCAAGTCGACCACGCTGAAGATGCTCACCGGCGTGCTGACCCCGTCGGAGGGGCAGGTCCGGGTCTGCGGGCTGCGCCCGGTGCCCCAGCGGACCCGGCTGGCGCTCGGCATCGGCGTGGTCTTCGGCCAACGGTCCCAGCTCTGGTGGGACCTGCCGCTGCGCGACTCGTTCGACCTGCTCCGGCACGTCTACCGGGTGCCGGCCGCCGGCCACGCGGCCCGGCTGCGCCGCTGCCGTGGGCTGCTCGACCTGGACGGCTTCCTGGACATCCCGGTGCGGCAGCTCTCCCTCGGGCAGCGGATGCGCGGCGAACTGACCGCCGCGCTGCTGCACGGCCCACGGGTGCTGTTCCTGGACGAACCGACGATCGGCCTGGACGTGGTGAGCAAACAGGCGGTCCGGGGCTTCCTCGCCGAGCTGGGCCGGGCCGGCGACACCACGCTGGTGCTCACCACCCACGACCTGGCCGACATCGAACGGCTGTGCCGCCGACTGGTGGTGATCGACCACGGCCGGGTGGTGCACGACGGCACGGTCGCCGAGCTGCACCGCCGGTACGGTTCCCGCCGGCTGGTCGTCGCCGAGCTGGACGCCGCGCTGGTCACGCCGCCGGTGTTGCCCGGCGCGCCGCTGGAGCGGGTCGAGGCCGACGGGCGCCGCCTGGTGTACGCGCTGGAGTCGGCGGGCGTGGCGGAGGTGGTGGCCGGGCTGGCCGGTCTGACCACGCTGCGCGACATCGCGGTCGTGGAGCCGGACATCGAGGACGTGGTGGCCCGGCTCTACCGGGCGCCCGCCCGCTCGGGCTGACCGCCGATGGCCGGCCGCCGCCGGACCGGCGGTCGGATCAGATCTTGTCGCCGATGTTCACCCTCGGCGCGGGGGCGCGCATCCGGCGGAAGGTGATCGACCGCATGATCGCGTACAGGTAGAGCGAGCCCATCCGCTGACCGCTGTTCGGGAACCGTTCCCGCACCAACTTCTTGATCTTGAGTGAGATCAGGATCGAGTCGATCACCACGCCGAGCGCGAGCGCGCCCCAGATCAGGTTCGACACCAGCCGGACCACCGGCGGCATCGCCTGGTTGGAGCCGATCAGCACGATCAGCGCGCCGCCGAAGAACCAGGTGCCGACCGTCCGCCGGGAATCGACCACGTTACGGGCCAGCAGTCGCTCGGGGCCACGGTCTCGGGGGCCGCCCTCGCGGCGGAACTCCGCCGCGGCCTCGGCACGGGCCCGGCGGCGCTGCTCCCGGGCTTCCTCCTTGGTCAGCGGCTTCACCGGCCCGGCGGGGCGGCGACCGGCGCCGGGCCGCTTCGGGGTCTGGACCCCGAGCTCCTTCTTGCTCGGGGTGTAGCCCCGGGGACGCGTGGCGGGCGACTCCTCGGTCACCACGGGGGTGGTGGCGGAGGAGTCGGGGTCGGCGGACTTGCGGCGAAACAGCGACGGCACGAGGTGAAGGGTAGCCAAACGCGACCGCCCGGTGCACATCACGGTGCACCGGGCGGCTGACGGGGTGCGTCGAGGCTACGGACGCTCGACGTGCGCGCCGAGGTTGGCGAGCTTCGCCTCGAAGTCCTCGTAGCCCCGGTTGATCAGGTCGACGCCGTACACCCGGGAGGTGCCCTCGGCGGCGAGCGCCGCGATCAGGTGACTGAAGCCGGCCCGCAGGTCGGGGATGACCAGGTCGGCGGCGTGCAGCTTGCTCGGACCGGCGATCACCGCCGAGTGCTTGAAGTTGCGCCGGCCGAAGCGGCACGGAGTCCCGCCGAGGCAGTCCCGGTAGACCTGGATGTTGGCGCCCATGGAGTTCAGCGCCTCGGTGTAGCCCAGCCGCTGCTCGTAGACCGTCTCGTGGACGATCGACAGGCCGCGGGCCTGGGTCAGCGCGACGACCAGCGGCTGCTGCCAGTCGGTCATGAAGCCGGGGTGCACGTCCGTCTCCAGCGCGACGGCGTTGAGCTCGCCGCCCGGGTGCCAGAACCGGATGCCGCCCTCCTGGCCCGCGTCACGGAGCTTCGGCGGGCGGGAGTCGGTCACCTCGTACGCGCCGCCGACGGAGCGGAAGATGTTCAGGAAGGTCATCATGTCGACCTGCTGGGCACCGAGCACCTCGACGTGGCCGCGGGTGGCCAGTGCCGCCGCCGCCCAGCTCGCCGCCTCGATCCGGTCCGGAATCGGCCGGTGCGTGTAGCCGCTGAGCCGCTTCACGCCCTGGATCTCGATCACCCGGTCGGTGTGCACCTTGATGATCGCGCCCATCTTCTGCAGGATGCAGATCAGGTCGATGATCTCGGGCTCGACCGCGGCGTTGCGCAGCTCGGTCACGCCCTCGGCCATCACCGCGGTCAGCAGCACCTGCTCGGTCGCGCCCACGCTCGGGTACGGCAGGGCGAACTTCGTGCCGTGCAGCCCGTTCGGTGCCGACAGGTGCAGCCCTTCGGGGGTTTTCTCCACCGTCGCGCCGAACTCCCGCAGCGCCTGGAGGTGGAAGTCGATCGGGCGAGGGCCGATGTGGCATCCGCCCAGGTCCGGGATGAAGGCGTGACCGAGCCGGTGCAGCAGCGGCCCGCAGAACAGGATCGGGATGCGGCTGGAGCCGGCGTGCACGTTGATCTGGTCGGTGCTGGCGCTCTCGACGTTGGACGGGTCGAAGACGAGCTCGCCGTCCTCGTCGCCGTCGCTCACCTTCACCCCGTGCAGGCCGAGCAGGCCGCGGACGACCTCGACGTCACGGATGCGCGGCACATCGAACAGCCGGCTGGGGGTGTCGCCCAGCAGGGCGGCGACCATCGCCTTCGAAACGAGGTTCTTCGCGCCGCGCACGCGGACCCGCCCTTCCAGCGGAGTGCCTCCGTGTACGACCAGGACGTCGTTGGTCAACGCAACCTCCAGCGCGTCGGGTGGTGCCTGTGTCGAGGGATCGGGCCCGCTGGCCGAGCACCGGTCGGCTGTCCAGCTACCCGCATCAGGATGGGCGCGAAACGGCCCGCGAGTGTGTCGCTCCGGCAGCATAGCCCTCGGTGACGAAAATGGAATCGGTCACATCACCAGTGACGGCACGAACCGGCACTTCCGGCGCGTATCCGTGTCGGAGATGTGACTGTAGGTGATTACGCCGCGGTGGGCGGCGGGGTGTCGGCACCCGGCAGGGCGAGCATCTGGTCCAGCGCCACCCGGGCGTGGTGCGCGGTGTCCGGATCGACCGTGATCTGGTTCACCACCCGGCCGGCGACCAGTTCCTCCAGGGCCCACACCAGGTGCGGCAGGTCGATCCGGTTCATGGTCGAGCAGTAGCAGACCGCCTTGTCCAGGAACATGATCCGCTTGTCGGGGTGGGCCAGCGCCAGCCGGCGGACCAGGTTGAGCTCGGTGCCCACCGCCCACGCCGAGCCGGCCGGGGCCGCCTCGACGGTCTTGATGATGTACTCGGTGGAGCCGACGAAGTCGGCGGCGGTGACCACCTCGTGCCGGCACTCCGGGTGCACCAGCACGTTGACGCCGGGCACCCGCTCCCGGACGTCGTTGACGCTGTCCAGGGTGAACCGGCCGTGCACCGAGCAGTGCCCCCGCCAGAGAACCATCTTCGCGTCGCGCAGCTGCTCCGGGGTGAGCCCGCCGCCCGGCTTGTGCGGGTCGTAGAGCACGCAGTCGTCCAGCGAGAAGCCCATCTCCAGCACGGCGGTGTTGCGGCCCAGGTGCTGGTCGGGCAGGAAGAGCACCTTCGTGCCCTGCTGGTACGCCCAGTCCAGGGCCCGCCTCGCGTTCGACGAGGTGCAGACCACGCCGCCGTTGCGCCCGACGAAGCCCTTGATGTCCGCCGAGGAGTTCATGTACGTCACCGGGACGGTGTCGGCCGCGATGCCCAGCTCGGTCAGCACGTCCCAGGCGGTCTCGACCTGCGACAGCACGGCCATGTCCGCCATCGAGCAGCCGGCTGCCAGGTCCGGCAGGATCACCTTCTGGGCGCTCGAGGTGAGGATGTCGGCGCTCTCGGCCATGAAGTGCACGCCGCAGAAGACGATGTACTCCGCGTCCGGTCGGGCGGCGGCCTCCCGGGCCAGCTTGAACGAGTCGCCGGTCACGTCGGCGAACTGGATCACCTCGTCGCGCTGGTAGTGGTGGCCCAGCACGAACACCTTGTCGCCGAGCGCGGCCTTCGCCGCCGCCGCGCGGGCCACCAGGTCGGGGTCGCTCGGCGCGGGCAGGTCACCCGGACACTCCACGCCGCGTTCCGTGGCGGGGTCGCTGCCGCGGCCGAGGAGCAGCAGCGCGGTGGCGGTGTTGGAGGGCTCAACCCAGGTCGAAGTCACGTCTCCCATGGTCCCACAGCGTGGCTGCGGCGCAGCCGTCACCGGTGTGGCCTGCCACACTGCCAGGCATGCGCGTGCTGCTCTGTCCCGACAAGTTCGCCGGCACCCTGGCGGCCAACGAGGTCGCCGCCGCCGTCGCCGACGGCTGGCGCGAGGTTGCCACCGGCGACGACCTGCTGATCCGACCCCTCGCCGACGGCGGGCCGGGCTTCGTGGCGGTGCTCGCCGACGCGCTCGCAGGCCGTCGGATCCCGGTGCCGACCCGTGACCCGCTCGGCCGGCCCGCCGACGGTGAGATCCTGCTCACCGACGACGGCACCGCCTACCTGGAGAGCGCCCAGGCGTGCGGGCTGCATCTGCTCTCCGCCGCCGAGCGCGACCCGAAGGCCACCACCTCGTACGGACTGGGGACGTTGGTCGCCGCCGCGGTCGAGCACGGGGCCCGCACGGTGGTCGTCGGGCTGGGTGGTTCCGGCACCAACGACGGCGGTGCCGGCATGCTCACCGCCCTCGGCGCCACCGCCCTCGACGGGGCCGGCCGGGCCCTGCCGTACGGCGGGGCGGCGCTGGCCGACGTCGCCACGCTCGACGGCGCGCCCCGGCTGCGCGGGGCCACCCTCGTTGCCGCCACCGACGTGGACAATCCGCTGCTCGGGCTGCACGGCGCCAGCAACGTGTACGGCCCACAGAAGGGCGCGACCCGCGAGGACGTGCTGCTGCTCGACGCCGCGCTGGAGCGCTGGGCCGCGGTGCTGGAGAAGGACCTGCCCGGCTGCCCTCCCGGGCTGGGTGGGTTGCCCGGCGGCGGGGCGGCCGGCGGGCTCGGCGCGGCGATCCTCGCCCTGGGCGGGCGCTGCGAGTCCGGCATCGACCTGGTCGGCCGGGCGATCGGGCTGGACACCGCCCTCGACGCCGCCGACCTGGTGATCACCGGGGAGGGCTCCTTCGACCACCAGTCGCTGCGCGGCAAGGTGGTCGCCGGCGTCGCCGGTGCCGCCCGGGACCGGGGGGTGCCGTGCGTGGTGGTGGCG
>NZ_SMKN01000260.1 GCF_004348675.1 Micromonospora sp. KC606 | reverse complement strand
CGATCCCGTGCCGCCCCGCCCCGATCCCGTGCCGCCCTGTCCCGATCCCGTGTCACCTCGCCCCGACTCCGTGTCACCTCGCCGGAGGGCCGGTGCCGGGGTGTGATCGACTTCGCTTGATCGACTTCGCTTGATCGACTCCGGCTGTCGCAATCGGCGGTAACCCGGCCCGCTGACACCGCAGGTTGCGGCATCCGAAGCTGATCATGCGGCGGCACAACTGAGGTTGCCGCATCTGGGGTCGATCAAGGGATGCCGTCGTCTGCGGCACCCGAATCGATCAATCGAAGGCGCGCCGGGATCGGGCGCCTGGGGCGGGTGAGCAGCGGTGAGAGTGGCAACTGTCGCCGTCGCGGTTGATCCGGGTTCGGCGGCGTCCGTGCGAGACTAGACAACCATGAGCGACCCACGGATGACCTCGTCGATCTTCACCCGCGGCGCGGTCGACCTCAGCGCACTGCGCAGCACCCCGCCGGCCACCTCCCGTCCCGCGACACCGGCCCAGACCGGCCCGCCCGCCGGCCTCCCGGGCGGCCCCGCCACCGGCGGCGGCGGCCTCGCCGTCGTCGACGTGACCGAGGCGACCCTCCAGTCCGAGGTGCTCGAACGGTCGATGGCCACACCCGTCGTGGTCTTCTTCGGTGCGGCCGGCTACCCGGAGAGCGACCAGTTCGCGCCAATACTGGAGCGGCTCGCGGCCGAGGGTGGCGGGGCGTGGGTGCTGGCCCGGATCGACGTGCAGGAGAACCCCCGAATCGCTCAGATGTTCCAAATCCAGGCACTCCCGACCGTCTACGCGGTCGTCGGCGGACGGCCGATCGACGCCTTCCCCGGCGTCGTGCCGGAGGCACAGCTCCGCCAGTGGATCCAGGCGGTCCTCAAGGCCGGCGGCGCCACCGTCGCCGAGCCGGAGGATCCCCGGCTCGACGAGGCGGACGACGCGCTGATGAGCGGCGACCTGGACGCGGCCGAACGGGCGTACCGGAAGATCCTGGCCGAGTCGCCGGCGGACGCCGCGGCCGAGGCCGGCCTGGCCCAGGTCGGTCTGGCCCGCCGGGTCGCCGGCGCTGACCCGCAGGCCGCGCTCGCCGCCGCCGCGCAGGCCCCCGACGACGTCGACGCCCACCTTCTCGCGGCCGACATCGAGGTGCTGGGCGGCCAGGCCGAGCAGGCGTACGCCCGCCTGGTCGGCCTGGTCCGGCGGACCGCCGGCGACGACCGGGAGAGGGTACGCCAACACCTGGTCTCGCTGTTCACCGTCGCCGGGCCGGACGACCCGGCCGTGGCCTCGGCCCGGCGAGCCCTGGCCAGCGCACTGTTCTGATTTTCCAGCACGCCAGCGCGGGCCGGCGGACCGGCCGGCCCGCCCGACCACCGAGGACGGGAGCCCATGATGCGCCGGATCGCCGTCCTCGACGCGCCGACGAACCTGGGGCTGCGTCCACCCACGTCCACCTCGGTTCCCGGCTGCGCCAAGGCACCCGGCGCGCTGCGCGACCACGGCCTGCTCGCCCGGCTGCGGGCTCACGACGCCGGCTGCCTCACCCCACCCCGGTACGACCCCGGCGACTGGCGTCCCGGCGACGGGGTCTGCCACGCCCGGGAGATCTCCGCGTACTCGGTGGCGCTCGCCGACCGGATCGGGGCGATCATCGACCGGGGTGAGTTCCCGCTGGTGCTGGGGGGCGACTGCTCGGTGCTGCTCGGCTCGGCGCTGGCCATGCACCGGCTCGGCGAGGCGGTCGGTGGGCGGATCGGGTTAATCTTCGTCGACGGTCACTCCGACTTCCGGCACCCCGGCAACGCCTCCTACGTGGGCGCGGCGGCGGGCGAGGACCTCGCCCTGGTGACCGGGCGCGGTCAGGCCGACCTGGCCGCCATCGAGGGCCGCCGGCCGTACTTCCGCGACGTCGACGTGGTGGTGCTCGGCATCCGGGCCCAGGACGAGTACCGCCTCGACCTCCAGGCCGCCGGGATCACCACCCGGCCGGTGCCGGCGCTGCGTGCCGCGGGCGCCGCGCGGACCGCCCAGTGGGCACACGAGCAGTTGGAGGACTGTGCCGGGTACTGGGTACACATCGACGTGGACGTGCTCGACCCGGCGGTCATGCCGGCGGTCGACGCGCCCGATCCGGGCGGGATCGCCTTCGCCGAGCTGGAGATTCTCCTCGCCGGTCTGGTGGACACCCCGCACTGCCTCGGCGTCGAGCTGACCGTCTTCGACCCCGACTACGATCCGGACGGCGCATACGCCGCAGAGATCGTCAACACCGTCGTGGCCGGGCTGGCCCCGGTCCGCGCGCCCGAGTCGGTGCCGCCCCGGCTGCTGGCGCAGTCCCCACCACCACGGCGAATGCGGGGCGCCGACGGCCCGGGGCCGCGCGACGCCGCCCCGGCCCGGCCGGGCGGTGCGGACGCGTTGGTGGGCGTCGGGCCGGCTGCCGCCGACGACGCCGGGGTGGCCCCGGCCGGCGCTGGGGCGGAGGACCGGCGGGGTGTCGCGCCGTCTCCGTTCACGCCGGCGGCGCCGGCCTCGGCCGTCGAGCCCGTCGGGCCGCCCGCGTCGGCCGGGCCGGGTCTGCTCCGCCGGCTGTCCGCGCTGGAGGAGGACGTCCCGTTGGCGGACGGCCCACCACCAGCGATCGCCTGAGGGTGCCCGACCAGCTGCAATCGTGTGACGGCGCCCAGGCGGGCCGCCGCGGCTTCGGTCAGGCGAACGACACCAGTGGCCCGCCCGGGTCACGGACGCCGACGAAGCATGCCGCGGTGACCCGCGTTCCCCGGACCACCCGGCGTACGCCGGGTACCCGGGCTGCGTCGCACATGAGCAGATCACCCTGGCCCGGCTGCTCGCAGGACCAGGGCGGTTCGCCCAGGGCATCCCGATCGAGACCGTAGCCGGTCCGGCGCTGGTTGTCGTACTCGCGTTCGTCCGTCCACAGCCCCCAGAAGTCGACGTGCCCGCCGCTGCCGGGCGGGGGGACCTGGAGGTAGACGTTCGTGCCGATCCGGCGCCGCAGGCGGTGCTCGGCGAGCAGCGGGATCGCCCGTAGGTCGATGTGCGGGCTGGCGTGACCCCCCGGTGGGCCAGCGCCGGATGACCCCCGGCAGCACCGGCCGACCCTCGTGGCGGGCCACCGTCGCGCCCTGCGGCCACAGTTCGTCGGGTCGCAGGCGCAACTCGTCGAGGGGGGCGATCCACTCCGATCGCGCCACGTCGCACGGCCCGCCCGGCCGGGACACGCTGGTTCGCGCCAATCAGAGTGGATCACGGCGGTCAGAGCGGATCATGCCGGCCGCTGGTCGGAGCGGAGCGCCGGGACACCCCGCTACCCGTGTGGCGGCGGGTGCCGGTCAGCGCAGGGCGCGGAGGAAACGCTCGGCGATCGGGACGGCGCTCGACGTGCTCGACCCGCCCTGCTCGACGAAGACCGCGAACGCCACGTCGCCCCGCCAGCCGACGAACCAGGCGTGCGTGTGCGCCGGGTTGTTGTCGTACTCGGCGGTGCCGGTCTTTCCGTGCACCGCAGCGCCCGGCACGTCCGCGAGGGCCCTGGCCGTGCCGGCGGTCACCACCTCGCGCATCATCCCCCGCACCGCGGTGACCGACTCGGCCCGCAGCTCGGGGCCGGCCCCGGCCGGTTTCGTGGGCGCGGGGTCCAGTACCAGCTTCGGCTGCTCGAACCGGCCACGGGCCACCGAGGCGGTGGCACCGGCCATGGCCAGCGGGCTGACCACGGTGGTGCCCTGGCCGATCGCGGCTGCGGCCTGCTCGGTGGCGCCGCCGTTGGCGGAGACCTTGCCGGTGAAGACGTCCACGCCGAGGTCCCACTGCCCCTCCAGGCCGAGGGTGCGGCCGGTGACGGCGAGCCCGTCCGGGCCCAGCTTCGGCGCGAGAGCCGTGAAGGCGGTGTTGCAGGACCTCGCGAAGTCCGTCCGGAACGGCACCGGGCCGAGGGCGAAGTCGTCGGAGTTCTTGAACGAGCGGCCGTCGACGACGAAGGTCTTGGGACAGTCCACCGTGGTGTCGGCGGTGACCGCGTTCCGGTCCAGCAGGCCGAGGGCGCTGACCATCTTGAAGGTGGAGCCGGGCGGCACCTGGGCGGTGAAGGCCAGGTTCTCGCCGGCCGCGCCGGGGCCGTTGGCGGCGGCGAGCACCGCGCCGTCGCTGATCCGGACGGCGACCAGCGCCGAACGACGCTTCTCGCCGCGCAGCGCGCCGTCGGCCGCGTTCTGGGTGGCGACGTCGAGGGTGGTGCGCAGCGGCTGCCCCGGAGTCGGCTCGTGCCGGTGCACCTCGACGCCGGGAAGCGGCCGGCCGTCCGGTCCGTTGCGGGCGATCAGCACGGCCACTCCCGGCACGCCGCGCAGCCGGTCGTCGTACCGGCCCTGGAGGCCACCGTGGCCGACCTGGTCACCTCGGGCGTACTTCTCGGGGTGCCGGGCTAGGTCGTCGGCCTGCGCCTCGTCCACCGAGCCGAGCAACGCCCGGGCGAACTCCCGGGTGGGGGCGAGATCCCGCTGCTCGGTGGCGAACCTCATGCCGGGCATGTCGTGGATGCGTGACCTGATCTGCCGGTACGCCTCGTCCCGCAACGTCACCACCTCGACGAACGCCTCCGGGTTCGCCTCCCTGAGCCGGCGGGGCAGGTCGGAGACGTCGACCGGCGGGGTGATCGGCGGCCGGACCGCCCGGAAGGCGGCGTCGAGTCGCTTCGCCAGGGCGGCGGGGTCGTCCACCTCGCTGGGCTGCACTCCGATCCGCACCACCGGGCGGGGCGCCACGATCGGCTGCCCGGCCGCGTCGAGCACGGCGGCGCGGACCGGCCGTTCCCGGCGCAGGGTCAGCCGGTCGCCACTCTCGAGCTGTTCGTGGACGAGCTGCGGCTCCCAGATCAGCTGCCACTGGTCGCCCTGCCCCTGGCGCATCCGCACCGAGCGGTCGTACGCCCAGGTGACCCCGCCCGGTAACGACCACTCCACCCGGATCGGCACGGTGGCGATGTCCTTGGTGACCGTCGGGCCGCCGGTGCGACGCAGCGTGGGCGGGGTGGCCGCCAGTTCCCCGGAGAGCGCCCTGAGCTCCTCGGCGACCTCATCGGCGGGCAGCCGGGAACCGGTCGGGTCGCGGAAGCCGACCGTGCCGAGGTTGCCCGAGCGCCAGCCGGCCAGGAAGGCGTCCACGCTCCGCTCCGGCCCGTCACCGTCGGAACACCCGACGAGCGCACCGGCGGCCACCACGGTGGCGGCCAGCGCGGCGAACGCCCGGCGGGTCGGAGTGCGGAGCCGGTGGTACGGGTACGACAGGAGCATGAAGCCTTACACCTCCGTGGTTTCGACGGCGCCCCGCAGGTTAGTACGGGTCGGCCCCCACGTGCCGGCCCGAACGTCCGCACGTCGCGTGAAGACGCCTCGCCAGGGGTGTGATGAACATCGCCAGTCGGGGTACTCGGCGACCGGCTGACCACGGATCTGCAACAGGCGAAAGGACGAGAGTCCCGAACCGGACGTCCGGCCGGTGGTCCGCCGATGTACGACAGAAGGGCGGGCCTAGGCTGGGCGGCAGAGTGACCCACAACGCGGTGGGTCGAGGGGAGTGGCACCGATGGACCGGCGTCCGGCGATCAAACCGGGACCCGACCTCCGGCAGGCTGACACCAGCCGGGACGACAGCTTCGATTCGGCGACCGACGGGGACGGCTTCGGCCGACTCGACACAGGAATGACCGGGATGACCGGTTCGAGTATCGACACCCTCTATGACCTGGGCCTACCCGCCGAGGCGCTCGGCGAGGACGGGGAGGACACCGAACTCGACGAGCCTGTGCCCAACGCGGAGCGCCTGGTGGCCCAGGCGATGGCGTTGGCCGGTGACGACCACGACGCGGCGACCCTGGTGGGCCGGTTCTGGCGGTTCGCGCCGGACGAGGAGCTGGTCGGGTTCACGGCCGAGGAGATGCTGGCGGCGGCCCGGGCGCACCGGGAGCTGGCCCAGCAGCGGGTGCCGGGCGAGTTGAAGCTGCGGATCCACTCCCCCGACGCCGAGCAGCACCACACGGTCATCGAGATCGTCACCGACGACATGCCGTTCCTGGTCGACTCGGTGACCGCGCTGCTCAACTCCCACCATCTCGACGTGCACCTGCTGGTTCATCCGCTGGTCGTGGTCCGTCGTGAGCCGCTGGGTCGGCTGACGGAGGTCTCCGCCGACGTGGAGCCGGACGACGCGATCGCCGGTGACCTGGTGGAGAGCTGGATGCGGATCGAGATCGACCCGGTCCGTGACCCGGAGGAGCGGGAGAAGCTCCGTCGCGAGCTGCAGCGGGTGCTCACCGACGTGCGAGAGGCCGTGGAGGACTGGCCGAAGATGCGCCAGCGGGCGCTGGCCCTGGCCGACGAGCTGGCCGCCACGCGGACTTCCGACAACCGCCCGCCGGTGCCGGAGAAGGACATCACCGACTCGGTGGAGCTGCTGCGCTGGCTGGCCCACGACCATTTCACCTTCCTGGGTTACCGCGAGTACCGGCTGGTGGACAGCGGGGACAGCGGTGGCCCGGCGCTGGAGGCGGTGCTCGGCACCGGACTGGGCATTCTGCGGTCGGACTCGCCGGAGGCCCGGTCGCTGTCCTCGATGACGACCGAGGCGCACGAGAAGGTCCTGGAGAAGCGCCTGTTGATCATTACCAAGGCGAACTCCCGGGCCACCGTGCACCGCTCGGCGTACCTGGACTACATCGGCTTCAAGATTTTCAACGAGGCCGGCGAGGTGGTCGGCGAGCGGCGTTTCCTGGGCCTGTTCTCCACCGCCGCGTACCGGACCAGCGTGCAGGAGCTGCCGGTGGTCCGGCGCAAGGTCGCCGAGGTGCTGGACCGCTCCGGGCTGAGCCTGCGCAGCCACTCCGGCAAGGACCTGCTCCAGATCCTGGAGACCTACCCACGCGACGAGCTGTTCCAGATCAAGACCGACGACCTGTACCACGCGGTGACCGGCGTGCTGCGCATGGCCGGCCGGCGGCAGCTGCGCGTCTTCCTGCGTCGGGACGCGTACGGGCGGTTCATCTCCTGCCTGATCTACCTGCCCCGGGACCGGTTCACCACGCAGAACCGGCTGCGCATGCAGGACATCCTGCTGCGCGAGCTGAACGGCGTCGGGGTGGACTACACCACCCGGGTCACCGAGTCGATGCTGGCCCGGGTGCACTTCATCGTCCGGACCGACCCGACCAACCCGCCCGGCGCCATCGACGCCGACCTGCTCGCCGAGGAGCTGGCCGACGCGACCCGGCTGTGGGACGACGACTACCAGCTGGTGCTGGAGCGCAAGCTCGGCGACGAGCAGGCCAAGCACCTGTTCGCCCGGTACGCCGACGCCTTTCCGGAGGGCTACAAGGACGGACACACCCCGTACGAGGCGATGAAGGACCTGGCCAAGCTGGAGCTGTTGGAGGAGCCCGGCCAGCTGGAGATGCACCTGTTCCGCAAGCAG
>NZ_SMKN01000025.1 GCF_004348675.1 Micromonospora sp. KC606 | reverse complement strand
CGACCCCACCGACGAGGTCGTGGAACTCTGCCGTGACCTGCTGCGTATCGATACCACCAACACGGGGGACAACGCCACCAGCGCGGGCGAGCGCCGTGCCGCCGAGTACGTCGCGCAGCGCCTCGCCGAGGTGGGCGTCGCGGCCGAGATCCACGAGTCGGCCCCGGGACGCGCCAACGTGGTGGCCCGGATCCCCGGCACCGACCCGGGCCGCGACGCCCTGCTGGTGCACGGCCACCTCGACGTGGTCCCCGCCGACGCCGACGAGTGGTCGGTGCACCCGTTCTCGGGCGAGGTCCGCGACGGCTACCTGTGGGGCCGGGGCGCGATCGACATGAAGGACTTCGACGCGATGGTGCTGGCCGTGGTGCGGCACTGGCAGCGCACCGGGGTCCGCCCGTCGCGCGACATCGTGCTCGCCTACACCGCCGACGAGGAGGCGGGTAGCGACTACGGCGCGCACTTCCTGGCGCAGCGGCACCCGGGCCTGTTCGACGGCTGCACGGAGGCCGTCGGTGAGGTGGGCGGCTTCTCCTACTCGGTCAACGACGCCACCCGGCTCTACCTCATCGAGACCGCCGAGAAGGGCATCGACTGGCTGCGGCTGCACGCCCGGGGCCGGCCCGGCCACGGCTCGTTCATCCACGACGACAACGCGGTCACCGCGTTGGCCGAGGCCGTGGCCCGGATCGGGCGGCATCGCTTCCCGGTGACCGTCACCGCCACCGTCCGCGCCTTCCTCCAGGAGGTTTCCGAGGTTCTCGGCGTGGAGCTGGACCCGGACGACCCGGAGACCGCGATCGCGAAACTGGGGCCGATCGCCAACATCATCGGAGCGACGATCCGCAGCACCGCGAACCCGACCCGCCTCGCCGCCGGGTACAAGGACAACGTCATCCCCGGCCGGGCCACCGCCACCATTGACTGCCGCAGCCTGCCCGGGCAGTCGGAGCTGCTGGAACGGCAGCTGCGCGAGCTGGTCGGCCCGGACATCGACATCGAGTACATCCAGCGCCAGCCGGCCCTGGAGACCACCTTCGACGGCGACCTGGTGGCGGCGATGTCGGCGGCGCTGCGCGCCGAGGACCCGGGCGCCCGCCCGGTGCCCTACATGCTCTCCGGCGGCACCGACGCGAAGGCGTTCTCGCAGCTCGGCATCCGCTGCTTCGGGTTCGCGCCGCTGCGCCTGCCGGCCGACCTCAACTTCTCCGCCCTGTTCCACGGCATCGACGAGCGGGTACCGGTGGACGGACTACAGTTCGGCGTGCGGGTTCTGGACCGGTTCCTGCGCGCCTGCTGACCCGTCCGGTGTCGCAGCCTGCCCCTATTGGCGAAGGGATCACCTCATGACCGACCAGCACGGTGAGCTGGACGCCGCCCTCGAGCGCGTGATTGACGCCGCCCGGGCCCACCTGGCGGCCGTGCGGGCGGCCCAGGGCCGCATCGACGACGATGACGTCTGGCAGGCGTACGTGGCGTTGAACAACGCGTCGTGCGCCTACGACGAGCAACTTCTCGACGCGTTCGGCGAGGTCACGCCCTGGGACGTGGAGGCGATCGACCCGGACGAGGCGGACGAGCGGTTCGGCGGCGGGGAGGGCGTCGAGGCCACCGACCCGCACCCGCAGGTGATCTCGGTGCGGCAGCGCCGCGACTACCGGGTGCCCAGCATCTCGGCGCTGATCCGGGTCGCCGAGGCGGCCCGCCGCGAGGGCACCCCGGAGCCCGACGAGCCGGCACCGGTCGAGGGGGTCGGCGAGGCCGTGCTGGAGCTCTTGCAGAGCGGCGACGGCTCGCTGAGCGCCCTGGACGTGCCGGAGCTGGAGCCGCTCGACGGGGTGGTGATGGTCAGCGAGGTCGGCACCCCGGTCGACCTGGAGTCGTTCGACGACGACGACCCGGTGGGCCCGTTCCAGCCGGCCGCCGACGACCGCCTGGTGGGGCGGCTCGACGAGCACCCGTACCTGGACGAGGACGACCACGACCACGCCGGGCACGCGCACTAGACCCTCGCCCCCGCGGGTGCCCGTGCGCTGCGGGCGCCGGCGGCGAGGTCGCCCTCCGACGTGCCCGCTCAGTACGACAGGCCCGGTTGCGGCTGGTTGATTCGGCGACGGCGCAGCACGACCTGCCGCGTGCCGTCCCGGAACAGCCGCACCCGGGCCAACTCCCATCCGGAGAACTCCGCCTGGATCGCCAGCTGCGCCGCGGCGGTCAACCGGTCGACATTCGGCGGCAACCGCAGCGGCGCGTATTCGTAGTCCATGTGCCCTATGCTGCCCAGCTCGGCGGCCGTTCGCCACCCCCTGCGGGTGACTCGCACCGCGGCCCGCTGTCGCGTCCGGTGGGTGGGCCCCTTGGGGTGTCATGTCCGTTTCATCCCCGAGGGCGGCCCATCATCCGGACCGGCGCCCAGGGGGTGGTCCTGATGACCGGTTCGGCGCCCGGGGCGGCTCAGGGCGCGTCGGCGGGGTGACCCCCCGGCGGCACCGGGAGTTCGTGGCCGTGGGGACGGTCAGGCGGTCGTGGGCCGTGGGGACGGTCAGGCGGTCGTGGCTGCCGGCGGCCCGTCCCCGCCTCCCGTCCCTGCCTCCTCGCCGGTGTCCAGGTCGTTCGCCGCCAGGAGCGCGGCCAGGGCCGGCGCGCTCAGCGTCAGCCCGTGCGGGGCGCCCGGGTCGACGGCGAGCCCCCACGCCGGGTCCGGCCAGGCGGCCAGCAGCTCGGCCGCCGGCACCGCGAGGAACGGCACCCCGACGCCGGCGAAGGCGGTGAGCGCCTCGGCCGTGGTGAAGACCGGCAGCAGCGGGGCCCGGTCGGCGTCGAGGACGACCGTCCAGGGGAACTCCCGTTGCGGGGACGGCTCGCCGGCCAGCGGCACGCACACCGTGCCGGCGGCGAACGCCCCCAGGTAGCCGGGCAGATCGTGGTCGGCCGCGGCCCGGGCGAGCAGGTCACCGACGCCCGGCCCGGCAGCCGGGGCGGAGACCGGCGGCGCGGCCACCCGGTGTCGGCCCGGTACGACGTCCGACGAGTCGATGCCCGCCGGTGCCGGGTTGCCGATGGGTACGGTGTCGCCGCCCGGCAGCGTCCGGGGTGCCGGGGACCCACCGTCGGGCGGAGCCACCACCCGGCAGGCCAGCCCGGCGGCGTCGCCGGTCAGCACCGCCCTGGCGGTGTCCGACGCGAAGTCGCCCCACCATCGCAGCGCCTCGGCGGTGCGGGGGGTCTCGTGCCACCAGTCGTCGCCGTCGTCGGCGGGGCGCCAGCCCAGCTCGGCCAGGCGGGGCGGATCGTAGCCAGGGCAGCGCCCGGAGACGCTGTCCCGCCGGACGGCCAGCCGCAGTCGGCGTGGCCCCGCGCTCAGCTCCACGTCGGTGTCCTGCCGGCAGGCCGCCAGGGTGTGGTGCAGCCGGGCGGCGATCTGCGGCCAGTCCGGGCCGGTCATGCCGGCGGACGGGGCAGCCGCGCCTCCAGGCTCTCCAGCCGGGCGGCGGCCTCGTCGAGGCGACCCAGGGCGGAGAAGTCCCCCGGGCGGCCGAACAGCTCGGTCAGGCCGGCACCCAGGTCCGCCGCCAGACCGTCGGTGCGCTCGGCGAGCTGCTCGCCGGCCGCCGAGCGCGCCCGCCGGTACGCCTGCAGCACCATCGCCGCCAGCTCGGCGGCGCCGTACCGCAGCGCCGTCGGCTGGAAGGCCAGGTCGGTCAGGTCACCGGCGGCGTCGACCGTGGCCGACACCAGCCCGGTCTCGTCGGCGCCCGTGCCGGCCAGCTCGTCCAGGTCGGCCTGCACCCCGGCGAACCGGCGTTCGATGTCGGCGAGCCGGCCGGCCAGCGCGTCCAGCCCGGACAGCGGATCCGTCATGCGTTTGTCCTCCCCCTGTGCCGCCTCGGCCGGGGTGGCGGCCGGAGGCCGGGGAATCGTATCGTCGTCCCGCGTCGGATGCGGGGGAGGAACGACGGTGGCACCGGACATCGAAGTGGACGTGGCGGCGGTGAAGCGGTTGCAGGCGGCCGCCTCCGGGGTCGCCACGGCAATGGGGGCGATCCAGGCCCGGGTGGTCGCGGCGGGCGATCTGCCCGACAGCACGTTCGGGCACCTGCCCTTCGTCAGCGACATGCTGCGCGGCGCGTACGCCGAGCAGGTGTCCGACGGCACGACGTTGTTCCGGGCCGGCCAGGACGCCTTCGCCCGGGTCGGCGACGCCCTGGCGTCCACCGTGGCCAACTACGAGCGCAACGAGCAGGGCATCGAGTCCGGCTTCCGGTCCGTGCACGAACGGATGGGCCGGTGAGTGGGCCGGCCGGCAGCGCCGTCGAGCTGTGGAACGGCATCGACAACGCGTTGTCCGGGGTGCAGGCCGCCGTCGACAGTGTCTGCCGCACCCTGGCCTGGCCGCTGATCCAGCTCGTGGACATGGTCGACGGCGAGCCGGAGGCGCTGCGGGCCCGGGCGGCCGACTGGGACGTCCTCGCCGGGCAGGTCCGTGAGCTGGCGTTGGGGCATCGCGCGGTCCGCGAGGCCGAGCAGCCCGGCTGGCGGTCCGCCGCCGGTGACGCGTACGGCCGGCGGCTGGCCGAGGTCGAGCAGCAGCTGCTGGACGTGGCGGGGCAGTTCACCGCCACCGCCGAGTACCTGCGCAGTGTCGCCGACGGCCTGCAGACCGTGCACGACGTGTTGGTCGACCTCTGCGTCGAGTTCGTCAACTGGATGCTGGTGACCCTGGTGACCGCGCTGGTGTTGGCGCCGTTCACGGCGGGCGCCTCGTGGGCCGCCGGCCTGGCGGTCACCGTGACCCGGGGTCTGATCGTGGTGGCCCGGGCGCTGAAGGTGATCCGCCCGCTCGCCGCCCACCTGCAGAAGGTCATCCGGCTGCTCCAGCGGGTCATGCTCTATCTGCGCAAGCTGCGCAACCACCTGGACAAGCTGGTCGACAAGCAGCGGGCGCTGCGAAGGGGGCAGAAGTCGATCGACAAGCGTCGCGCCGCCGGCAAGGCCGACAAGTGGCACCACAAGCTGACCGACCCGGCGAAGGGCCACTTCAAGCTCGGCAAGAGCGGGTCGCCGTTCGACATGAGCTCGCTGGAGAGGGCCGGCGCGCTGCGGGCGCACGGCCTGGCCGACGGCGGCCGGATAATCGCCCGGGACTGGGCCACCAACCTGCCGTGGAACGTGCCCAACTCGGTGGTGCACGGCGTGACCTGGGGCACCACCGCCGTGGTCACCGGCCTGTCCGTGCCGGGCGCGGACCAGGTGGGCGACCGGGTCGGCGACGCGGTGCGCGACGGCGCGGACTGGATCGACCAGAATGTCTTCGGTCAGCCGCCCGCCGCGCAGCAGCCGGCAGGCCGCTGACCGGGAGCGAGGAGGAGCGGCGTGGGTGGTGCCTGGGGGCGGCTGGGGCGGTTCGGCGACGCGGTGCGCGACGGCGCTCGGGCGGCCCGTGATCGGGCCCGCGCCCTGCGCGACGAGTTCCGCACCTCCGACGAGCCGGAGCGGGCCCTGGTCGCGCCCCTGGTGACCGGCCAGGAGTTGCGCTACGTCGGCCTGGCGCCGGTGCGGGCCGACGAGACGCACCGGGCCGGCAGCCAGTTCGTCGACCACGTCGGGGCCGAGATGGTCGACGCGTTGGATCCCCGGGTGCTGTTCGGGCTGCTGCACATCGTCAATCCGGTGGCCTGGGTGGAGGCCGTCATGGCGCCGGTGCGGCTCGCCGCCGGGGTGCTGCTGCTGCCCGGCCAGGCGGCCGCGCTGGCGGCGGGGGCCTCGGAGGCGGTCGCGCGCGAGGTCGACGCCGCGCCGACGCCCTCCGCGACGCCGCAGCCGCCCCGGCCGGTGCTGCCGCTCACCGACGAGCAGGAGGCGTTCCGGGCGCTGTTCCGGCTCAGCCGGCACCGGCCGCTCGCCGACCAGCTCGCCGAGATCGCCTACCACCGCCGGTACGTCTTCAGCGGCGATCTCGCCACTCTCGCCGGCAGCCTGCTGCTGTTCCTGGAGCGCCATACCGGCACGCCGCTCGCGGTGACCGACACCCACCTGCACCTGCTGCGGATGGGACGCCGCCCGGACGAGGGCCGTCCCGACCGCCGTCGGCCGCGGCTGTTGTGGAGCGTCGAGCGGCATCGGGTCACCCGGCTCGACTGCGACCACGGGACGATGCGGCTGGCGCAGTTCCCGATGACGGTCCACTTCGACGACGGCTCGTGGATCCGCCTCGTCAACCCGACCCTGCGCGACGACCAGCACCGCTTCCTCGCCGCCGTCCGCGAGATTCCCGGCCGGCGACCGGCGGTCGGCTGACCGGCGGTCGGCTCAGCCGTCTCGTTCCGGATAGCCGACCGGCACGGCGGAGACGTCGTCCAGCGCGGTGGTGATCTCTTCCGGCAGGATCATCCGCTCCACCTGCAGCGCGCCGAGCAGCTGCCCCACCGTCCGCGCGCCGAGGATCGGCGCGGTCACCCCGGGCCGGTCCCGGATCCAGGCCAGCGCCACCTCCAGCGGCGACACGCCCAGCCCACCCGCCGCGATGGCGACCGCCTCGACGATGCTGGAGCAGCGCGGCTCCAGGTAGGTGGTGACGAACCGCTCGAAGTGCGCCGAGGCGGCCCGGGAGTCCGCCGGCCGGCCGTTGCGGTACTTGCCGGTCAGTACCCCCCGGCCCAGCGGCGACCACGGCAGCACGCCCAGCCCGAGCGCCGCGCAGGCCGGCAGCACCTCCCGCTCCACACCCCGCTCCAGCAGCGAGTACTCCACCTGCGCGGCGACCACCGGGGCCCGTCCGGGCCAGGCGGCCTGCCAGGCGGCGGCTCGGGCGGTCTGCCAGCCGGAGAAGTTCGACACCCCGACGTAGCGGACCCGGCCGCTGGCCACCGCGTGGTCCAGCGCTGCCAGGGTCTCCTCCAGCGGGGTGTCCGGGTCGTACCCGTGCACCTGCCACAGGTCGACGTGGTCGGTGCCCAGCCGGCGCAGCGACGCGTCCAGGGTGCGCAGCAGGTGCCCGCGTGAGCCGTCGCGGCGTCGGCCGCTGCCCGGGCGCAGCCCGGCCTTGGTGGCGATGAGCACCTCGTCGCGGGGGACCAGGGCGCCCAGCAGGGAGCCGAGCACCGACTCGGCGTCACCGTCGGCGAACACGTCGGCGGTGTCGACCAGGTTGCCGCCCGCGTCGAGGAAGCTCTTCAGCTGGGCGGCCGCGTCGTCGGCGTCGGTGTCCCGACCCCAGGTCATGGTGCCGAGCGCGAGCCGGGAAACCGCCAGCCCGCTTCGGCCGAGCGGTCGCTGTTGCATGGGTGAACCTTATTTCGAACCCGCCGTCACGGATATCCTCGCTCCCGTCATGTCTGGCCGCCGCGTCGGCGATCCGACCGTCGCCGGCCGTGGGGCGGCCCGCGCCAGGTCGGCGGGGTGGGTGAGCCGGTGCTCGGGGCCGCTCCCGTCATTGCGTAACCTGATGCGACCTTGTGGCGCGATGGGGGAGGACCAGTGCGACTCGGGCTCAGCCTCGGATACCAGACGGCGTGGAGCACACCCGCCGACCACCTGGCGCTCGCCCAGGAAGCGGACCGGCTCGGCTACTCGGTGGTGTGGGCGGCGGAGGCGTACGGCTCCGACTCGCCGACCATGCTGGCATGGATGGCCGGCCAGACCGAGCGGATCGACGTGGGCAGCGCGGTGATGCAGATCCCGGCGCGTACGCCGGCGATGACCGCGATGACCGCCGCGACCATCGACGCGCTCTCCGGCGGCCGGTTCCGGCTCGGCCTCGGCGTGTCCGGCCCGCAGGTCTCCGAGGGCTGGCACGGCGTCCGGTTCGCCAAACCGCTCGCCCGCACCAGGGAGTACGTCGACATCGTCAAGCTGGCGGTGGCCCGAAAGGCGGTCGCCTACGACGGCGAGCACTACACCCTGCCCCTGCCCGACGGGCCCGGCAAGGCGCTGCGGCTGGGCTTCCATCCGCCGCGCGAACACATCCCGACCTACCTGGCCGCCGTCGGTCCGAAGAACCTCGAACTGGCCGGCGAGATCGCCGACGGTTGGCTGGCTGTCTTCTACGCCCCCGAGTTCGCCGAGGAGCAGCTCGCCTCGGTACGGGCCGGCCGGGCGAAGGCCGGCCGGGAGCTGGCCGGCTTCGACGTCGTGCCGTCCGTGCCGGTGGTCGTCGGTGACGACATCGCCACCTGCGCCGAGCTGGTCCGCTGGTACGCGGCCCTCTACGTGGGCGGCATGGGCAGCCGGCAGCAGAACTTCTACAACCAGCTCGCCACCCGGATGGGCTACGGCGACGCCGCCCGCGAGGTGCAGGACCACTACCTGGCCAAGCGGCAGCGCGACGCCGCCGCCGCGGTGCCGATGGAGTTCATCGACCGCACCTCGCTGCTCGGTCCCAAGGAGCGCATCGCCGAGCGGATGCGGGAGTACGCCGCTGCCGGCGTGACCACCCTGTCGGTGGCCCTCTTCGTCGCCGACCGGGACAGCGGCGTGCAGACCCTGCGGACCGTCGCGGAGGCTCTCGACCTGGCCGGGGTCGGCGAGTGACCTGGGTCGAGGCCATCGTCCTGGGCATCGTCCAGGGGCTCACCGAGTTCCTGCCGGTCAGCTCGTCGGGGCACCTGCGGATCACCTCCGCGATCTTCTTCGACCAGGACGCCGGCGCCTCGTTCACCGCGGTCACCCAGCTGGGCACCGAGGCGGCGGTGCTGATCTACTTCGCCAAGGACATCTGGCGGATCACCAGAACCTGGCTGCTCGGGCTGCGGGACCGCTCGGTGCGCTCCAGCCTCGACTACCGGATGGGCTGGTACGTCATCATCGGCTCGATCCCCATCGGGCTGTTCGGGTTCCTGTTCAAGGACCAGATCCGGGAGACCGCCCGCAACCTGTGGGTGGTGGCGACCACGCTGATCGTCTTCGCCTTCGTGCTGGCCTTCGCCGAGTACTGGGGCCGGCAGACCCGGACCCTGGAGAACTTCCGGCTGCGCGACGGCGTCGTGATGGGCTTCGCGCAGGCGATGGCGCTGGTGCCCGGGGTGTCTCGCTCCGGCGGCACACTCACCGCCGGGCTGCTGCTGAACCTGACCCGGGAGGCGGCGGCGCGGTACTCGTTCCTGCTGGCCATCCCCGCGGTGGTGATGTCGGGGATCTTCAGCGTCGGGGACGTGTTCCAGCCCGCCGCGCCGGGCACCTCGGTGCCGACCGTCGCGCAGATGGTCGTGGCCACGGTGATCGCCTTCTTCGTCGGGTACGCGGCCATCGCCTGGCTGCTGCGTTACGTCGCCCACCACACCCTGTACGTGTTCGTCCTCTATCGGGTGGCGCTCGGCACGCTGGTGTTGTCGCTGCTGCTCACCGGCGCGATCAGCGCCACCTGAGCCGCCGGCCCGCCCGGTGACGGGCGGGCCCGCGACCGACGACGGCCCTCCGCGCCACCCGCTGCCGGGGGACGTCGGGTGGTGTCGCAGCCCCTAGGGTGGAGCCGTGGCGACCCTTCTGCTTCTGCGACACGGCCGGACGACGGCGAACGCCGACGGTGGGCTGGCCGGCCGTCAGCCGGTCGAGTTGGACGACACCGGCCGCGCCCAGGCGAGCGCCGTCGGCGAGCGGCTGCGGGGGCTGCCGCTGGCGACGGTGGTGACCAGCCCGCTGATCCGGTGCCGGCAGACCCTGGAGCTGGCGCTGCCGCAGGTGGCGCCGGTGGTGGAGGAGGGGCTGACCGAGTGCGGCTACGGCACCTGGGAGGGGCAGCCGCTGAAGAAGCTCGCCAGGGAGCCGCTCTGGCCGGTGGTCCAGCAGCATCCCAGCGCCGCCGTCTTCCCACAGGGGGAGTCGATGGCGGCGATGGCCGCACGGGCAGTCACCGCGGTACGCGGCTGGGACGCCCGGGTCACCGCCGAGCACGGCCCGGAGGCGGTGTGGCTGGCGTGCAGCCACGGCGATGTGATCAAGGCCATTGTGGCGGACGCGCTGGGCGTACACCTGGATCTCTTCCAGCGCATCGTCGCGGACCCGGCGTCGGTCACCGCGATTCGCTACACCCCGCTGCGCCCCTTCCTGGTCCGGCTCAACGACACCGGCGGTGACCTGGCCCCGCTGGTGCCGCCGCCGAGCAGGCGGCGCCGGCGCGCGAGGCGGCCGGCCGACTCCGACGCGGCGGTGGGCGGCGGCGCGGGGGCGGCCGGCTGAGTGCCCCGACGGCCGGCGCGTCCACCCGCTGTTCGCCCTGGGCGGATTCCGCGTCGGTGCGGTACGCGCCCCTTCCAGGGTCCGGATAGGGTCGTGGGTATGACCCACCAGGTGCACGCCTTCGAGCCGCCGGAGCGGTTCGTCGCCGGGACCGTCGGGCCGCCGGGGGAGCGCACGTTCTTCCTCCAGGCGCGCGGCGGAGGCCGGCTGGTCAGCGTCGCGCTGGAGAAGGTGCAGGTGTCGTTGCTGGCCGAGAAGCTGGAGGAGCTGCTGGCCGAGGCGCAGCGCCGCTTCGGCGTCGAGCTGCCCGAGGCGCCGGCCGCGCTCGACGACAACGACCCACTGGACACCCCGGTCGACGAGGAGTTCCGGGTCGGCACCCTCGGCCTGGCCTTCGACGTCGACACCGCGACCGTGGTGATCGAGGCGATCGCCGCCGGCGAGACGGAGGTCGAGGTCGAGCTCGGCGACGACGCCGACGACGAGGCCGCGGAGGACGTGGAGGACGTGGAGCCGGACGACGACCTCGATCGGCTCCGGGTGCGGCTGACGCCCCAGGCGACCCGTGAGTTCATCGAGCGGGCCCGCCGGGTGGTCAACGCCGGCCGCCCGCCCTGCCCGCTCTGCGGTCAGCCGCTGGACCCGGCCGGTCACCTCTGCCCGCGGCACAACGGCTACCACCGGTGACCTCGTCGGAGTTGCAGCCCCGCCAGGACGGCAGCGCCGCGCTCCGGTTGCTGCGCGACGGCGACCTCGACATCGAGGGGCGGCTGGTCGACGCGTCCAACGCCACCCTGCGTGGCGTCCTCACCCTCGACGGGCACACCGCCCGTTGTGTCTACAAGCCGGTGCGTGGGGAGCGTCCGCTGTGGGACTTCCCGGACGGCACCCTGGCTGGCCGGGAGGTCTCCGCGTACCTGGTCTCCCGGGCCACCGGGTGGGGGCTGGTCCCGCCGACGGTGCTGCGTGACGGCCCGTTCGGTCCCGGCTCCTGCCAGCTCTGGATCGACGAGCCGGAGGACGCGGCGTCGCTGGTCGGGTTCGTCCCCGCCGAGGCGGTGCCGCCGCGCTGGTTCCCGGTCGCCGCCGCCCGTGACGACGACGGTGCGGCGTACGCCCTCGCGCACGCCGACGACCCGCGGTTGGCCCGGCTGGCGGTGCTGGACGTGGTGCTCAACAACGCCGACCGCAAGGGCGGGCACGTGCTGGTCGGCCCCGACGACCGGCTCTACGGCGTCGACCACGGCGTCTGCTTCCACGTCGAGGAGAAGCTGCGCACCGTCCTGTGGGGGTGGGCGGGCCGGCGGTTGCCGCCGGACGCGGTGGGGATGCTCGACGCGCTCGCCGGGCGGGTCGCCGGTGACCTGGGCGAGGAGTTGGCCGAGCACCTGACCGTCGGTGAGATCGCCGAGCTGGCCGCGCGGATCGACCGGCTGCGCCAGACCGGCCGTTACCCGCAGCCGTCGCGGGACTGGCCGGCGGTGCCGTGGCCGCCCATGTGAGGCCTGTCGTGTTGATCACTCATGGGGTCCCGTGCGGCGTGTCGGCGGCTGGTTAGGCTGACGGTCATGGAGTCTTGGGCGGGACACGAGGTGCCACGGCTGCCGGGTGAGGGCGGTCCACTGAGCTTGTACGACTCGGCCCGGCGTGGTGTCCATCCCAGCCGGCCGGACGGCCCCGCGACCATGTACGTCTGCGGTATCACCCCATACGACGCCACCCACCTCGGCCACGCCGCCACCATGATCACCTTCGATCTGGTGCAGCGGATGTGGCGCGACGCCGGCCTGACCGTCCGGTACGTGCAGAACGTCACCGACATCGACGACCCGCTGCTGGAGCGGGCCGAGCGTGACGGCGAGGACTGGAAGGTCCTGGCCATGCGGGAAACGGCGCTGTTCCGGGAGGACATGGATGCGCTGCGGATCATTCCGCCGGAGTACTACGTCGGCGCGGTGGAGTCGATCCCGGACATCGTCGACCGGGTCCAGGAGCTGCTCAAGGACGGCGCGGCGTACCGGCTCGACGACGGCACCGGCGACGTCTACTTCGACATCAGCGCCGCGCCCGCTTTCGGGTACGAGTCGAACCTGACCCGTGAGCAGATGCGGGAGATCTTCCCGGAGCGTGGCGGCGACCCGGACCGCGCCGGCAAGCGCGACCCGCTGGATCCGCTGCTGTGGCGCGGCGCCCGAGCCGGGGAGCCCTCCTGGCCGGGTGGCGAGCTGGGCGCCGGCCGGCCCGGCTGGCACATCGAGTGCGCGGTGATCGCCTTGAACCTGCTCGGCGATCGGATCGACGTCCAGGGCGGCGGCAACGACCTGCTCTTCCCGCACCACGAGTGTTCCGCCGCGCACGCCGAGCGGCTTACCGGCGAGGCGCCGTTCGCCGGCCACTACGTGCACGCCGGCATGATCGGCCTGGACGGCGAGAAAATGTCGAAGTCCAAGGGCAATCTGGTCTTCGTTTCGCGGTTGCGGGCCGACCGGGTGGACCCGATGGCCGTTCGGCTCGCCCTGATGGCCGGCCACTACCGTGCCGACCGCGCCTGGACCGACGACCTGCTCGCCGCCGCACGGGAGCGCCTGGCCCGCTGGCGGCGGGCCGCCGCCGCGCCCGCCGGGCCGTCCGGGGAGGCGTTCCTGGCGGGGGTACGCGCCCGGCTCGCCGACGACCTCGACACCCCGGGCGCTCTGGCCCTGGCCGACGAGTGGGCCGACCGGGCCCTCGTCGGCGCGGGCGACGACGCGTCATCGCCCGCCCTCTTCGGCACGACGGTGGACGCCCTGCTCGGCATTCGCCTCTGATCCACCCGACCTCGTTTGATCCACCCGACCTCGTTCGGTCCCGCCGTGGCCCTGTCCGGCCCGGCGACGGCCGAGCCCGCCGTGATCGACTCCGCGGTGCGCAAGTGGGGGTGTCCCGCGAGCCGGACACCCCCACTTGCGCACCGCGGAGTCGCTCGAGCAGGGCCACGCTGACGGCGGGATGTCACGGCCGCGCTGCAGGTCAGCCTGGGTCAGTCGGGCCAGCAGCCTCAGCTGCGCCAGTCGCCTCAGTCGCACCAGCAGCCTCAGCCGCGGTCAACCCCCGTGCCAGCCGCCTCAGCTGCCGCCAGGGGCGTCAACCCGTGCCAGCCGCATCAGGCGCGTCAGCCCGGGTCAGCAGCATCAGCCCAGGACCAGGCCCGGATCCGGGTCGGGGTCTGGTGCCGGTGCCGGGATGCGGTACTCCTCGGTGAGAGTGGTCATCGGGCCGGGCCAGGTGGCCTGGGCGACCTCGATCGGCTTGCGGTCGCCGTCGTAGGCGACGTGCAGCAGGTGCAGCACCGGGGTGTCGGGGCGGATCTGGAGGGTCTCGGCCTCCTCCCGGCTGGGTTGCCGGGCGCTGATGGTGTCGGTGGCCGAGACGTAGCGGCGGCCGGTGGCCTCCTCGGCCTCCTGGTACAGCGGACGGCCGAACGCCTCGGCCCGCTCCAGGGAGGTGCCGGCGGTGTCCTTCGGCAGGAACCAGGAGACGCCGACCTCCACCGGCGAGTCGTCGGTGCGAACCAGGTGTCGGCGGCAGAGCAGGTCGGTGCCGTCGGGCACGCCGAACGCGTCGGCCACCTCCGGCGGGGCCGGCGCGCGCCCGACCGACACGAGCTGTTGCCGGTACCGGGCGGCCAGGTCGGTGTGGTAGCCGCGGAAGCCGCCGTACCGGCCCCGGGACAACCGGTTGAGCCGGCGTCGGGTGCCCCGGACGTACGTGCCCGAGCCGGGTTTGGTGATCAGGATGCCCTCGACCCGCAACTGGTCGACGGCGCGTTGGACGGTCTGCTTCGCCACGCCGAACATCTCGGCGATGGCCGGGATGGACGGCAGTCGCTCACCCGGACCCCAGTCGCCGCGGCGCACCTGGGCCTTGAGCTGCGCGGCGATCTGCCGGTGCGGGAACTCGGCGGCCCCCGGGTTGATCTGCACACCCGCCTCCTCACAACAGCTAGGTTCCTAGGATGCCCTAGGGGTGGTGACGTCGCCACCCCGGACACGCGAAAACCGGGCCCCGGACGGCGATTCGCGCCCGGGGCCCGGTGACAGCAGGCAGGGCTACCAGGAGCCGGCGGTCGGGCCGGCCGAGCCTCCCCGGCGGCGCAGGTACTTCTCGAACTCCTGGGCGATCTCGTCGCCGGTCAGCGGGGTGATGCCGGCGTCGCCGACGCGTTCCTCCAGTTCACGGACGTACTCGCCGAGTTCGGCGTCCTGCTCGGCGGCGCCGCGCACCCGCTGTTCCCACTCGGCGGCCTCCTCCGCCAGATCGGTCATCGGCACCGGCAGATCGAGCACCTCCTCGACCCGGTGCAGCAGGGCGAGAGTTGCCTTCGGGCAGGGCGGGTTGTTGGCGTAGTGCGGCACGTGCACCCAGAAGGAGACCGCGTCCACCTCGGCCCGGGTGCACGCGTCGTGCAGCACCCCGACGATGCCGGTCGGCCCGTCGTACCGGGTGGGGGTGAGCTGGTAGCGCTGCGCGGCCTCGGCGTCGGAGGCGCTGCCGCTGATCGGCAACGGCCGGGTGTACGGCACGTCGGCCAGCAGCGCGCCGAGCAGTACGACCCGCTCCACCTCGAGGCTGTGGCAGATCTCCAGCACCTGTTCGCAGAAGGAACGCCAGCGCATGCTCGGCTCGATGCCGCGGATCAGCACCACGTCCCGCTCGGTGCCCTCCGGGCTGGCCACCATGAACCGGGTGGTGGGCCACTCGATCCGGCGGGTCTCGCCGTCGGCCATGCTGATGGTCGGCCGGCTGACCTGGAAGTCGTAGAAGTCCTCCGGGTCCAGTTCGGTGACCGGGCGGGCCTGCCAGACCTGCTCCAGGTGCTCCACGGCGGCGGTGGAGGCGTCCGCGGCGTCGTTCCATCCCTCGAAGGCGGCGATCGCCACCGGAGACCGCAGCACCGGCAGCCCGTCGAACTCGGTCACGCCGTCACCCCGCCCTGCTCGTCGGGGACGGCGGCGGACCAGCGCCCGCTCGTCCGCCGGCCGTGCACGGTGGCGTCCCTGATGTCCTTCACGTCCGCCAGCCTACGTGCCGGGGCGGTGAGCGGCCCGTCGGCCGCGCCGGTCCACGGCCTCACCCGGCGGAGCAAACGGTACGAAACGGATCTGCTGCGTGCTGACACAATGTGGGACCGCGCCTGGGGCCTGACGGAAAACCGGAAGGTCGGATTAACCTGATGCCGTGCGGACTTCGTTGCTGGATGTGCTGGCCGACCGAATCCTCATCGCCGACGGGGCGATGGGCACGATGCTCCACGCCGCCGACCTCTCCCTCGACGACTACGACGGGCTCGAGGGCTGCAGCGAGATTCTGAACGTCACCCGCCCCGACGTGGTGCGCGGGGTGCACGAGGCGTACCTGGCCGCCGGCGCGGACTGCGTCGAGACGAACACCTTCGGCGCCAACCTGCCCAACCTCGGCGAGTACGGCATCGAGGGGCGGATCCGCGAGCTGTCCGAGGCCGGCGCCCGGCTGGCCCGGCAGGCAGCCGACGCGTACGCCACGGCGGAGCAGCCTCGCTTCGTCCTCGGCTCGATCGGCCCCGGCACCAAGCTGCCCACCCTGGGCCACGCCGCGTACGCCACGCTGCGCGACGCGTACGTGCAGAACGCGGCCGGGCTGATCGCCGGCGGCGCGGACGCCCTGATCGTGGAGACCTGCCAGGACCTGCTCCAGGTCAAGGCCGCGGTGGTCGGGTCGAAGCGAGCCATGGCCGAGTTGGGCCAACAGGTGCCGATCATCTGCCACGTGGCGATGGAGACCACCGGCACCATGCTGCTGGGCAGCGAGATCGGCGCGGCGTTGACCGCGATCGAGCCGCTGGGCGTGGACCTGATCGGGCTGAACTGCTCCACCGGCCCGGCCGAGATGGGCGAGCACCTGCGCTACCTGTCCCGGCACTCGCGGATCCCGCTGTCGGTGATGCCCAACGCCGGCCTGCCGGTGCTGACCGCCGACGGGGCGTACTTCCCGCTGACCCCGGTCGAGATGGCCGACGCCCTCGAGCGGTTCGTCGCCGAGTACGGCGTCTCGCTCGTCGGCGGCTGCTGCGGCAGCACCCCGGAGCACATCCGGATGCTGGTCGAGCGCCTGCGCGGCACCACCCCGGTGGCCCGCGAGCCGCGTCCCGAGGCCGGTGTCTCGTCGATCTACCACCACGTGCCGTTCGCGCAGGACGCCAGCGTGCTGATGGTGGGGGAGCGGACCAACGCCAACGGCTCCAAGGCGTTCCGCGAGGCGATGCTCGCCGCCGACTGGCAGGCATGCGTGGAGATCGCCCGCAGTCAGGCCCGGGACGGCTCGCACCTGCTGGACCTCTGCGTCGACTACGTCGGCCGGGACGGCACCACGGACATGCGGGAGTTGGCCGGGCGGTTCGCCACCGCGTCCACGCTGCCGATCATGCTGGACTCCACCGAGCCGGCCGTGGTCGAGGCGGGGCTGGAGATGCTCGGCGGCCGGTGCGTGGTCAACTCGGTCAACTTCGAGGACGGCGACGATCCCGACTCCCGCTACGGCCGAGTCATGCCGGTGATCCGGGAGCACGGCGCTGCCGTGGTGGTGATGTGCATCGACGAGGAGGGGCAGGCCCGCACCGCGGCGGACAAGGTCCGCATCGCCTCCCGGATCGTCGACGACCTGACCGGCCGGTGGGGCATGCGGCTGCCGGACATCATGATCGACACGCTGACCTTCCCGATCTCGACCGGCCAGGAGGAGACCCGCCGGGACGCGATCGAAACCATCGAGGCGATCCGGGAGATCGCCCGGCGGTACCCCGGGATCAACTTCACCCTGGGCATCTCGAACATCTCCTTCGGGCTCAACCCAGCGGCCCGGCAGGTGCTCAACTCGGTGTTCCTGCACGAGTGTGTGCAGGCCGGGCTGACCAGCGCGATCGTGCATGCGAGCAAGATCCTGCCGATGACGAGGATCCCCGCCGAGCAGCGGGACGTCGCCCTCGACATGGTCTACGACCGCCGCCGCGAGGGCTACGACCCGCTCCAGCGGTTCATCGATCTGTTCGAGGGCGTCGACGCCGCCTCGGCGCGGGCCAGCCGGGCCGAGGAGCTGGCGGCGCTGCCGCTGGACGAGCGGCTCAAGCGGCGCATCATCGACGGTGAACGCAACGGTCTGGAGGCCGACCTGGACACCGCGATGGCCGAGGGGCGCACCCCGCTGTCGATCATCAACGACATCCTCCTCGACGGCATGAAGGTCGTCGGCGAGCTGTTCGGTTCCGGGCAGATGCAGCTGCCGTTCGTGCTCCAGTCCGCCGAGGTGATGAAGACCGCGGTGGCGTACCTGGAGCCGCACATGGACAAGGCCGACGACGGCGGCAAGGGCCGCATCGTGCTGGCCACCGTCAAGGGCGACGTGCACGACATCGGCAAGAACCTGGTCGACATCATCCTGTCCAACAACGGCTACGAGGTCGTCAACATCGGCATCAAGCAGCCGATCAGCGCGATCCTCGACGCCGCCGAGGAGCACCGGGCCGACGCGATCGGCATGTCCGGGCTGCTGGTCAAGAGCACGGTGATCATGAAGGAGAACCTCGCCGAGATGGCCTCGCGTGGGGTCGCCGAGCGGTGGCCGGTGCTGCTGGGCGGTGCGGCGCTGACCCGCGCGTACGTCGAGGACGATCTGCGGGCGATGTTCCCCGGCCAGGTGCACTACGCCCGGGACGCCTTCGAGGGGCTGTCCCTGATGGACCGGGTGATGTCTGCCAAGCGGGGCGGGGCCCCTGTGGTCGACCCGGAGCGCGAGGCGGCCCTCGCGGCGCGGCGGGCCCGGCGGGAGAAGCAGCGGGCGACGGTCCGGGAGGCCCTGCCCGAGCTGGACGACGCGTCGGTCCGTTCCGACGTGGCCACCGACGTGGAGGTGCCCACCGCGCCGTTCTTCGGCACCCGGGTGGTGAAGGGGCTGCCGCTGGCCGACTACGCGGCGCTGCTCGACGAGCGGGCCACCTTCCTCGGCCAGTGGGGCCTGCGGGGTTCCCGGGGCGGCCAGGGCCCGTCGTACGAGGAACTGGTGGAGACCGAGGGGCGGCCCCGGCTGCGTTACTGGCTGGACCGGCTGATCGCCGACAAGGTTCTGGAGGCGGCGGTCGTCTACGGCTACTTCCCGGCGTACTCCGAGGGCAACGACCTGGTGGTGCTCGACGAGAACGGCCACACCGAGCGGGCCCGGTTCTCGTTCCCCCGGCAGCGGCAGGAGCGGCGGCTGTGTCTGGCCGACTTCTTCCGGCCCAAGGGCGACCAGTTGGACGTGGTGGCGTTGCAGTTGGTCACCGTCGGGCAGCCGATCAGCGAGTACACCGCGAAGATGTTCGCCGCCAACGAGTACCGCGACTACCTGGAGGTGCACGGGCTGTCCGTGCAGCTCACCGAGGCGCTCGCCGAGTACTGGCACCGGCGCATCCGCACCGAGCTGATCCTGCCCGGCGGGCGTACCGTCGCCGACGACGACCCGGCGGACCTGGCCGGCCTGCTGCGCACCGACTACCGGGGCTGCCGGTACGCGTTCGGCTACCCGGCCTGTCCGGAGCTGGAGGACCGGGCGAAGATCGTGGAGCTGCTGGGCGCGGAGCGGATCGGCGTGCAGTTGTCGGAGGAGTTCCAGCTGGTGCCGGAGCAGGCCACCGACGCGATCGTGGTGCACCACCCGGAGGCGAACTACTTCAACGCAAAGTGACGACCGCCGGTGCCGTTACCTGCACTTCAGGCACCTGCGGTAGGCGCTGGAGTGTCCGACGTGGTCTTGCCGGGCGACCGCACGGAATTCGTTTACCCGACCATGCTTGCGCCTTGGAGAAGGGAGGCGGCGGTGAGCGTGATTAGCATCGTCACTCCCGTCTACAAGCCCGTTCCTGAGCAACTCGTGGCGGCATACCGTGCGCTCCGAGAGCAGCAGATGCCAGAGGGCTGGGCATGGGAGTGGATCGTGCAGGAGGATGGCGAGACGGATGTCGCCCGCTCGGTCCTTCCCGAGGACGAGCGCGTATCAATTAGTCGCAACCGTCATGGCGGCGTAGCCATCACGCGGAATCTCGGCCTCGCCCGCGCGCATGGAAGCCTTATCAAAAACCTTGACCAGGACGACATCTTCGCCCCCGGAGTCCTCGGGCGTGACATCCAGATAATGGCGGAGAACCCCGACGTGCAGTGGGTCACGTCGCGGGTGCTCGATCTGCTGCCTGACGGCTCAACCGTAGGGTTCGAGGACGACCCCCCGGAGGGAACTCTGGTGCCGGGCTCCGTTTTCAGACATTGGCGGGAGCACAACTACCGACTTCCCGTGCATCCTACGACGGTCTGTATACGCCGAGAGCTTCTGGTTTCCCTCGGCGGTTGGATGTCCGTTCCCGGGTCAGATGACACCGGAATGCTGATCGCGGCAAGCGTTGTGAGTACCGGCTACTTCGTCGGCGAAGTCGGGTTGCTGTACCGCAAGTGGCCAGGGCAGGTATCCGCGGGTGCTTCCCACACAGAGCCGGTGGAGTGGAAACTACGCATGAGCCTGATTGAGGAACGCGGTCGTGCTCTAGCAGCCGTGCCGCGGCAGAGCTGAACGGGGCGCTACTCGCACCTGAGGCGACGACGCGGGACAGGTTTGTCCAGAGGTCAGGACACGACAGGCTGAATGATGGGGGCCGCTGCCAGGACGGGTCGCTCAGGTGGCGGTCGCCGCCGTGAGGGCGTTCCCGCCCCGTCGGGTGCCCTCCCGAGCGTGGCCCTCGGCGATCCGCAGCGCCTCGACAAGCTGCCGGTACAGCTCGTCGTCGGCGAGCAACTCGGGGTGGGTTCCGCGTGCGCGGACGCGACCCGCCTCCATGACCACGATCGTGTCGGCGTCGAGGACGGTGGAGAGGCGGTGTGCGATGGTGACGACCGCTCCACTGGTGGCGCGGTCGCGGATGCACTCCTGCAGCGCCGCTTCGGTGAGCCCGTCGACCTGCGCGGTCGCCTCGTCAAGGAGTAGCAGCTCCGGCGTACGCAGGATGGCCCGGGCCAGGGCGATGCGCTGTCGCTGACCACCGGAGACCTCGCTGGATTCCAGTGAGGTGTCGAGCCCGTCGGGGAGCGAGTCGATCTTCTCGTCCAGCCTCACGGCATCGAGTACGGCCTGGAGCTCGGCGTCCGTGGCATCGGGGTGGGTGAAGAGCAGGTTGTCCCGGATCGTTCCGGGAATGATGGGCGTCTCCTGTTCCACGTACGCCAACCGCGCCCGGATCTCGCCGTGCGTGTACGTCTGGTAGGGGCGGCCGTCGAGGAGCAGCTCGCCCTGCTGTGGTTCGAGGAAGCGGAGGATGAGCGAGAACAGGGTGGTCTTGCCGGCTCCGGAGGGCCCGACGATCGCGACGTGTCCCCGTCGGGGGATGTGCAGGTCGATACCTTGGACGGCCGGCGCGGTGCCGGGCGCGTACCCCGCGGTGACGTCGCGGAGGATGAGCAGCGGTTCCTCGTGGGCGTGGCCGCCCTCGTGTGGCCTGGTGTGGTGGAGCTGCGACCGTTCGGCGTCGATGGTTTGGATCTGTCGGATCCGTGCGGCGGCGGCGACGCCGGATTGCAGCGCGGTGAGATTCTGGGTGAGTTCGCCGATCGGGCCCATCAACTGGAACGCGTAGAGCAGGAAGGCGATGAGGCTGGAGATGTCGATCAGCCCGCGTTCGGCGCGCCAGGCGCCGATACCGAGGATCACGATGATCGCCAGCTGGATGCCGGTCCAGGAGACGGACCATACGGTGGCGCTGCGCCGGGCGGCTCGGACGCTGTGCACGGCGGATTCCCGGGCGTGGCTGATGATCCGGTCGCCCTGGCGGGCCTCCGCGCGGCTGGCCTTGACGGTGCGGATGGCGCGCAGGGCTCCCTCGAGCACGCCTCCCAGGCGGCCGATCGATTCCTGAGCCGCCTCCTGCGACTTTCCGATCGACGGCAGGAGCGTGGCCATGAGCGCGCCGACAATGATCACCGCGGCCATCGTGCACCCCAGCAGCACCGGGTCGAGGACGCCCATCAGCACGAGTGTCCCGATCAGGGCCAGCGCGCCGTTGACCAGTCCGACGACGCTTGAGGACGCCGCGTGCAGCAGGCCGGTGTCGGAGGTGACCCGGGTGACGAGCTCCCCGGTCGGTCGGGCCGTGAGCGCGCCCACGGTCGCGGCGAAGTAGCGGCGGATTATCGAGGTGCGTGCGTCGAGCACCACCCGTTCGGCGAGCGTGCCGAGCAGGATCCACTGCCACAGGGTGATCCCGGCGCCGACCACGACCAGGATCACCAGTGTGGCGATGGGCGTCGTCAGCGCAGCGGAGTCGCCGAGGGCGTCGAGCACCCACTTCGTGGCCATGGGCGTGGCCAGGCTGGCGGCGTTGGCGAGGAGCCCGAGTAGCAGCCCGAGCAGCAGCACCCGCCAGTGGGGTGCGACGAAGGTGGCCAGAGTCCGAAGCTTGGGTAGCCCGTCGAGCGGTTTCGGATCACTCATGCGCTATAGCGGAACACGTCTGTTCCATAAAGGTCAAGCCGATTACCGTTCTCGTATCCTGTGCGTGTGGACACGCAGGAGAGCGGCACCCGAACTCGAACCCGGCAGGCGATCATCGACGCCGCGATCGAGGTGCTTGGACAGAACGCGACCGCGACCCTCGGTGAGATCGCCGCGGCGGCCGACGTCGGGCGTACCACCCTGCACCGATACTTCGCCGAGAGATCCGACCTGTTGAAGGCCCTGAGCGCCGAAGGGGTGACCAGGCTCAACCGGGCCGCCGACAACGCCCGGCTCGACGAGGGTACCGGCGCCGACGCGCTACGGCGGCTCTGCCACGAGTACTTCGAGCTCGGCAGCCTGCTCTCTCTGATCTTCAGCGAACCCCAGCTGATCGACGACGCCGACTGGTCGGAGCGGGGCGGCTGCGACCCGCAGCTGAGTGCCCTCGTGGAGCGCGGGCACCGCGACGGGACGATCGATCCGGAGCTGCCCGCCACCTGGGTGCAGAGCGTGTTGTGGTCCCAGCTGTACGCGGGCTGGAGCTACCTCGCGGACACCCACATCTCCCGGTACGAGGCACTACGCCTCGTCGTGCGCACGCTCAGCGGCGCCATCGCGCCCAAGAGTTGACCTGCGCCCGGCCGACCACGAACGGGCCGGCGGCCCGGCACCGATGTCTCCGGTGCCGGGCCGCCGCCGGACAGGACCGTTCCGTCGGCTCAGCTACCACCGGCCAGTGCGGCGATCTCGGACGCCGACAGCGCCGTCCGCCCAGGTGTTACCGGCGGTGTCCGGCGAGACCCTCACCAGCCGGGGCGCGCTCGCCTCCGTTTCGCAGTGGTTGCGAGAGTGTTATCCGGCGCATCCGCCCACGTCAAGGGGCTGATCAACCACCGCGCGGAGCCGCCGGCTGCCCAAACCGGCGCGGACGCCCGACCGGCGCGCCACCCAATCCGGCGCCGCCCACGGGCCGGCGTCCGACCGGTTGGTCACCTCGAGCAGCGGGTCGCCGGGGACCAGGGACGCCGTGTGCGTCGCCACCGATCACACCGGGTCAGGTGGCGGTGCGTTCGGCGTGCGCCTGGGCCGGCGCGGCGGCCGGGAGGGTCGCCGGCAGCCCGATCCGAATGACGTGGTCTTCGCCGACGAACGAGGTGATCTCGGCGATCCGCCCGCCCCGCACCGTCAGGACGTTGACCGACCAGGCCAGGAACGACCCCTGACCGTCTCTACGCAGGTAGGACGCGACGGTGGGCTGACCGTTCGCGGCCGCCCGCAGGTGCCGCCACTGGCCGCAGCTGGTCAGCGGCACCGCCCGGGCGAAGTCGGTGACCGCCGCCAGGCCCCGGTACCAGTGCGGAATCGGTGGCATCGACCAGGTGACGTCCTCGGTGAGCAGGGCGACCAGCGCCGGCGCGTCGCCGTTCTCCAGGGCGGTGGCGTAGCCGTCGACGAGCTGCCGCAGCCGGGCGTCGTTGAGTTGCCGCAGCGTCCGCTGTTGGCTGGGCGCGGGCACCCGGTCAGCCACGATCCGCCGGGCCCGGGCCAGGGCGGAGTTCACCGACGTGACCGACGTGGCCATCATGGCGGCGATCTCGGCGGCGGAGAAACCCAGCACCTCGAAGAGCAGCAGCGCGGCCCGCTGGTTTCCCGGCAGGTGTTGCAGGGCCGCGACGAACGCCAGCTCGACGGCCTCGCGCTGCTCGTAGCGGGCGTGCGGGGCGGCCGGCCCGTCGGGGAGCCCGGCGTCGGGGTAGGGGCCGAGCCAGGCCACGTCGGCCACCGGCCTGTCGTCCGGCACGGCGCGGTCGCTGGCCGGGCCCAGGTCGACGGGCATCGCCCGGCGCTGCCGGCCGGCCACCGCGTCCAGGCAGGTGCGGGTGGCCACCGTGTACAGCCAGGAGCGCACCGAGCTGCGCCCCTCGAAGCGAGCCAGCCCTCGCCAGGCCCGCAGCAGCGCCTCCTGCAGGGCGTCGTCGGCGTCGTGGGTCGACCCGAGCATCCGGTAGCAGTGCGCGTGCAGCTCCCGGCGCAGCGGGGCCACCAGCTCCGCGAACGCGCGCTGGTCGCCGACGCGCGCCCGAGCCAGCACCGGGTCGAGCGCAGCCGGTTCCGCCGGGGAAATCGCCGTCACGAGCGACGATTCTGCCGTACGCCGGGAGTCTCCACTGTGAACGCCTAACGCGTCACGACCCGGGAGGACCCGATGAGCACCACTTCCACCGTCACCGTCGCGACCCTGGAGGTCCCCGACGGTCTGCTGCACTACGAGCTACGCGGGCGGGGCCCGCTGGTGGCGCTGGTCGCCGCCCCGATGGACGCGGCGGCGTTCGCGCCGCTGGCCGAGTTGCTGGCCACCGACCACACGGTACTCACCACCGACCCGCGCGGTATCAACCGCAGCCGGCTGCACGACCCGGAGCAGGACTCCACACCCGAACTGCGCGCCGACGACGTCGCCCGGCTCGTCGCCCACCTCGACGTGGGGCCGGCCGCCGTGCTCGGCTCCAGCGGCGGCGCGGTCACCGTCCTGGCCCTCGCCCAGGCCCACGCGGGGGTGGCGCACACGGTGATCGCCCACGAACCGCCGCTGTTGACGATCCTCGACGACCGGGCGGAGCTGCTCGCCAGGGAGGACGACATGATCGCCACCTACCTGGCCGGGGACCGGCTCGGTGCGTGGCGCATGTTCCTCGCCACCGCCAACATCCAGCTGCCGGAGGCGGCGGTCCTGGCCATGTTCGGCGGCGAGCCGCAGCCGCAGGAGGCCGCCGACGAGCGCTACCAGTACCTGCACATGCTGCGCGGCACCACCCGGTTCCGGCCCGACGTCGCCGCGCTGCGCGACGGACCCACCCGGGTGCTCGTCGGTCTCGGCGAGCAGTCCACCGGTGAGCTGTGCGACCGGACGTCGCGGGTGCTGGCCGCGTCGCTGGGCGGCGAGCCGACGATGTTCCCCGGCGGGCACATCGGATTCGTCGACGACGCGGTGGCGTTCGCCGCCCGGCTGCGGGAGGTCCTCGCCGGAGGCTGACGGCCCGACGGCGGGGCGGCTGGCGGTGGGCTCATACCGTGAGCCCACGACGACGGTGTGGGTGGTGCTCGGGGTCGGTGGCGCGATGGCCGGCTGCCGTCGCCGGGGACGCTGATCCGCTGCCGTCCGATCATGGTCAGGGCGACCTCCACCCGGCATGATCGTCATACGGTCCGGGTACCGGGCCGATCGACGACGAGCCTTGGGGAGGCAACGGTGACGGCACGCGCGCGACGGCGGTCGCGGGGCTCACTGGCGGGTCTGGCGGCGGCGCTGATCGCTGTCGGCTGCGCTGCCGGCGGGGTGGGGCCGAGCGGCCCGCAGCAGCCGACGGAGCCCCGCCCGCAGCAGACCCGCACCGCAGCCTCGCCGGGCGCGCAGACCACCCGCGCCGACGGCACCACCAGCGTGGCGGAGTTCAAGGAGGACATCGGGGGCGCGGTCCGCATCGCCGAGCGTTACTGGGCGGCCCAGTTCCGGGCGTCCGGGCGGCCGTTCACCCCGGTCGCCCGGATCATCCCCTACCAGCGGGAGGGGCAGGTCACCTGCGCCGGTCAGCCGGTGCCACGCAACAACGCGGTCTACTGTTCGGCCGGCGACTACATCGCCTACGACGTGAACTGGTCGGTGGCCGCGTTCCGGCAGGTCGGCGACGCGTTCGTGTTCTACCTGCTGGGCCACGAGTACGCCCACGGCATCCAGGTGCGCATGGGCATCCGCTACAGCTTCACCATCCAGCAGGAACTCCAGGCCGACTGCATGGCCGGGGCGTACCTCGGCGACTCGGTGCGCAACGGGCAGCTCGAGCTCCAGGACGGCGATCTGGAGGAGTTCCGCGACGGGTTGCTCGCCGTCGGCGACGACCCCGACCAGCCCTGGTTCGCCGAGGGGGCGCACGGCACCGCCGAACAGCGCACCGACTCGTTCTTCCGCGGCTACGAGAACTCCCTGGCCGCCTGCAACCTCGGCTGACGCCGGCCGGGCCGGGCCGACAGCGGTTGGGGGTGGCCACAGCCCGATGGCACCGTGTTGACCTGTGTCACTGGTGCCCGGTCCGCCCGGGCGCAGCGGCGGGGGGATTGGCAGTATCGGTGGGTCGCCGCACCCCCGCAGGAGGATCCGCTGAGCAGTCAACACCCCGCCGCCGTGCTCTTCGACATGGACGGCACCCTGGTCGACAGTGAGAAACTGTGGGACGTCGCGCTGCGCGAGCTGGCCGCCGAGTACGGCGGTGAACTCTCCGCGGACGCCCGCCGCGCCATCATCGGCACCAGCATGGCCGAGGCGATGCGGATCCTGCACGAGGACCTCGGCCAGCCCGAGCGGGAGCCGCAGGCCAGCGCCGCCTGGATCGACGCCCGCATCCTGGAGCTCTTCCGCACCGGACTGCGCTGGCGGCCCGGTGCGCTGACCCTGCTCCGGGCGGTGCGCGCCGCCGGGATTCCCACCGCCCTGGTCACCTCCAGCGGTCGCGCCCTGGTCGAGATCGCCCTGGACACCCTCGGGCGGGACAGCTTCGACGCGGTGGTGTGCGGCGACGAGGTGGACGCCGCCAAACCGCACCCGGAGCCGTACCTGACCGCCGCCCGGCTGCTGGACGTGCCGATCGCCCGCTGTGTGGCGATCGAGGACTCGCCGGCCGGGGTGGCCAGTGCGCTCGCCGCCGGCGCGGCGGTGCTGGCGGTGCCGGCGGAGGCGCCGCTGCCAACGATGGACGGCGTACACCAGGTGGAGAGCCTGACCGGGGCGGACCTGGAGCTGCTGGCGGCGCTGCTCGGCGACCCGCCGTCCTGATCGCGGTCTGCGGCCGCTTGGGGCGTCGGGGCGCCCGGGTACCACAAGAGGCCGCAGGCCGGGGACGGGGCTACCGGGGCGGCGGTCGCGACGAGGGGCCCCGCCGTTGCCGGCAGGGCCCCTCGCGCCCGGATCAGTCGTGCGCGATCGCGCCGAGCACGTTGATTCGCGCGGCCCGGATCGCCGGCAGCACCGCGGCGACCACCCCGATGATCGCGGCCAGGCCGAGGAAGAGCCCCATCTGACCCCAGGGCAGGATCAGGTCGGTGATCCCCTCGTCCTTGAGCGCCTCGACCACCGCCGCGCCGAGACCGGTGCCGACCGCCACACCGAGTAGGGCCCCGAAGACCGAGATCACCACCGCCTCGACGGTGATCATCCGCATGGTCTGCGCCCGGCGCAGCCCGATGGCCCGCAGCAGGCCTAGCTCCCGGGTGCGTTCCAGCACCGACAGGGCGAGGGTGTTGATGATGCCCAGCACCGCGATGACGATGGCCAGGGCCAGCAGGATCTGGATCATCTGGAGCAGGCCGTCCAGCTGGCCGGTCTGCTGCTCGATGAAGGCGGCCCGGTCGGCCACCGACACCTCGGGGCTGTCGGCGAGCAACGTCTCGACCTGCGGCCGCACGTCGTCGACGCTGGCGCCGGGGGCGAGCTGCAGGAAACCCTGGATCGGCTGCGGGATGGCGAAGTCCCGCGCCGCCTGCGGCGGCAGCACCACCGGGTTGGTCAGCTCGGAACTCTCGTAGATCCCGCTGACCGTGTAGGTGCGGGCCTCGCCCCGGGACAGCTGGACGGTGACCTGCGAGCCGACCGACACGTTGCGGGACTTCGCGGTGTCGGAGCTGAACAGCATCTGGTCCGGCCCCAGCCGGCTGATGTCACCGGAGGTGGCCTTCGCCCCGAAGATCTGCTCCAGCGCGGCGACGTTGCTCGACGCCGCCACCCAGGTGCGCTCGCCGTCGACCTGCGCCATGTCGCCGTACTCGCCGTCGACCAACTGGACGCCCGGGATGGCGGCAACCTTCTCCAGCACGGCCGGGTCGAAGCTCGGCGGACGCGGGCCACTCTGCGCCCCGGAGATCACCAGCTCGGCCTTGACCTGGTCCTCGACCAGGGCGCTGATGCTGCCCTTGGCCGAGTCGAGGATCACCGTCACGCCGGTGACCAGGGCGATGCCGACCATCAGCGCCGCCGCGGTGATCGCCGTGCGGCGCGGGTTGCGGCCGGAGTTGAGCCGGCCCAGCTTGCCCGGCACCGACCAGGCGAACAGCGCCCCGAGCAGGGAGACCACCGGCCGGCTGATCAGCGGCGTCAGCAGCGCCACCCCGATGAAGGCGAAGAGCACCCCGCCGAGGATGGTCGCCAGCGTGTTGTCGCCCGCGTTGCCGCTGAGCCCCAGGAAGAGCAGCGCGGCGCCGATCGCGGTGACGATCCCGCCGGCGGCCGTCACCTTCGTCAGCGGGCGGTCCGGGGTGGCTACGTCCTGCATGGCCGCGATCGGTGGGATCCGCGCGGCGCGCAGTGCCGGCAGCAGCGCCGCCACCACCGTGATCACCAGACCCACCGCGAAGGCCCCGATGACCGCCGCGGGTGGCACACCCAGCCCGGCCAGGGCGAGCCCGCCGGCGAACTGCCCGAACACGTACGCCAGCAGCGCGCCCACGCCGATGCCGGCGGCCAGCCCCAGCACGGAGGCGATCAGCCCCACCGCCACGGCCTCCAGCACCACCGAGCCGATGATCTGCCGGCCGCTGGCCCCGATGGCCCGCATCAGGGCCAGCTCCCGGGTGCGCTGGGCGACGATGATCGAGAAGGTGTTCAGGATGAGGAAGGTGCCCACCAGCAGTGCCACGGCGGCGAAGCCGAGCAGGATCTTGTTGAAGAAGGACAGCCCCTCCTTCAGGCCGGCCGCGGCGTCGGCGGACATCTGCTCGCCGGTCCTGACCTCGTAGCCGTCGCCGAGGGCGGTGGCGATGTCGTCGCGTAGCTTCTCCTCGCCGACCCCGTCGGCGGCCTTGACGCTGATGTTGGTGAACACGTCCGGCTCGCCGAGCATCAGCCGCTGAGCCACCGGCGTGGTGAAGACGATCTCGTTGGCCCCGCCGAGGGAGTCCCGGTCACCGCTGTAGCCGAAGACGCCGACGAGGGTGAACTCCTTCTTCGGCTCCAGGGTCAGCACACCGACGCGGTCGCCGACCTTCACCTTCGCTGCCTCGGCCAGCGCCGCGTTGATGACGATCTCGTCGTCCGCGCGTGGCTCCCGGCCCTCGCGCAGCGTCACCAGGTCGCTCTCGCCCACCCAGTTCTCGCCCAGTTGCGGCGGCCCGAACGAGGTGACCACCTTGCCGTTGCTGCCGATCATGCGCGCACCGTCCGCGGCGACGACGCCGGTGGCCTCGGCGACCCCGGCGACCGCGCGGACCCGCTCCAGCGTCGCGGCCGGGACGGGGGCGCTCACCGGTTCGCCCTCCATCTCGCCGAGGGCGACCTTCGGCTTGGCCGAGACGTTGACGTCGACGCCTTCGAACGCGTCGGCGAAGACCTGATCGAAGGAGCGGCCGAGCGTGTCGGTGAGCACGAACGCGCCGGAGACGAACATGACGCCCAGCACCACCGCCAGGCCGGAGAGGACCAGGCGCACCTTCCGCGCCAGCAGGCTCTTCCAGGTCGCGCGGAACATCAGCGCGCCACCTCGGCCGGCGTGTCGAGCTTCTTCATGGTGTCCAGCACCGTGTCGGCGGTCGGCTCGATCAGCTCCGAGACGATCTGACCGTCGGCGAGGAAGACCACCCTGTCGGCGTACGCGGCGGCGGTCGGGTCGTGGGTGACCATGACGATGGTCTGACCGTGCTCGCGTACCGAGTTGCGTAGGAAGCTCAGTATCTCCGCGCCGGAGCGGGAGTCGAGGTTGCCGGTCGGCTCGTCGGCGAAGATCACCTCGGGGCGGGCGACCAGCGCCCGCGCGCACGCCACCCGCTGCTGCTGCCCGCCGGACAGCTGCGCCGGACGGTGCCCCAACCGATCCCGCAGGCCGACCGTGTCGATCACCGTGTCATACCAGGCCGGGTCGGGCCGGCGACCTGCGATCGACATCGGCAGCAGGATGTTCTCCTGGGCGGTCAGCGTCGGCAGCAGGTTGAACTGCTGGAAGATGAAGCCGACCTTGTCTCGGCGCAGCCTGGTCAGGCCGGCGTCGCCCAGCCCGGTGACCGTGGTGTCGCCGATCATCACGGTGCCGCGGGTGACCGAGTCCAGGCCCGCCAGGCAGTGCATCAGCGTCGACTTGCCCGAGCCCGACGGGCCCATGATCGCGGTGAACCGGCTACGTTCGAACTCGGCGCTCACCCCACGCAGCGCCATCACCTGCGCCTCTCCGCTGCCGTACACCTTCCACACGTCGTTGGCCCGGGCCGCGGCCTGTGCCTCGCGGCCTACCGTCGCCGTCACGTCATCTACCTCTTCCGTCGTACTGCGTTCCCCATCGCCCCCGTTGGCCGGTGGGGCTGATCCCATCCTCTGTGCCGTCCGGGCGGGATCCGTCCGCCTCCGGTCGGAGCCGAAGCGGATTTCCCGCTGCGGGTCGGCCCGGAGCCGGGCTCAGGGTTGCCCCTGAGCCAGCCGCCCGTCGACCGCGTTTCCAGGCCCCGGGACGGCGCCGGAGCCGGCGCTAGAACCTCACGCCACGCGATGGTCAACCGCGCCGCGCCGCCTCCGGTCACGGTAGGTCACCACGGCAACGGCGCCGCCCTCCCGCCCGCGACCCCTCGGGTGCGGCCCGCCTCACACCTTCGGGCGGACCAGGCCGGACTCGTAGGCCAGTGCCACCGCCTGCACCCGGGCGCGCAGCCCCAGCGGCAGCCACCCGACTCGCGAACCTGCCCCACCAGCGTCCCGATTCCGGACAGGCCAGGCTCAGCCTGCGCCGGGCGCGATCCAGGCGTCAGGAAGCACCAGTCGGTCGTCAGCGGATCGAGCGAGCGCGGCGATCAGGGACGTGTGGGCGGCCGTACGCCCCACCAGAGCCCAGAAACAGATCGGGGCATCGCGAACCGGTGGGTAGATGCTGAAAGGAACGACGATGACACCGACGCTGCGGTGGCGAAAAGCGCATCCCGGGCGAGCGGTCGGCGCCGCCACCACCTCGCGGGTCCGTCGGCCATACCGCGTCGCCAGTCGCCACCGCGCGATCGGTCATCGCCGACGGTGAGTCAACCCTCTCAGGGAGGCGACGCCCGTCGTACCGCACGGTGGCTCACCCGTGGTGCGTGATTCATTCGTCGGCGCCGGGGGCGGCGGGGCCGGAGCGGGCGTCGCGCAGCGGGTCGGGCACCGCCAACCGCTGCGGGAAGGGCGGCGGGGTGCCGCCGAAGCTCGGGCAGAGCGCCTGATGGTTGCACCAGTCGCAGAGCCGGCTCGGCCGGGGGCGGAAATCCTGCCGCTCGGTGGCCTGCTCGATCGCCTGCCAGAGCGCCACCACCGTGCGCTCGAAGCGCAGCAACTCCTCGGCGTCGGGGGAGTAGTCGCAGACCTCGGCGTCCTTGAGGTAGAGCAGGCGCAGCACCCGCGGCACCACGCCCCGGGTGCGCCACAGCACCAGCGCGTAGAACTTGAGCTGGAACAACGCCCGGGCCTCGAACGCCTCCCGAGGCGCCCCGCCGGTCTTGTAGTCGACCACCCGCAGCGCGCCGTCCGGCGCCACGTCGAGCCGGTCGAGGTAGCCCCGGATGAGCAACTCGTCGTCGACCACCGCGGAGATCAGGCTCTCCCGCTCAGCCGGCTCCAACCGGCGCGGATCCTCCACCGCGAAGTAACCCCGCAGCAGCGCTGCCGCCGAGCGCAGGAACTCGGCGGCGCCCGCCTCGTCGGCAGGGTCGAACAGGGCGGCGAGCTCCGGCTGCTCGGTGACCAGCCGGTCCCACTGCGGGGCGACCAGGTCACCGGCCGCGTCCGGGGTGCGCCCGGGCGCCGGCAGGTCGAACAGCCGCTCCAGTACGGCGTGCACCAGGGTGCCCCGGGCCTGCTCCACACTGGGGCGCTCGGGCAACCGGTCGATGCTGCGGAACCGGTAGAGCAACGGACAGGTCTTGAAGTCCGCCGCCCGGGACGGCGACAGCGACGCCCGGACGGTGGCCGGCGGCGCCGGCGCGGGAGTGCCCTGCTGGTCGGTCACCGGTTCCGCCGTCATGTCCCGAAGGGTAGGGCACCGGTGTGACAGGCCGCCGTCGCCGCACCGGAGCATGATCCGCACCGCGTAGCATCGGGCCGGTGAACTCCCCGACCCGATCCGCCCGGCCCGCCGGCCGGCGCACCGGCGTGACCGTGGGCCGGGTCTTCGGGGTCCCGCTGCACGTCAACGTGTCGATGCTGCTGCTGGCCCTGCTCATCACGGTGACGTACGCGCAGTTCGCCCGCGAACGGCTCGACCTGTCCGCGCTGGGCGGCTACCTGATCGGCCTCGGGTTCGTCGTCTCGCTGCTCGGGTCCGTCCTGCTGCACGAGCTGGGCCACGCGCTGGTCGCGCGCCGGTACGGCATCGGCGTACGCGGCATCACCCTCGAGCTGCTCGGCGGCTACACCGAGATGGAATCCGACGCCCCCACTCCCCGGATCGACCTGCTGGTGTCCCTGGCCGGGCCGGCGGTCTCGGCGGTGCTCGGCGCCCTCGGCGTCGGGCTCACCCTGGCACTGCCCGACCGCACCCTCGCCCACCAGCTCGCCCTGCAACTGGCGCTGAGCAACGTCGTCGTGGCGGTCTTCAACATCCTGCCCGGGCTGCCGCTGGACGGCGGCCGGGCGCTGCGCGCCGCGGTCTGGGCGGTCACCCGGGACCGGCACCGGGCCACCGAGGTCGCCGGCTGGGTCGGCCGGGCCGTCGCTGTCGGCACCGGCGTGCTGGTCGGGTGGCTCACCGTCGAGCGGATCCTGATGCCGCTGGCGCTGCCGCTGATGCTGCTGGTCGCCGTCACCCTGTGGCGGGGGGCCGGCCAGTCCATCCGGTACGCCCGGATCAGCCGCCGGGTACCCCTGATCGACCTGGCCCGGCTCGCCCGCCCCGTCTTCGGCGTTCCCACCGGCACCCCACTCGCCGAGGCGCAGCGCCGGCACGCCGAGCAGGCTCCGCCGGGCGCGGCGGTGGCCGTGCTCGACGGCGCCGGCCGGCCGGTCGCCCTGGTCGACCCGACGGCGGCGGACGCGGTACCCCCGCCGCGCCGGCCCTGGCTGGCGGTGGACGCGGTGGCCCGGGCGCTGGACCAACTGCCGGCGCTGCCGGCCGGGCTCGACGCCGAGCGGGTGATGGCGGCCGTGCAGGCCCACCCGGCCGCACGGTACGTGGTGACCGCAGGCGAAGATGTGGTCGGCGTTCTGCACGTCGCGGATCTGGCACAGGTCCTCGAACCCACACGGAAGATGAACAGGTGACCGCACACTCCTCCGCCCTCCCGGCCGCCCCGGGCACACCCGTCGCCGTCCCGGAGCTGCCCCCGGTGCACCGGGGACCGTTCCGCCCCGGTGACCGGGTCCAGCTGACCGACCCGAAGGGCCGGATGCACACGGTCGTCCTGGAGCCCGGCAAGGAGTTCCACACCCACCGCGGCATCCTGCGGCACGACGCGCTGATCGGTCAGCCCGACGGCAGTGTGGTGACCACCGCCGGCGGTGGGACCGCCTTCCTCGCGCTGCGCCCGCTGCTGTCGGACTACGTTTTGTCGATGCCGCGCGGCGCCCAGGTGATCTACCCGAAGGACTCGGCGCAGATCGTGGCCATGGGCGACGTCTTCCCCGGCGCCAAGGTCCTGGAGGCCGGCGCGGGCTCCGGTGCGCTGAGCTGCTCGTTGCTGCGCGCCGTCGGCACCGGAGGCGAGCTGCACTCGTACGAGCTGCGCGAGGACTTCGCGCAGATCGCCAGGCGCAACGTCGAGGCGTTCTTCGGCGCCGCGCACCCGGCGTGGCGACTGCACGTCGGTGACGTCGCCGACTGCACCGAAACCGGGTTCGACCGGATAATCCTGGACATGCTCACCCCGTGGGAGACGCTCGACATGGTCGAGCGGGCCCTGCTGCCGGGCGGCGTGTTCGTCGGGTACGTGGCGACCACCCCGCAGCTGTCCGAGCTGGTGGAGGCGCTGCGCGAGCGCGGCGGCTGGACCGAGCCGCGCGCCTGGGAGTCGCTGGTGCGGGACTGGCACGCCGAAGGGCTGGCCGTCCGTCCGGACCACCGGATGATCGCGCACACCGCCTTCCTCGTCTCCGCGCGTAAGCTCGCTCCGGGCGTCACCGCCCCGCCTCGGCGCCGTAAGCCCAGCAAGGGCGCGGAGGCGTACGCCGAGCGCCGGCAGGCGTTGCGCGCGGCGGAGGCGGCCCGGCAGGCGGCGGACGGTACGCCGCCGGACGCGGCCGACGGGCCACGGCTGCCGTGACGGCGCGGCGGGGCGGCTGGGAGTGATCGGGCTGATTCCGCCGGCCGGCGTCGGCCGACGACACGACCTGGGGGAGATGTCATGAGTCGGCCGGGTTTCGGCGGTGGGGAGTTGCCAGCCGTGTTCCCGGACTGGTCGCCCTACACCGACCTCGAGTCGGCGGCGCGGGCCTACCTGCGCGATCCGGACATCGCGCTCGAGGCGCTGGGTGGGGTGCTGCGCGGGGCGTCCGTGCTCGGCTTCACCTTGGAACGCTTCGTCAACGAGGTCAACGGGGTCTGGCAGGAGGTCGTCGTCTGCGACGGCAGCCGGCTGGTGCTGTGGCACGGCGAGGACGTGCCGCCGGGGGAGGGGCCGCCCGGGGCGATGACCTCGTCGCTGCGGGTGGTGCCGGTCTCCACGGTCACCGAGGTCGGCTGCCGGCGTCGGCTGACCCGGACCGACAGCGGTGAGGTGCGGGTCGACAGCATCGACGTCTACCTGCTGCTCACCTCGCTGGACGAGGCGCCGCCCGGTGACGAGGTCACCGGGGTGCCCCGGCACGACGCGCTGCGCTTCGGCAAGACGCTCGACGACGGCGGGGCCGGCCAGATCGCCCGGCTGGAGGAGTTCGCCCGGCTGGTCGCCTCGGTGGTCGGCCGTCCGGTGCTGTGACGAGGGCCGGGGACATCGTCGTCCCCGGCCCTCGTGGCGCCGCCCACCGGCGGCTCAGTCGTTCCCGGCCTCCGGGCCGGCCACCTCGACCCCGTCGCTGCCGCGCACCACGTGGATGCACTCCCCGGGGCACTCCCTCGCCGAGTCGATCACCTCGAGGCGTAGGTGCTCCGGCACGTCCACCCGGCTGCCCGGGGACAGCCGCAGCTCGCCGTCGGCGCCCTTGACGTACGCCAGGCCGTCGACGTCGAACTCGAAGACCTCCGGCGCGTACTGCACGCAGAGCCCGTCGCCGGTGCAGAGGTCCTGGTCCACCCAGACCTGAAGCTGGTCGGTCGCGACCTCGGTCACGCTGCACCCCCCATGTTCTCCCGTCCCACCTCTCGACGGTACCCGAACGCCCGGACCCGCACCTCAGGCGTCCCTTCGCGATCAAGGTTCGGTGACGAGGGCGTTGCGTAGGACCGAATGGGCCTCATAGCGGCTAGTGTTAGGGCAGAACGTTCAAGCCCCCCGGGGAGGTGGGACGTGGCACGCAGCGACGACGCGGACTCGCGCGCCGCACGGTGGGAGAAGGAAGCCCACGATCTCTCCACGCAGGTCGCGTTCCTTCAAGAGGAACTCGCTCTGGTGCGGCGCAAGTTGACCGAAAGCCCCCGACACGTCCGGCAGCTCGAAGAGCGGCTGGCGGCCACCCAGGCACAGTTGGCGCGGCTCACCGAGAACAACGACCGGCTCGTGAGCACCCTCAAGGAGGCTCGCGCGCAGATCGTGACGCTCAAGGAGGAGATCGACCGCTTGGCACAGCCGCCGAGCGGATACGGTGTCTTCCTCTCGCGGCACGACGACGGCACGGTGGACATCTTCACCGGCGGACGCAAGCTCCGGGTGGCCGTCTCGCCCTCGCTCGACGCGGCGGAGTTGCAGCGCGGGCAGGAGGTCCTGCTCAACGACGCGCTCAACGTCGTCAACGCGTTCGGTTACGAGCGGGTCGGCGAGGTGGTGATGCTCAAGGAGATCCTTGCGGGGCCGGACGGCGCACCGGGTGACCGGGCGCTGGTGGTCTCGCACTCCGACGAGGAGCGCATCGTGCACCTCGCCGAGACCCTGATCGGCTCGCCGATCCGGGCCGGCGACTCGCTCATGATCGAGCCCCGCTCGGCGTACGCGTACGAGCGGATCCCGAAGAGCGAGGTCGAGGAACTGGTCCTGGAGGAGGTGCCCGACGTCAACTACGAGGACATCGGCGGTCTCCAGGCGCAGATCGAGCAGATCCGCGACGCGGTGGAGCTGCCCTTCCTGCACGCCGACCTGTTCCGCGAGCACCAGCTCCGGCCGCCGAAGGGCATCCTGCTCTACGGGCCGCCGGGTTGCGGCAAGACGCTCATCGCCAAGGCGGTGGCGAACTCGCTGGCGAAAAAGATCGCCGAGCGGGAGGGCAAGGAGAAGCACACCAGCTTCTTCCTCAACATCAAGGGCCCGGAGCTGCTGAACAAGTATGTCGGCGAGACCGAGCGGCACATCCGGTTGATCTTCCAGCGGGCCCGGGAGAAGGCCAGTGAGGGCACGCCGGTCATCGTGTTCTTCGACGAGATGGACTCGATCTTCCGGACCCGCGGCTCCGGCGTCTCCTCCGACGTGGAGAACACCATCGTCCCGCAGCTGCTCAGTGAGATCGATGGTGTGGAGGGGCTGGAGAACGTCATCGTGATCGGCGCCTCCAACCGGGAGGACATGATCGACCCGGCCATCCTGCGTCCAGGCCGGCTCGACGTGAAGATCAAGATTGAGCGTCCGGATGCCGAGGCGGCCAAGGACATCTTCTCCAAGTACATCCTCTCCGGCCTGCCGCTGCACGCCGACGACCTGGCCGAGCACGGCGGCGACCCCCAGGCCACCGTGGCGGCGATGATCGACGCGGTCGTGCTGCGGATGTACTCCGAGACCGAGGAGAACCGCTTCCTCGAGGTCACCTACGCCAACGGTGACAAGGAGGTCCTCTACTTCAAGGACTTCAACTCCGGGGCGATGATCCAGAACATCGTCGACCGGGGCAAGAAGATGGCCATCAAGGAGTTCCTCACCTCTGGTCGTAAGGGGCTGCGCCTGCAGCACCTCCTCGACGCCTGCGTCGACGAGTTCCGCGAGAACGAGGATCTTCCCAACACCACCAACCCGGACGACTGGGCCCGCATCTCCGGCAAGAAGGGCGAGCGGATCGTCTACATCCGCACGCTCGTCTCCGGCGGCAAGGGCGCCGAGGCCGGTCGCTCCATCGAAACCGCCAGCAACACCGGCCAGTACCTCTGACCCACAACGGCAGAAGGGCCCGCGGCGCCGGCCGCGGGCCCTTCTCGCACGTAACAGGACGTTAACCGGTCGGATCCGTCCCGGGCGGGTGGAATTCCCGGCCCGTCGGTAGACTTCCTCCACCGCAGTCGACCCTGTCGAGGAGCCTCGTGCCGCCCGAGCTCACCGTCGCCGAGCCGCCGACCACCCCGGCGACCGGGGACATCCATCCGCCCGTGCAGTCCGCGCGACGCCGTTGGCGCCGCCCGGTGCCGGTGGCGGCAGGGCTCGTCGCCGCCTGGCTCGTGCCCCTGGTCGTCCACGCCCTGCACCGCGACTGGCTGCTGCCCCCACTGGTTCTGCTGGCCACCGCCAGCGTGCTGCGCGGCGGACGCACCCTTCTCGACCGGCTCGTCCTGGCGGTCGCCCTGCTGCTCGGCGCCGCCACGGCCGGCGGCCTGCTCTTCGCCGTCTGGCCCTGGGGCATGCGACCCGTGCCGCTGACCGGGGCCGCCCTCACCCTGGTCGTCCTCGCCGCTGCCGCGCTGCGCCGCCGGCCACGGCTGCCCCGCCCCGGCTGGGTCGATCTGTTCCCCGTGGCCGGGACGACCGGGATGATGATCTACCTCAGCGCACCCTGGGAGCGCGTGCACGACCTTGCCGGGCAGTTGACCATCCTTATCCGGGGTGAGGACAACCTGCGGCACCTGGCCCTCTTCGACGTCATCGGCCGTCTCGGCGGGTACGCCTTCGTCGACACCGCCGCCGCCAAGGACGTACTGCTGCCCCAGATGCTCTACTACCCGCAGGGCTGGCATCTCGTCGCCGCCCTGCTCGACGGGTTCCTCGTGCCCACCGGCACCGCCCCCCGAGGCCCGGAGGGCGTCGGCCACTACGCCTTCTGGACCATGGCCGGCTTCGGTCTCCTCGTGCTCATCCTGCTCTGGGCCGCCCAGCGCATCTCCGGGCCGATCCACCTGCTGCACCGTTCCGCGCTCACCGCGGTGGTCTGCGCCCTGGTCCTGGGCACGCAACTGCCGCGCCTGCTGCTGTCCGGCTACCCGACGGAGGTTCTCGGCCTCGCCCTCACGGTGCTCCTCGCCGCCCTCGTCGGCCGTCCGGTGGCCGGCACCCGTGAACAGTTCGTGTTGCTCGTCAGCCTGGTGGTCGCCATCGGCTTCACCTACTACCTGTTCCTCCCGCCCGCCGCCGTGCTCGTGCTCTGCTGGCTCCTCGGCCACTGGCGGGAGGCGCTGCGCCGGTGGGTCACCGTCCTGCTCGTCGGGGTCGCCGGCAGCGTACTTGCCCTGGTCGCCCCGCTGCTCGGCGTGCTGCGCGCCAAACAGACCGAGGCGCTGGACATCGGCGGTGGCGTCGAGGCCCGCACCGAGGCCTGGCGAGCCCTGATCTGGCTCGGCGGCATCGTCGGAGTCGCCCTGCTCGTCCAGGTCCGCCGCGCCGACCCCGCCTGGCGGCGCTGGCTGATCGTCAGCGCGGTCGGCGTCGCCCTGTCGCTCGGCATAGCAGGCTACAACGACGCCTCCGGCGTCGAACCCGGCTACTACTTCATCAAGTCCACCCACCTGGCCACCGCGCTGCTCATCGTCGGCACCGCCGCCGTGGTCCGGCTGCTGCCCGCACCACGGCGCGGTCGATCCTGGCGGGCGGTGACCGCGAGCGTCGCCGGCGTCCTCGGCGCGGGGTGCGCCACGGTCGTCGCGGTGGTCCTCTGTGGGGTCACCGGTTGGCATCCCAGCATGCTGGTCGCCAACGAGCAGACCTGGACCGAGCGCTGGGTCCACCAGGAGCTACACCTGCCGTCCAAAGAGGCATGGGTCTGCGCCGAGGCTCAGCGGCGCTATCCCGACCAGCCCGGTGTCACCACGCTCATGCTCGACCGCGGTTCCTACCGTCCCTACCTGGAGACGCTCTGCCTCTCCACCCTGCAGGGCACCACCGCCCGCACCGCGCCGGGCGTCTACGACATGGTCTTCCAGGAGCCGTGGCGCACCCACCAGATGGTCGAGCGGGTTCGTGGGCCGATCCGGTTCATCTCCGCCGACCCCACCGCCGGCCGGCGGGTCCACTGGATCCTCGTCAACTACCCGGCGCTGCGCCAGCGGGTCACCTGGGTTCCCCTCAACGTTGCGGAGTGCGATGTGCTCCCCACCAACCTGCCGACCGAGACCGACAAATCCTCGGAGGCGACACCGGCTGTGCCGGCGTGCCCCCCTGCGCCCTGAGGGCGACTACGCTCGACAGGAACGGGGAACCGGGTTGGGCCGAGCGGAGCAGGTAGGTCGATGAGCGTCAGACGAATCATGGGCACCGAGGTCGAGTACGGCATCTCCGTGCCCGGCCTGGCCGGAGCCAACCCCATGGTGACCTCCTCGCAGGTGGTCAACGCCTACGGGGCGCGTCCGGAACTCAACCGGGGTGGTCGCGCCCGCTGGGACTACGAGGAGGAGTCGCCGCTGCGCGACGCCCGCGGCTTCACCTACTCGGGGGCCGCGTACGATCCGGCCGAGGCGCTCGCCGACGAGGATCTCGGCCTGGCCAACGTGATACTCACCAACGGCGCGCGGCTGTACGTCGACCACGCCCACCCGGAATACTCCACTCCCGAGGTGACCAACCCGCTGGACCTGGTTCGCTGGGACAAGGCGGGGGAGCGGGTGATGGCCGAGGCGGCCCGTCGCGCCGCCACCATCCCGGGCACCCAGCCGATCCACCTGTACAAGAACAACACCGACAACAAGGGTGCCAGCTACGGTGCCCACGAGAACTACCTCATGCGCCGGCGGACTCCGTTCGCCGACATCGTGGCGTACCTGACGCCGTTCTTCGTCACCCGGCAGATCGTCTGCGGCGCCGGCCGGGTCGGCATCGGCCAGGACGGCGGCCAGAGCGGCTTCCAGATCTCCCAGCGGGCCGATTTCTTCGAGGTGGAGGTGGGGCTGGAGACGACCCTCAAGCGTCCCATCATCAACACCCGGGACGAGCCGCACGCCGACGCCGACAAGTACCGCCGCCTGCACGTGATCATCGGCGACGCCAACCTGTCGGAGATCTCCACCTATCTCAAGGTCGGCACCACCGCGCTGATCCTCACCATGATCGAGGAGAAGGCGCTCGGTGCCGACCTCGGCATCGCCGATCCGGTCAGCGAGCTGCGCGCGGTCAGCCACGACCCTTCGCTGAAGCACCTCATGCGGCTGCGCGACGGCCGCCGCCTGACGGCCCTGGACGTCCAGTGGGCGTACCTGGAGCGGGTCCGGTCCTTCGTGGACGACCGGTACGGCGACGACGTCGACGCGCAGACCAGCGACGTGCTCGACCGCTGGGAGAGCGTGCTCGACCGGCTCGGCCGCGACGCGTTCCTCTGCGCCGACGAGCTCGACTGGGTGGCGAAGCTGCGGCTGCTGGAGGGCTACCGGGAACGGGAGAAGCTGGGGTGGGGCTCGCACAAGCTCCAGCTCGTCGACCTGCAGTACTCCGACGTCCGACCGGAGAAGGGGCTCTACCACCGGTTGGTCTCCCGTGGCTCGATGAAGACATTGCTCGACGAGGAGCAGACCCGCCGCGCGATGGTGGAACCGCCGGAGGACACCCGGGCCTACTTCCGGGGCCGATGCCTGGCCCAGTACGCCTCCGAGGTGGTGGCGGCGAGTTGGGACTCGGTCATCTTCGACGTCGGCCGGGAGTCGCTGGTGCGGGTGCCGATGATGGAGCCGGAGCGGGGCACCCGCCAGCATGTCGGCGCCCTCTTCGACCGCTGCGAGAGTGCGAAGGACCTACTGGAGACGCTCACCGGAGGCTGAGCGCCGCCGGGTCGGGCCGGTGACGCGTCGGGAAGATCCGGCGCGGGGCGGGCCGTTCGTCGGCCCCGCGAGGTAAGTTTCTCGCAAGCGATCGTGGAGGAGGCACCGAGATGGCCACTCGTGACAGCGGCGGGCAGTCGCAGACCGGCAAGTCGCGCCAGGGCGAGGAGATCGAGGACGTCACCACCGAGGCGAACCCGGAGGTCGCCGAGCGGCACGCCGAGATCACCGAGGACGTCGACGACCTGCTCGACGAGATCGACTCCGTCCTGGAAGAGAACGCCGAAGAGTTCGTCAGGGGCTACGTGCAGAAAGGGGGTGAGTAGGACCCAGGGGGCAGATCGGATGCGCCCCTTCCTCTCGACGACCGTTATGGTCAACGGCGCTGTCTGGACTGCGGCGAGCTGAAGGATCCCTGGCCGAGCCGGGCGGCGTCCGCGCCATCTGCGGCGGGGAAGATCCCCAACATCTGGACCACGATCATCGCGCCGGCTGGGTGCGCGGGATACTCTGCTTCAACTGCAACGGTGGTCTTGGCCGGTTCCGTGACAGTCCCACGAGGCTGGCCAGGGCGATCACGTACCTGAGAGGAACCACGTGGCAGCGGGTTTTGATCCATCCGGGCGTCTACCAGATGTGTTCACCAACGCGGGGACGTCCTCCTTCACCACGTTCCTGAGCCGGGTGGCCCCCGAGATGCTGCCGGGCCGCCGGCCGTTGCCGCCGGGCATGGCCGCCGACCTGGCACCGCACGCGACGACCATCGTGGCCATCTCGGCCGCCGGTGGGGTGGTGATGGCCGGCGACCGACGGGCCACCATGGGCAACCTGATCGCCCAGCGGGACATCGAGAAGGTGCACCCGGCCGACGCGTACTCGCTGGTGGGCATCGCGGGCACCGCGGGCATCGGCCTTGAGCTGATGCGACTGTTCCAGGTGGAGCTGGAGCACTACGAGAAAATCGAGGGCGCGATGCTCTCGCTCGACGGCAAGGCCAACCGGCTCGCCTCGATGATCCGGGGCAACCTCGGCGCGGCCATGCAGGGGCTCGCGGTGGTCCCGCTGTTCGCCGGCTTCGACCTGGCGGCGCGGGATCCGGCCCGGGCAGGTCGAATCTTCAGTTTCGACGTCACCGGCGGCCCCTACGAGGAGACCGGGTACGACGCGATCGGTTCCGGGTCGCTGTTCGCCAAGTCGGCGCTGAAGAAGCGGTTCCGCTCCGGGCTGTCAGTCGACGACGCGATCCGGCTGGCCGTCGAGGCGCTCTATGACGCCGCCGACGACGACACCGCCACCGGCGGGCCGGACCTGACCCGCCGGATCTACCCGGTGGTGATGACGGCGACCGCCGAGGGCACGCACCGGCTCACCGACGCCGAGACGGCGACGATCGCCGAGACGGTCGTGGCCGGCCGGATGGAGAACCCGGGCGGCTGACCCCGCTCCCACCCCACCAGTCAGCAGTCGTCAGCACAGCGCCCGAAGGAGAACCGCCGCCGTGGCCATGCAGTTCTACGCCTCGCCCGAGCAGATCATGCGCGACCGCTCCGAGCTGGCCCGCAAGGGCGTCGCCCGGGGCCGCAGCGCGGTGGTCGTCAGCTATACCGGCGGGGTGCTCTTCGTCGCGGAGAATCTCTCCAGCGCCCTGCACAAGGTCAGTGAGATCTACGACCGGATCGGTTTCGCCGCCGTTGGCCGGTACAACGAGTTCGAGAACCTGCGCCGCGCCGGCGTACGGATGGCCGACCTGAACGGTCTCAGCTACGACCGGCGGGACGTCACCGGTCGGGCGCTGGCCAACGCCTTCGCGCAGACCCTCGGTGCCATCTTCACCGAGCAGTCCAAGCCGTTCGAGGTGGAGATCTGCGTGGCGCAGGTCGGCGCCACGGTCGAGGAGGACGAGCTGTACCGGATCACCTACGACGGATCGGTCAACGACGAGCCGGGCCGGATGGCGATGGGCGGCCAGGCCGAAGCGATCACCAACGTGCTCAAGTCCGACCACCGGGCAGACATGTCGCTCAGTGAGGCGGTGCGGTTGTCGGTGCGGGCGCTGAGCAGCGTCGGCGGCGAGGGCGGCGCCTCACGCACCATCGCGGCCAACCAACTGGAGGTGGCGGTCCTGGACCGCGCCCGGGTGGGCCGTGCCTTTCGACGGATCACCGGGGCGGCACTGACCGCACTGCTGGAGGGCGACGCCGCGGGCGACGCCGCGCCGACCGGCGGCCGGGCGAAGACGCCCACCGCGCCGACCGAGGAGGCGCACAAGCCGACCACCTCCGCCGGCTCCGCCGACCTGGAGGGCAAGCAGGCGCCGGAGTAACGGTTTCGGATCGGCGGGGGCCTGAGAAGACCCCCGACCCCCGCCGAGTCTTCCGAGCACCGGACGTACGCAGTGGTGGCGGCGGACGGGCTGCGCGCGCAGCCAGCTCCGTACTTACGGGGCGTTGCCGGGCGCGTCCTCACTGCGGCGTTGTCGCCGCCGTCGGTCATGGCCATTGCGATCGCGTGATTGAGTGCGGCCATGGGATTGGGCGCGATACGGCACAGCACCTGGTCCAGGAACCGGCCTGTGGCTGCTGCCCGCTGTCGTGGCGAACGCGGTGTCGTTCATCGTGTCGCCGCTGCTCGCCCGCCGGTTCCGGCCGGCATCCGTGATCGGCGTCGGACTGGCGATCTCGGTGTCCGGTCCACTCGTGCTGACCCGGACCGACACGACATCCGGGCCGACCACCCTGGCCGCCGGATTCGCGCTGATCTTCCTCGGCGCCGGCCCACTCGTGACGCTGGCTATCCATCTGGTCCTGGCCGCCGCGCCGCCGGAGAGGGCCGGCTCCGCCGCCGCGCTGAACGAGACCAGCGGCCAGTTCGGGTTCGCGTCCGTGGTGGCCGCCCGCGACCTGCCTCCGACCTGGCCGCGGCGTTGCTCGCGCCGGCGCGGCAGACGTTCGTCGATCCGGTCAGCGCCTGCGCAGCAGGGGTCGCGCCATGGCCCAGTAACCGGCGGCGATCGCGTTGAAGATGCCCATGCCGGGTGGCGAGTCAACGTTCGACGGGGCGACCCTGGCGGTCATCAGCTCGGCGACGATGCCGTCGGGGACGCTCCGCTCGGCCTGGAGTTGGCGACGGCGGGCGTGCAGCCAGGCACGGTTGCGCCACAGCCAGCCCCAGCCCTGGACCTTCTGCTTCGTCCAGCCGCCGGCGAGCGCGGCGGCGAGCATGGCCGCCTCGGTGAGCAGCAGGACGGGCGTGAGCACCAGAAGGGTGCGTCCCTCGTACGCGGTGAGCAGGGTGACCAGCCGGTTCCGCTCGACGAGGTACAGCTTGAGGGCGTTGCGGGAGAACTCGTAGTGGTGCTTCACCACGGCGTCCGGGACGTACTCCAGCCGCAGGCCGCGCTGCCACAGGCGCAGGCTGAGCTCGGTGTCCTCGTGGTAGGCGAAGTACTCGGCGGCGAAGCCGTCCAACTCCCGCCACAGCGACCGGCTGATGACGAAGCAGCAGCCGCTGAGCGAGGGGACCGTGGTGCGCACCGCGTGGGCGCTGGCCGGCTCCCCGTTGCCGCCGGCCCAGGACAGGCCGGTGAAGTGCAGCGGGTTGCCGGAGGTGTTGATCAGCTCCGGATTGTCGGCGAGGCGGATGGAGGCCATCGCGGCGCCGACGCCGGGCTCGCCGGTCACGGCGACGACCTTGGCCAGGGCGTCGGGGGCGACGATCGCGTCGGAGTTGACGAAGGCGAGCCAGTCGCCCGTCGCCTCGGCGGCACCCACCCGGCAGCCCCCCGAGTAACCGGTGTTCTCCTCCGGGCGGATCACCCGGACGCCGGCGAAGCCCTTGACGATGTCGATGCCGTCGCCGGTGCAACCGTTGTCGACGACGATCAGCTCGACGTCGACGTCGGTGCTGTCCAGCACGGCGCGGGCCGCGTCGACCAGGTACGGCTCGGCGCCGTAGGCCAGCATCACCGCGGACACCTGCGGGCGGGTCATCGAATGCCTCCGGATACTCCAGTGGCCACGGCGTCGAGG
>NZ_SMKN01000259.1 GCF_004348675.1 Micromonospora sp. KC606 | reverse complement strand
CCCCCACGCCGGTCGACGCCGGCCGCCCGTTGGACAAGCCGATCCCCACCAACGGCCCGTCGGACACGGCGGAGGTCGCCGTTTCGAGCGGCGTGCCGGGACCGGGCGAGCGCCGGAACCCGTCCGCCGTCGCCGACACGACCCCGGCCGCCGGTACCCGCACCGACGACTCGCCGGCGGAGGTCGGCGCCTCCTGGTTCCTGCCGAAGGGTCGGGAGGCGCCCGCGGCCGGCGCTACCGACCCGGTTCCGGCCGGCGTCGAGCCCTCGACACCGGACCGCACGCCGGACGGCGACCAACCGTCGCCTCCCGGCGAGACGCCGGACGCCGACCAGCTCAGGCCCTCGGAGCCAGCACCGGTGATCGGGGCGGGCAGCGCCGCGGAACCGGTCTCCGGGACGGGGCGGCGCACGCCCCCCGAGCCGGTGTCGGCGGGCGGGCCGGTGTCGGCGGGCGGGCCGGCCGGTGCGGCGCAAACAGGGACCGCGCCCGCGCCCCGGCCACGCCCGAAGCGGACCCGCACCACCCGACCGACCGGCACCCGCCCGACGGATCCCGCCACCGGCCCAGCGGATCCCGCCACCGGCCCGACTGCCGCCGGATCGGGGACACCCGACCCGGCGGAGACCACCACGACGGACGGCACGCCGACGGCGGCCGAGCCGGCTTCCCGCCCACGGCTCCTCCTGCCCGACCTGGCCAGCGCCGGAAGCTGGGGGGCCTTCGGCCTCCACGGCTCGCCGACCAGCCCGGCGCGGCCCTTCCCGGACGCCGACGAGGACGGCGGGATCCCGAAGCCGGTCGCACTGCGCTGGGACGCCGACCCGGCCGACCCGGCCGCCACGATCACGGCGGACGGCCGCCACGGCGCCGTGCGGAACAATCCGGACGCTCCCAGCGGGATGAACGGCCCGGACGGGGCCGATGCCGAAGCCGCCGCGACGCGGTCTCGCTTCCGGCGCGGCCTGTTTCGTCGCGGCCGGGCCAAGGACGGCGACCCGATCGGCGACAGCCCGACGGAGGAGCCGATCGCCGCCCAGGACGAGGAGTTCGTCGACTGGGTCACCGGGCTGAGCAAGCCGCTGGCCGACAACGAGCCGGAGACGCAGAGCGCCCGGCGGTCCCTGCGAACCACCGGCCGCCACCACCGCGACCTGACCTGACTCCACGAAGCCGCCGCCCCTGGCCTCACCGACCAACTCGTTGGTCATGGTTGACGGCGTCGGCGACAATCCACCGCACCACCAGCTTCATGATCAACCAGAAGTGCGGCGGGAGCCGGCGGGCCGCCCGGCTCCCACCGTCGTTCGTCGGTCAGGCCAACGGCAGGTACACCCGGCCGCCGGAGGATACGAACTCCTCCGACTTGTCCCTCATGCCGCGTGCGGCGTAGTCCTTCAACTCCTGAGTGATCTTCATGGAGCAGAACTTCGGCCCACACATCGAACAGAAGTGGGCGGTCTTCGCCGGCTCGGCGGGCAACGTCGCGTCGTGGTACGCCCGTGCGGTCTCCGGGTCGAGCGAGAGGTTGAACTGGTCCTCCCAACGGAACTCGAACCGTGCCCTGGACAGCGCGTCGTCCCATGCCTGCGCGCCGGGGTGCCCCTTGGCCAGGTCCGCCGCGTGCGCCGCGATCTTGTACGCGATCACGCCCGCCTTCACGTCGTCCCGGTCCGGCAGGCCGAGGTGCTCCTTCGGGGTGACGTAGCAGAGCATCGCGGTGCCGAACATGCCGATCATCGCGGCGCCGATGGCGGAGGTGATGTGGTCGTACGCCGGTGCGATGTCGGTGGTCAGCGGGCCGAGGGTGTAGAACGGGGCCTCGTGGCACCACTCCTGCTGGAGGTCCACGTTTTCCTTGATCTTGTGCATCGGCACGTGCCCCGGACCCTCGATCATCACCTGGACGTCGTACTCCCAGGCGACTCTCGTCAGCTCGCCGAGGGTCCTCAGTTCGGCGAACTGCGCCTCGTCGTTGGCGTCGGCGATAGAGCCGGGCCGCAGCCCGTCGCCCAGCGAGAAGGTGACGTCATAGCGGGCAAGGATCTCGCACAGCTCGCGGAAGTTGGTGTAGAGGAAGTTCTCCTCGTGGTGGGCCAGGCACCAGGCGGCCATGATCGAGCCGCCCCGGGAGACGATCCCGGTGACCCGGTCGACCGCCAGCGGCACGTACGGCAGCAGCACCCCGGCGTGCACGGTCATGTAGTCCACGCCCTGCTCGGCCTGCTCGATGACGGTTTCCCGGAAGACCTCCCAACTGAGCTTCACCGGGTCGCCGCCGACCTTCTCGAGCGCCTGGTAGATCGGCACGGTGCCGATCGGCACCGGCGAGTTGCGGACGATCGCCTCCCGGGTCTCGTGGATCCGCTTGCCGGTCGACAGGTCCATCACGGTGTCCGCGCCCCACCGGGTGGCCCAGGTCAGCTTCTCCACCTCCTCGGCGACCGACGAGGTGACGGCCGAGGTGCCGATGTTGGCGTTCACCTTCACCAGGAACGCCTTGCCGATGATCGCCGGCTCGCACTCGGGGTGGTTGACGTTCAGCGGCAGCACCGCCCGCCCGGCCGCGATCTCGTCCCGGACGAACTCCGGCGCCATCCCCTCCCGGATCGCCACGAACTCCATCTCCGGGGTGACGGTCCCGGCCCGCGCGTACGCGAGCTGGGTGGGCCGCTTACCGTCGACCCCGGCCAGCGGGGTGCCGGCACCTCGGGCGGGAGCGACGTCCCCCCGGCTGGCGATCCACGGGCCGCGCAGGGGCGGCAGCCCCACCTCCGGGTCAGAACCCGGGCCGGATGTGTCGTAGAGGCGTACCGGCGGATTGTCCCCGGCCAACTCCACCTCCGCGAACGGCACCCGGATGTCCGACCGTGACCCCTCGACGTAGACCTTGCGACGTGCCTGCATGACAGCCTCCCTGATGGTCAACAGGACCAGCCGAAGTGGTCCAGCGGGCCGTGTCCCGCGCCCAACTCCCAGTCCCGCGCGCCGGTCAGCGCGCGGGTGACGTACTCCTTGGCGGCGGCGACCGCGGCCGGCACCGGGTCGCCAGCCGCCAGCCGGACCGCGACCGCCGCCGAGAACGAACAGCCCGTGCCGTGCTGGTGCCGGGTGGCCACCCGGGGCGCGCGCAGCAGGGTGGTCGTCCCGCCCCCGCACAGCACGTCCACCGCCTCGCCGTCCGCGTCGACGTCGCCGCCGGTCACCACGACCCAGGCGGGGCCGGCGGCGGCGAGTGCCCGGGCCGCGCCGACCATCTCCTCGACCGTGGTCACCGGGCGGCCGGTGAGGGCCGCCGCCTCCGCGCGGTTCGGCGTCGCCACCTCCGCGTACGGCAGCAGCCGCTCGACCGCCGCCACCACGCCCAGCGCGTGCCCGCTGGTGGCGACCAGCACCGGGTCGACGACCAGGTGCGGCAGCCGTCCCGCCTTCGCCGCCTCGGCGACCGTGTCGGCGACGGCCGGGCTGCCGAGCATTCCCGTCTTCACCGCGCGCACCGTGAAGTCGACCAGGACGCTGTCCAACTGGTCGGCGACGGTGCCGGGAGGCAGCGGCAGCACCGCGTCGACCCCCCGGGTGTTCTGCGCGGTGATCGCGGTGATCACGCTGGTGCCGTACGCGCCGAGCGCGGCGAAGACCTTGAGGTCGGCTTGGATACCCGCTCCCGCGCCGGAGTCCGATCCGGCGATGGTGAGCACGGTCGTCGGCGTCACTGGTTCTCCGATGGTTGCGATCGGGGCTGCGGCCGACGGTGCCCACTCCGGGCCGTCAGGCTTGATCCCTGCGTGGTCACGGTCGGCCACAGCCCGCCCCCGGCGGTGTCCGCCGAAAGCTGTGGGGCCGACGGCACTGGGGTGGCCGCATCAGCGAAGGCTCCGCCCAGCGTGGCGGCCGTCCTGGTGGGGTCGTCGGCTCGCATGACGGCGCCGAGCACGGCCACACCGCTGGCCCCTGCCTCGACGCAGGCTCTGACCTGGTTGGGGGTCTCGATGCCACCGAGGGCGAGCACCGGCACGGGGCTGCGCCGGGCCAGTGCGGCGAGCCCGGCGGGATGCAGGGGTGGGCCGTAGCCGGGTTTGGTGCTGGTCGGCCAGACCGGTGACAGGGTCACGTAGTCCTCGCTGGTCAGCCGGGCCAGTTCCGTCTCGTCGTGGCAGGAGCGGCCGACCAGCCCGACGGCCGGCGGCGGGTACGGGCCGGCGGCCGGCAGGTGCACGGCGTCGCCGCCGAGCGGGTCCGGACCGGCCACCACGAGCGTCCCGCCGGCCTCGACGAGGATCGCCCGCAGCTCGGTGGCGAGGGCCAGGCGCTCGGCGCGGGGCAGGTCCTTCTCCCGCAGCACCACCCACCGCACTCCCCCGCCGACGGCCGCGGCCACGACCTCGGGCAGTGGTCGCCGCCCCATCCGCCGATCGGTCAACACCACCACGCCGACCGGCACCCCCGAGGAGCCCTTGGCGGGTTCCGGCCCGCCCAGGGGCCGCTGCCTGCCAGGATCTGCCGGAGCCGCCGCCGGCGGAGACGTGGTCAGGTTCACGGCGGTGCGACTGGGCGTCACAGGTCGGGCCTTCCCTCGTCCGGGGTGGAGGGCAGGGCGTGGAGACGGCGGGCGATACGGCCCGCGCCGTAGGCGAGCCGGCCGGCCTCGACGGCGTACCGCATGGCGGTGGCCATCGCCACCGGGTCCGCGGCCCGGGTGACAGCGCTGGCCAGCAGCACCGCGTCGCAGCCCAGTTCCATGGCGAGCGCCGCGTCGGAGGCGGTGCCGATGCCGGCGTCGAGGACGACCGGCACGGCCACGCTCTGCCGGATCAGCCGGATGTGATGCGGGTTGCTCACACCCAGCCCGGATCCGATCGGCGAACCGGCCGGCATCACCGCCGCGCAGCCGACGTCGGCCAACCGGCGGGCCAGGATCGGGTCGTCCGAGGTGTACGGCAGCACGGTGAACCCGTCGGCGACCAGTTCCTCGGCGGCCCGCAGCAGCTCCACCCCGTCGGGCAGCAGCGTGCGCTCGTCGCCGATCACCTCCAGCTTCACCCAGTTGGTGTCGAACGCGTCCCGGGCCAGGTGCGCCACCTTCACCGCCTCGGTGGCCGTGTAGCAGCCGGCGGTGTTCGGCAGCAACCGCACCCCGCACCGGTCCAGCAGGTCGAGCAGCCCGCCGGCGGTGCCGGGGGCGGTGTCCACGCGACGCAGGGCCAGGGTGACCAGCTCGGTGCCGGAAGCCCGGATCGCCTGCTCCAGCACGTGCAGGTTGGCCGCTCCGCCGGTGCCGAGGATCAGCCGGGAATTGAAGGTGACGCCGCCGATCTCGAACGACATCCCCGTCACCCGCCCTGGGCGGCGCTGAGCACCTCGACCCGGTCGCCGTCGCGCAGCACCGTCGCCGGCCAGCCGGTACGCGGCACCACCTCGCCGTTGACCGCGACCGCGAGTCCGCGCTGCTGGTCGGTGACCGCGCGCACCACGTCGGCCACGGTGGCTCCGCCGGGCACGGTCCGCCCGGCGCCGTTGACGATCAGTTCCACGTGCGCTCCTCCTCGCTGCTCGCATCGGACCCGGCCTGCGCCGGCGGACCGCCGGACGTGCGGCCTCCGGTCGTCGGCGCGTACGTGCGGATTCGGGCTGCGGTCGCCGGCGGCGGGCCGACACCGCTCGGGCCTGCGGAACCGGGGCCGGCCGGCGGGCGTTCGAGACCGGCCAACGGCGGGCCGACACCGCTCGGGCGCGCGGTGAACCGCGCTGGCGTGAACGGCGCGAGCAGCGGGTCCGCCTTCCCGGTGACCACCAGCTCGGTGATCAGGTCGGCGGTGACCGGGGTGAGCACGATGCCGTGCCGGTGGTGGCCGGTGGCGGCCAGCACGCCGGGGTGGCCGGGCAGCGGACCGAGGATCGGCGCGTTGTCCGGCGTGCCGGGGCGCAGCCCGGCGGCGGCCTCCACCAGGTCGTACTCGGCCAGGTCGGGGAGCAGGTCGACGGCGGCGCGCAGCAGCCGCAGCACCGCACCGACGGTCACCTCGGTGTCGGCGCGTTCCTCGACGGTCGCACCGACCACCACCTCACCGTCGGCGCGGGGCACCAGGTAGACGGACTCGCCGTCGGCGTACCCCCGGATGACGTGCTGGAAGTCCGGCCCGGCGCGGCCGGGAGCGCGCAGCCGGAGCACCTGCCCCTTCACCGGTCGCACCGGCAGCCCGGTGAGCGCGGCGGCGCCGCAACCGGCGGCGACCACGGTGACGCGGGCGTCCACGTCGGTCAGTCGCGCGACCGCTCCGGGGACCAGCGTCGCGCCGGCCCGCTCGGCCGCCGACCGCAGCGCGACGACCAGCCGGCGCGGGTCGACCTGGTGGTCGCCGGGGGCGACCGCGCCGCCGCGCACCCTCGGCGCCAACGCCGGTTCGCGCTCCCGCAGCTGCGAGGGGCGCAGCGGCGTGATCGGCAGGCCCAGCCCCTGCTGGTACGACCACAGCCGGCGCGCCTCGGCCAGGTCGTCGCCGGTCAGCCCGACCATCAGAGTGCCCTCGGTGCGGTACCCGAACTCGGTGCCGGCGGCCTCGACCAGTTCGGCGGCGAAACCGGGCCAGCGGGCGGCGGACTCGGCGAGCAGCCCGGTCAGCTCGTGCTCACCGAAGTACGCCTCGGCGACCGGGGCGAGCATCCCGGCGGCGACCCGGGAGGCGCCGGAGCCTGGGGCGGGATCGTGGACGACGACGCGCAGCCCGCGCGACGCGCACCGCCACGCAATCGCCAACCCGACCGGCCCCGCCCCCACCACGGCGACGTCCGGCCGGGTCAGCACGCCAGCGCCCCGAGCAGCTCCGTGGTGGCCCGCGCCGGGTCGGCGGCCCGCGACAGCGCCCCCACCACCGCCACCCCGTACGCCCCGGCGGCCCGCAACGCCGGCACCGCCGCCGGCGTCACCCCGCCGATGGCGATCACCGGCACGCGCACCGCGCGGGCGACGGCGCGGACCCCGGCGGGACCGACCGGATCGGGTAGTCCGGTCTTGGTGCTGGTCGGATAGCAGGGACCGACGCCCAGGTAGCTGGCTCCGGCGGCGACCGCATCGACGGCGGCGACCGGTTCCCGAGCGGTGGCCCCGAGCACGGCGGCGGCGCCGAGCACCCGGCGGGCCGCCGCGACCGGCAGGTCGTCGGCGCCGACGTGCCCGCCGGCGGCACCTGCCGCGAGCGCGACATGCAGCCGGTCGTTGACCAGGCAGGCCGCCCCGTACGGCGCGCAGAGCGCGACCACCCGGCGGGCCAGGTCGTACGCCTGCCGGTCGGTGGTGTCGTCGGTCACCCGGACCTGGACGACCAGCTCGCTGCGGGCCACCGGCAGGGCGGCGCGCAGCACCACGAGGGGATCCCGCCCCGACCGGGTGTCGGTGATCAGATGCAGTCGCCCGAGGGACGGCACGGCAACTCTCCTCCCTGCGCCGGCATTACCCGGATCAGGTTCGACGGTCGGGGGCTCCAGCCCCCCTCTCAGCCCGGTGCACCGGGCTCCCGTGGGTTACTTGCGGCCTACCGTACGACGAACTCGCCGATCCGCCAAGGTCCGGGGCGGGTTTTCCCATCCACCGTCCTCACCCGACGTCGTCCGCTTCACCGCCGACGACGCCTTCCCCACCC
>NZ_SMKN01000258.1 GCF_004348675.1 Micromonospora sp. KC606 | reverse complement strand
CTCCAGAACGGCCATCAACTTCATGATCAGCAGCGAGAGCGCGGGCAAGAAACAGGTGGGTTGCGGGGGTTTCCGGGGGCCGAGGAGATCGCGGGGCTCGCGGACCCGGCGTTCGCGATGCCCGCGCGGCGGCGCGAGACCGTGCGGACGCTCGCCCGGGCCGTGGCCGCCGGAGAGCTCGCGCTCGACCCTGGCGGGGACCGTCAGGAGACGACACGGCGACTGCTGGCGATCCCCGGGATCGGCTCCTGGACCGCCGGCTACGTGGCCATGCGCGCCCTCGGCGACCCGGACGTCATGCTCGCCACCGACCTCGCGGCACGTCGGGGCGCCGCCGCCCTCGACCTGCCCGACGCCCCCTCGACCCTGGACACCCACTCCCACCGCTGGCGCCCCTGGCGCTCGTACGCGGTGATCCGACTCTGGAGAGCAGCATGACCATCGACAGCACCGTCATCGACACCCCGATCGGTCCGCTCAGCGTGCTGGTCGGCCCCGACGGGGCGGTACGCGCCGCCGGCTTCACGCCGGACCCGGCGGCCCTGCTCCCCCTCGTCCACCCACCCCTACGCGGCGACCTCCGGCCGCGCGCCGACCTCGGGCCGGTCAGCCGGGCCGTCGCGTCCTACCTGGACGGCGAACTCACCGCCGTCGACGCGGTGCCGGTGCGGCAGCACACCGGCGGCGCGTTCATGGCGCACGCCTGGCAGGTGTTGCGCGAGGTGACGGCGGGCGAGCCGGTGACGTACACGGGTTTCGCCGCCCGGGCCGGGCGGCCGGCGGCCGTCCGCGCGGCCGCCGCCGCCTGCGCCCGCAACGCCGCCGCCCTCTTCGTCCCCTGCCACCGGGTACTGCGCACCGACGGCACGCTCGGCGGCTACCGCTGGGGGCTGGACGTGAAGACGTGGCTGCTCGGACACGAGCGGCGCTCTGACGGCAAGCCGACACCGGCGATGCTCCCGATTGACGCTACCGTCGGGTAGTGCCAACGCTGCGCGACGGCGACCCCACCCGACGGGTCGACGCCGGTACGCGCCCCCTGCACAACCTCTGGCGGTTGCGCCGCTACCTGCGCCCGTACGCGGGCCAGTTCTGCTGGTTGCTGCTCGCGAGCCTGGCCGCCACCGCGGCCAGCCTGGCGGTGCCGCTGATCACCCAGCGGGTGGTCGACGGGCCGGTCGCCGACCGTGACGCGGCCGGCCTGCTCCGCCTCGGCGGTCTGGCCCTGCTGCTCGGGCTCGCCGAGGCGGTGCTGATCTTCATCCGGCGGTGGACGCAGTCCTCCTCGTCGATCGGCATGGAGACCGCGATCCGCGCCGACGTCTACGCCCACCTGCAACGCCTCCCGGCCGACTTCCACGACCGGTGGCAGTCCGGCCAACTGCTCTCCCGGGTCACCAGCGACCTGTCGGTGATCCGCCGGTTTCTCTCCTTCGGGCTGTTCTTCCTGGTGCTCAACGTGGTCACCTACCTGGCGGTGGTGGTGCTGCTGCTGCGGCTGCACGCGCCGCTCGGCCTGCTGGTGGCCGCCAGCGCGGCGCCGCTGTTCCTGATCAGCCGCCGGTTCGCCCGGCACTACCACGCGGCGTCCCGGCGGATGCAGGACCAGCAGGGCGACGTGGCCACGCTGGTCGAGGAGACCGCGCAGGGGCTGCGCACCATGAAGGCGTACGGGCGGGGGCCGGAGCTGGCCGACCGGTTCGCCGGCCGGGCGCGGACGCTGCACGACACCGGTGTCGGCAAGGCACGGCTGCTGGCCCGTACCTCCGCGCTGTTCGACCTGGTGCCCAACCTGACCCTCGGCGTGGTGCTGGTGTGCGGGGCGGCGTTGGTCGCCCGGGGCACCCTCACCGTCGGCGAACTGGTCGCCTTCGTCAGCCTCCAGCTCATGCTGATCTGGCCGGTGCAGTCGCTCGGCTGGATCATCGCCAACGGGCAGGAGGCCGCAACCGCCGCCGACCGGATCCACGAGGTGCTGGACACCCCGCCGTCGATCGTGGACGCCCCGCACGCGGTCACGCTTGCCCCGAACGCGGTCCGTGGCCGGCTACGGTTCGAGGGCGTGTCGTTCCGCTACCCGTGCGCCACCACGCCGGTGTTGCGGGAGATCGAGCTGACCGTCGAGCCGGGTGAGACGCTGGCGCTGGTCGGCGTGACCGGCGCCGGCAAGAGCACCCTGCTCTCCCTCGTCCCCCGACTGCGCGAGGTGACCGGCGGGAGGATCACCCTGGACGGGCACGACCTGCGCGACCTGCGGTTGTCCTCGCTACGCCGGCTGGTCGGCACGGCGTTCGAGGAACCCACTCTCTTCTCCATGTCGGTGTGGGAGAACCTTACCCTGGGCCGGCCGGACGCCGGCGACGACGAGGTCCGGGCGGCGCTCGCGCTGGCCCAGGCCGACTTCGCGTACGAGCTGCCGTGGGGGCTGGCCACCCGGATCGGAGAGCAGGGGCTGTCGCTCTCCGGCGGGCAGCGGCAGCGGCTGGCGCTGGCCCGGGCGGTGCTCGGCCAGCCGGCGCTGCTCGTCCTGGACGACCCGCTCTCCGCGCTGGACGTGCACACCGAGGCGCTGGTCGAGGCGGCCCTGAAACGGGTGCTGCGGGACACCACCGCGCTGCTGGTGGTGCACCGGCCGTCCACGGTCGCGCTGGCCGACCGGGTCGCGCTGCTCGACGGCGGGCGGATCACCGCCGTCGGCCGCCACTCGGAGCTGCTGGCCACGGTGCCGGCGTACCGGGCGGTGCTCTGCGCCGAACCAACGAGCCGGAACGGTTTGGTGCGATCGTGACCGGTGAGGTGCCCCGACCCCGGGTGGACGGCGTCGAACTGTCCCACTGGCGGGGCCGCGCCACCGACCCGGACGCCGACCGCAGCCGCGCCGAGGACACCACACCGGAGGCGATGGCCCGGCTGCGCGCCCGTAGCCGGGCGCTGCTGCGCGGGCTGCTGCGCCCGCACCGCACCCGGCTGGGGCTGGCCACCGCGCTGCTGCTGGCCCAGAACGCCGCCGCGATGGCCGGGCCGTACCTGGTCATGGTCGGCATCGACCGGGCCGTGCCGCCACTGCGGGCCGGCGACCCGGGCCCGCTGGCCGCCGTCGCCGGGGCCTTCGCCGTCGCGGCGGGCACCGAGTACGCGGCCCGGCGCGGCTTCCTCACCCTCTCCGCCCGGATCGGCCAGGCCGTCCTGCTCGATCTACGCCAGCGGGTGTACGGCCACTTCCTCCGCCTCTGTGTCGGCTTCCACGAGCGCTACACCTCCGGCCGGGTGATCTCCCGGCTCACCAGTGACGTGGACTCGATCGCCGAACTGGTCGACGGCGGCATCGACAGCCTGGTGACAGCCACCCTGACCGTGGTGTCGGTGGCCGCCGTCCTGCTCTGGCTGGACCTGCCGCTGGCGGCGGTGGCCCTGCTGGCGTTCCCGTTCCTGTTCGCGTTGTCCCGCTGGTTCGCCCGGGCGTCGGCCAGCGCGTGGCGGCGCAGCCGGGAGACGGCGGCGCTGGTGATCGTCCACTTCGTCGAGTCGCTGCGCGGTATCCGGGCCGTGCAGGCGTTCCGCCGCGAGCCGCGCAACCAGCAGATCTTCGACGGGTTGAACGACGACTACCGGCGGGCCAACCTGCGCGGATTCCGGCTCATCGCCACGTACTCCCCGGGAATCAAGGTGATCGGAAACGGCACCGTGGCGGTGGTGCTCGGCTACGGCGGGTGGCGGGTCCTCGGCGGCGACATGGAGGTGGGCGTGCTCGCCGCGTTCCTGCTCTACCTGCGTCGCTTCTTCGAGCCGATGCAGGAGCTGAGCCAGTTCTACAACACGCTCCAGTCCGCTACGGCGGCGCTGGAGAAGCTGGCCGGAGTGCTGGACGAGGCTCCCGGTGTGCCGGAGCCGGCCCGGCCGACGCCGCTGCCGCCCGGGCCGGGTCACGGTGCGGTGCGGTTCCGGTCCGTGTCCTTCGGCTACCGCCCGCGGGCTTCCATCCTGACCGGCCTGGACCTGCGGGTGCCGGCCGGGCAGACGATCGCGTTGATCGGGCCGACCGGCGCCGGCAAGTCCACCGTCGCCAAGCTGCTGGCCCGCTTCCACGACCCCGACACCGGCACCGTGGAGGTGGACGGGGTCGACCTGCGCGACCTGGCCGACGTCGAACTGCGCCGGGCGGTGGTGCTGGTAACCCAGGAGAACCACCTGTTCAGCGGCACGGTGGCGGAGAACATCCGGTTCGGCCGGCCCACCGCCGACGACGCGGCGGTGGAGGCCGCCGCGCGGGCTATCGGCGCGCACGACTTCATCACCGCCCTCCCCGACGGGTACGCCACCGACGTGCACCGCCGCGGTGGCCGGCTCTCCGCCGGGCAGCGGCAGCTCGTCGCGTTCGCGCGGGCGTTCCTGGCCGACCCGCGGGTGCTGATCCTCGACGAGGCGACGTCGTCGCTGGACGTGCCGACCGAGCGACTGGTGCAGCGGGCGCTCGGCACGGTGCTGCGTGACCGTACCGCCCTGGTCATCGCGCACCGGCTCTCCACCGTGGAGACCGCCGACCGGGTGCTGGTCCTCGACGGCGGCCGGATCGTGGAGGACGGCCCACCGGCCCGGCTGGCCGCCGCCGGCGGCCGGTACGCCGCCCTGCAGCGCCACTGGCGGGCCTCCCTGATCTGAGCGCCGGCCGCCCGTCTCAGGCACTCTCCGGCCTCCGGCAACGCGTCGATGTCCGGCTCCTCGCAGAACCCGAGGGGCGCCGCACTCCGTTCGCGGCGAGACGGGGTGTCCGGCGCGGCCGACGGCACGGCTCGCGGCAGTCGGGCGGCTGGCTCGCGGCAGTCGGGCGGCTATCGTCGGCCCGGCGATGTTCACCCCGAACGAGGTCGGCACCGGACGATCATCGGGCCGGGTCGAATCACGGAGGCGGCAGGCGGCGCGGGCTGCCTAGGATCGACGGATGACCGACACGGCGAGGACGGCCCGCGCCGGCGTCCCCGAGCATCCCACCCTGGACGGCCTCGAGGACAGCTGGGCGCGCCGCTGGCAGGAGGAAGGCACGTACGCGTTCGACCGGACGAAGACGTACGTACCGGCGGACACCTCGGGCCGGGCCGGTCGCCGGGACGTCGTGTTCTCCATCGACACCCCGCCACCGACCGTGTCCGGCGAACTGCACATGGGACACGTCTTCTCGTACACACACACCGACACGGTGGCCCGCTTCCAGCGGATGCGCGGCAAGGCGGTCTTCTACCCGATGGGGTGGGACGACAACGGCCTGCCCACCGAGCGGCGGGTGCAGAACGTGTACGCGGTGCGCTGCGACCCGACCCTGCCGTACGACCCGGCCTGGCAGCCTCCCGCCACCCCGGTCACGGAACAGCAGCGCAGACAGCCGACGTCGATCTCCCGGCGCAACTTCGTCGAGCTGTGCGAACGGCTCACCGCCGAGGACGAGCAGGTCTTCGAGACGCTGTGGCGGCGACTCGGGCTCTCGGTGGACTGGTCGCTGACGTACACCACGATCGGGCGGGCCGCCCGGACGGTAAGCCAGCGGGCGTTCCTGCGGAACCTGGCCCGGGGCGAGGCGTACCAGGCGGACGCGCCGACACTGTGGGACGTCGGCTTCGCCACCGCCGTTGCCCAGGCGGAGCTGGAGGACCGGGATCGACCGGGGGCATACCACCGGCTCCGGTTCACCGGACCGGGCGGGCACGAGGTGCTGATCGACACCACCCGGCCGGAGCTGCTGCCGGCCTGCGTCGCGCTGGTCTGCCACCCCGACGACGAGCGGTACGCCGACCTGGTGGGCGCGACGGTGCGTACCCCCGTCTTCGGGGTGGAGGTGCCGGTGCGCGCGCACCCGCTGGCGGAACCGGCCAAGGGCACCGGCCTCGCGATGGTCTGCACGTTCGGCGACCTGACCGACGTGACCTGGTGGCGGGAGCTGGACCTGGCGACCCGCGTGGTCATCGGCCGGGACGGCCGGCTGCTGCCGGAGCCGCCGGCCGGTGTGCCGGCCGGACCCTACGCGGCGCTGGCCGGGCAGACGGTCAACGGCGCCCGGTCGGCCCTGGTGGGGATGCTGTCCGACGCCGGCGACCTGGTCGGCGAGCCACGCCCGACCACCCGTCCGGTGAAGTTCTACGAGCGGGGCGACCGGCCATTGGAGATTGTCTCGACCCGGCAGTGGTACCTGCGCAACGGCGGCCGGGACGCCCGCCTGCGGGGCGAGCTGCTGGCCCGCGGCGGCGAGCTGCGCTGGGTGCCGGAGCACATGAAGCACAGGTACGACCACTGGGTGGGCGGGCTGACCGGTGACTGGCTGGTCAGCCGGCAGCGCTTCTTCGGGGTGCCGGTGCCGGTGTGGTACCGGCTCGACGACGTTGGCGAGCCGGACTACGCCCACCCTCTCACACCCGACGAGTCGACGCTGCCGGTCGACCCGTCCGGCGAGCCGCCGCCCGGGTACGACGAGTCGCAGCGCGGCGTGCCGGGGGGTTTCGTCGGTGACCCGGACGTGCTGGACACCTGGGCCACCTCGTCGCTGACCCCGCAGATCGTCGGCGGCTGGGAGTCCGACCCGGACCTTTTCGCCCAGGTGTTCCCGATGGACCTGCGCCCCCAGGGCCAGGAGATCATCCGGACCTGGCTGTTCTCCACGGTGGTTCGCTCCCACCTGGAGCACGGCGTGCTGCCCTGGCGAACGGCGGTGCTCTCCGGTTGGATCCTCGACCCGGACCACAAGAAGATGTCGAAGTCCAAGGGGAACGTGGTCACCCCGATGGCCCTGCTGCAGCAGCACGGCTCCGACGCGGTCCGCTACTGGGCGGCCAACGGCCGGCCGGGGATGGACCTCGCCTTCGACGCCGCCCAGATCAAGGTGGGCCGGCGGCTCGCGACGAAACTGCTCAACGCCTCGAAGTTCGCCCTCGGACTGGGCGCCGCCGACGCGTTGCGTACCCCGGCCACCACGCCGCTGGACACGGCCATGCTGGCCGAACTCTCCACCGTGGTCGCTGCGGCGACGGCGGCCTTCGACGCCTACGACCACACGGCGGCGTTGCAGGCCACGGAGACGTTCTTCTGGCGGTTCTGCGACGACTACATCGAGTTGGTGAAGGAGCGCGCCTACGGCAGCGGGCCGGGGGCCGACTCGGCTCGGGCGGCGCTGGCGACCGCGCTGTCGGTACAGTTGCGGCTCTTCGCCCCGGTGCTGCCGTTCGTCACCGAGGAGGTGTGGTCCTGGTGGCGGTACGGCTCGGTGCACCGCGCGCCGTGGCCGACCACGTACGAGGTGAAGCGGGCGATCACCGGTACCGGCGACCCGGCGCTGCTGCGGCTGGCCGCTGACGCGCTGGGCCAGGTGCGCCGCGCCAAGTCGGAGCGGAAACTGTCGATGAAGGCGGAGGTGCCACTGGCCGAGGCGCTCGGCCCTGCTGCCCTGCTGGAACAGCTCACCATGGTCGCCGACGACGTCCGCGCCGCCGGTCGCATCGACAAACTCGACCTCCTCCCCGACCGCACCCCCGAACTGGTCGTCGCCTGCGCCTTCTGACCACCCGGCCCACCAACCGCCGTCCGACCGCCCGAGGCCGGGCGACCAAGGCGGGCGACCAAGGCCGCCGATTGCGGCAGGGTGTTGTCTCGCATCCGGTGGAGGCAACACCCTGCCGCATCCCACAACCCGGATCCCGCCCGACACGAGAGCCCGGACCGGCGACGAACCGAACCCAGCCGACGCGGAATCCGACCGGCCGCCGGAGCCGCCGGAGCACCCAACCGCCGGGCCACCCCCGGCGGC
>NZ_SMKN01000257.1 GCF_004348675.1 Micromonospora sp. KC606 | reverse complement strand
GCCCGGTGGGGGTGGGCGCGGTGGGCTCGGTCGGGCGCAGGGCACGCAGGCCGCCCCCGGTGCCGCTGATGCCGGTCAGCTCGGCGACCGGCTCACCCCGGCGGGCGGCGGCCCGCCGGCCGGATGCCGCAGACGGTGCGCTGGTGCGGGCGGCGAGCGCGCTGACCAGGGCCTCGCAGCCGGCGTCACAGGCACGCACCGCGGCCACCGCCTGCCGGACGGTCTCGGCCACGGCGGCGGTGAGCGCCCGGTTGACAGTCGCGCGCCGGGGCGTCTCGGAGACGGCCACCCGCAGCGCGGTCACCGCGGCGTCGATCTCGTCGGGCTCGGCCACCCCGTCGGCGACCAGGTGTGCCGCGACCGCGTCGGCCGCGACGGAGACCTCACGGCCCTGGGTGGTCGTGCCGGTGAGCATGCCGGGCTCGGGAAGGGCGTCCAGGACGGCCAGCGGCACCGGCTCGGCCGGGTCCGGGTACGCCCGCAGGGCGGCCGGGTAGAGCTCGCGGAGCACCTCGCGCAGCGCAACGGCGGCCGAGTGACGGCCGCTGGAGAGGGCGCCGTGCGCCGACAGGACCTGCTTGAAGCCGGCCAGATCCCGAGGCGCCGGCAGGGTGACGGCCGAGAGGGCGCCGGCCTGGAGGGCGCGGGCCAGGCCCACCGCTCGTCGCTCAGCCGGCGGGGACTGCATCTCCTCCAGGGAGTCGTCGTCGGCGAAACGCTCGGCGAAGTCGTCGACCGAGTCGTCGTCGGCGATCGCGAGTGGACGCCCTGCGGCGCTCAACAGCGAGGTAACCGTGTGGTCGTCGCTGTCGGCCGCGATCGCCGCGCCGCTCAGCCCGCCCGACCGCTCCACGAGCAGCGTGACCAGTTGGGCGTAGCCCGCCGGGTCGTCGCTGATCTCGCAGACGTGCAGCAGACGGCCCGCGTCGTCGACCACAGCGGACGTCAGCGCCGATCCGGTCGATGCCGGTCGGTCGGCCGGATCCGCCGAGGCCAGACCGCAGTACACGCGCACGAGCGCCACGGCGTCGTCCTCCTCCCGGGACACAGGTCTTCTTCTGCCAGAGACTGATGCTCCCTGGTCGAGGTCAGTCGCGCCAGTCCACTACGGCAGAGATCTTGCCGACAATGGTGCGCCAGCCCAGGCTGGCGGTCTGCGCTCCGACTTTCTTCAGCCGTCGGCGGCCGAAGAATCCTCCGATCCCACCATTGACAGACGCCCGCAACGCCTCGTCGAGGTCGTCGAGGCTGGAGCCGGCGGAGAGCATGTCCAACACCGCCGGCAGCCGCAGCGCGTACGCCAGGTCACGGGCCACCTCGCCGGCCTCGATCAGCAGCGTGGAGTCCCAGGTGTCGTGCCCGCCACGCAGGTTCTCCACAACCAGGTCCAGCTCGTACGTGTCCTCGTCGAGCGGCGCGATGTCGGCCGGCTCCACCCGTTCGGCCAGTTCGTTCCAGCTGTCCAGTTGGGACATGTCGTTCGGCGCGCCGGACCGGACGAAACTGACCAGGGCTTCGGGGGTCTTGAAGAGCAGCAGCCGGCCCTTGTGGGTCAGGAAGAGCGGCACCTCCTCGTCGCCGGCCGCGTCGTCGTCCTCGTCCTCGGGGTCCTCGGAGTCGGCGTCGGCGTCGGCCTTGCGGCCCTCGTCCTTCCGCTCGTCCTTCTCGTCCTCCTCGGCGGTGAGGGCGGCGAACTCCTCGTCGAGGATCACCACCTCCTCGTCGTCCTCGTCGGTCTCGACGACCTGGCGACGGGCCAGGAAGGGGTCGTCCTCGTCGCGCTCGGCGACGTCGGTGGGGGTCAGCTCCCGCGCCGGCCGGTAGGCCCGCAGGGTGAAGCCGGTGCCGGCGGGGAGGGCGATCTCGACCGGGTCGATCCGCAGCTCGTCCCAGAGGGAGCGGTCGACCGTGCCGGGCTCCGCTTCGGGCTCGACCGGCCCGTCGGTGGCGTCGAGCTCGGGCTCGTCGGCGTCGGGCCGTTGGGGCGACTGGCGGACCACGCTGACCTCCGTGTGCGTCGGGTTGCCCACTCGCCGGCGTTCTTCGCCGACCAGTGACTCTGGGCACATACCCTAGTGGTCCGTCCGGCGGGCGCGGAGCCCGCACCCCGCTGGCGGTCCCGAGGATCGACAAGTAGCCTAACTACGCATGAAGGCCCAGTCGCTGCACGGACACCTCGACGCGCTGCTGCTGGCGGTGCTGGAGCAGGGCGCCCTACACGGGTACGCCATCATCGAGGCGCTGCGGGCGCGCAGCGACGGCAGCCTGGATCTACCCACCGGCACCATCTATCCCGCGTTGCGGCGGATGGAGCGGGCCGGGCACGTAATCAGCTCCTGGAGCACCGTCAACGGTCGCGAGCGGCGCACCTACGAGCTGACCGACTCCGGCCGTCGGGCGCTGGTCGGGGAGCGGGACGGCTGGCGTGAGTTCAGCGCCATCGTCGGCCGTTTCCTCGGCCCCGGAACCCCGCCGTCGGCTTCCGTCTGACCGCCGCCGTTCGGCCGGGGCGGTGACGGCCGAGGCCGGTCCCGGGCCACCTTCGTGGGCGAGCGCCCGGGTCGTCGCGGGTCAGCCGGTGGCGGCCAGCCAGGAACGGGCCGCCCGGGCCAGCGAGAAGTAGGCGGCGCCGACCAGCATCGCCCCGATGATCATCGGGGGCCAGGTCAGCGCGGCGTCCCACAACCGGACCGACCAGGTGAACAGGCCGACCCCGGTGAGGAGACCCGCCGCCAGCGCCCCGGTGAGCCCCAGCCCGACCAGCCGACCCAGGGTGATCGGGCCGCTCCCGCTCCGACGGGCCGACCATCGCCCGACGGCCAGGGCGGCCAGCGAGAACCCGGCGACGGCCAGCCAGACGACGTTCACCGAGGCGGAGAGGAACTGGTAGCTCTCGGGCGGCGGGGGCCCGTCGCTCCAGCTCGACCCCTGCCAGGTGAGATCGCCCGTAGCGATGAGGACCGCGGCCACCACCAGGGCCCGCACCGACAGGCCGCGCAGCGCCGCCGCGCCCAGTTCCGCCTGGTAGGCCGGGGCGAGCTGAGCCGGGGTGCCGAACTCGGCCACCGCGCGCCGGGCAGCCTCCGCCGGCGCCACCCCACCCTCCCGGTACGCCTCGGTGGCGTCGGTCAGCGCGTGCCGCAGCTCGATGAGTAGTTCCGCCTTGAGCCGGGCGGGGCCGCGCAGCCGGCCGTCCAGCTCGCGCAGCCGTTCCTCCAGGACGCCTTCCGATCCCCGCACGGATTCCACCCTGCCACGGGCGGCACCGGGCCGCGTCGGGGAGATTCCCTGAACCCGGGCGGCTGCTCAGGGGGTCAGGGCCAGGTAGCCCCGCTCGGCGGCCTCCTGGAGCAGCCACTGGTCCCGGTACCAGCCGGGGGCGGCCACCAGTTCGGCGTGCCGGCCGCGCTGGATGACCCGCCCGGCGTCCAGCACCACGATCTCGTCCAGTCCGTCGAGGCCGCTGAGCCGGTGGCTGATCAGCAGCACCGAGTGCCCGGTCGGGGTGGCGGTCAGCGCCGAGGCGAGCACCGCGTCGGCGGCGGCCGGGTCCAGCCCTTCGGTCGGCTCGTCGAGCACCAGCACGGGCGGGGCGGCGAGCAGGGCCCGGGCCAGGGCGAGGCGCTGCCGTTGCCCGCCGGAGAGCTGGCCGCCCTCCTCGCCGACGATGGTGTCCCAGCCGTCGGGCTGGTCGCGTACCCAGTCGTGCAGACCGGCCGCGCCGGTGGCGGCGGTCATCTCGTCCTCGCCCGCGTCGGGCCGGCCGAGCAGCAGGTTCTCCCGGACCGAGGCGTGGAAGACGTACGCCTCGGCGAGCAGCCCGCCGACGGCGCGGGGCAGCTCGTCGGCCGGGTACGCCGAAAGGTCGTGCCCGTCCAGGGTGACCCGGCCGGCGTCGGGGCGTACCGTGCCGGTGAGCACCGCGGCGAGGGTGCTCTTGCCGGCGCCGCTCGGGCCCACCACCGCCACCCGGCGGCCGGCGGACAGGTCCAGGTCCAGCCCGTCCAGGGCGGGCGCGGCACCCGTTCGGTACCGGACGACGACCCCGTCGAAGCGCACGTCGTGGGTCGCTCCGCCGATGACGGGCCGGCCCGGCGCGGTGTCGCCGCCGCCTGCCCGGGCGTCAACCGTGCCGGCGGGGGCCGTGCCCTCCGGCGCGGGGGTGGGCTCGGCGAGCAGCTCCGCGACCCGGGCGAGGCCGGCGCGGAGCTGGGTCCGCTGCCGGGCCGCCCCGACCAGGGCCAGTGCGATCTCCACGGCGGCCAGACTTCCCACCGCGAGTACGCCGACCAGCACCCCGCCCGCCCCGGCGCGCAGCGCGACCAGCACCACGCCGCCGGCGGTCAGGCCGGCGACCAGCACCCCCGCCGCGTCGACCGCGAAGCCGGTCGCGGCGAGCCGTCGTTCCAGCCGGGCCAGCCGACCGGCGCGGTCGGTGGCGGTGCGCAGCGCCTGCCCGGTGGCGCCGAAGGCGGCCAGGTCGGCCGCACCGTGGGTGAGGTCCACCGCGTCGGTGGCGAGCGCGCCGCGCAGCGGCGCCACCTCGTCGGCGGCGCGGCGGGTCAGCGCGGTGGCCGACGCGGGCAGCGCCACCCCGGCGACGAGCAGGCCGACCGCGAGCACCCCGGCGGCGGGAAGGGAGACCAGCGCGGCCCCGCCGACCGCCAGCAGGCCGACCAACGCCGCGGCGGCACCGGGTACGAGCACCCGCAGGAGCAGGTCCTGGACGGCCTCCACGTCGGAGACGAGCCGGCTCAGCGCGTCCCCGGTCCGGTGCCCGGCCGGGCCCCGGCGGGCGGCGAGGGTGGCGAAGACCCGGGCCCGCACGTCGGTGATCATCCGGAGCACGGCGTCGTGGCCGGCGAGGCGTTCGGTGTAGCGGAACACTCCCCGGCCGATCGCCAGCGCCCGGACGGCGACGATGGCGACGGTGAGCCGGTCCAGCGGCGGCCGGCCGGCGGCGCTCATCAGCAGCCAGGTGGCGGTGGCCATCAGCGCCAGTCCGGCGGTCTCGGTGGCCGCGGCGAGCAGCCCGGCGCCGACCAGCCGGCGCAGGTACGGCCGGGCCAGTCGCAACACGACCCGTTCCGCGGACCCGGTGCTCATCGGGCCGCCTCGGTGGCCGGGGTCAGCTCGGTGACCCGACCGGCCTGCACCCGCAGGATCCGGTCGGCGTCCGCCAGCAGCGCCGGCCGGTGCGCGACCAGCAGCGCCGTACGTCCCCGGACCAGCCGCCGGGTCGCCGCCAGCACCACCGCCTCGCTGGCGGTGTCCAGCCGGGCGGTGGGCTCGTCGAGCAGCACCAGCGGGGTGTCCCGGAGGAAGGCCCGGGCCAGCGCCACCCGCTGCCGCTGCCCACTGGACAGGCCGTGGCCGCGCTCGCCGAGGACGGTCGCCAGCCCGTCGGGCAGAGCGGCGACGACATCGTCCAGCGCCGCGTCGGCGACTGCCGTGGCGAGCGCCGCGTCGGCGGTGTCGGGGGCGCCGAGCCGGATGTTGTCGGCCAGCGAGGCGGCGAAGAGGTGGGCGCGCTGCGGCACCCAGGCCACCTGCCGCCGCCAGTCGTCGAGGTCGACGTGGGCGAGGTCGACACCGTCGACGACGACCCGGCCGGCGGTGGGGGTGACGAAGCCGAGCAGCAGGGCGAGCAGGGTGCTCTTGCCGGCGCCACTGGGGCCGACGACGGCGATCCGTTCACCGGGACGCACGGTCAGCGTGACGTCCCGCAGCGCGGTGGTCCGTTCGTACGCGACGGTGACGTTCTCGAACCGGATCTCGCCGCTGCCGGGCGGGGCCGCGCAGGATGTGGCGGCGGGGGCGTCGGGCACGGCGGTGGCCGGGGCGGCCGAGACGGTCAGCGCCTCGTCCAGGGCGGTCAGTCCCTCCATGCTGGCGTGGAACCGGCTGCCGGCCGCCCGCAGCGGCAGGTACGCCTCCGGCGTGAGCAGCAGCACCAGCAGCGCGGTGGAGAGGGCGATCCCGCCACCCAGTAGCCGGATGCCGACCGGCACCGCGACCAGCGCCACCGAGAGGGTGGCGACCAGTTCCAGGACCAGCGCGGAGAGGAAGGCGATGCGCAGCGTCCGCATGGTGGCGACCCGGTGGCCGTCGGCCATCCGGCGCACCACGTCGGTCTGCGCCCGGGCCCGCCCGAACACCCGCAGCGTGGGCAGCCCGGCGACCATGTCGAGGAAGTGCCCGCCGAGCATCGACAGCCGTCGCCACTGCCGTTCGGTGGCGGCCTGGGCCTGCCAGCCGAGCAGCGCGCCGAAGACCGGGATCAGCGGGAGGGTCAGCGCGATGATCAGGGCCGAGCCCCAGTCGGCGAAGACCAGCCGGGCCAGCACGGCCAGCGGCACGGTCACGCTGAGCACGAGCTGGGGGAGGTAGCCGGTGAAGTAGGCGTCGAGCGCGTCCAGGCCGCGCCCGGTGAGGGTGGCGAGCTGCCCGGCCCGCTGCCCGGCGACCCAGCCGGGCCCGTGCCGGCCGACGGCGGCGAGCAGGTCAGCCCGCAGCGTCGCCTTCACGGTGGCGGCGGCCCGCGCCGCGACGGCGCCCTGCGCCCAGGCGACCAGCGCCCGCCCGCCGACGGCGGCGACGAAGCCGGCCAACGCCACGGTCTCCAGCCGGCGATCGAAGGCGGTGGCCAGCAGCGTGGCCAGGGCGGTGGCCTGCCCCACGACCAGCAGCGCCGTGAGCCCGCCGAGCACCGCGAGCACGGCGAGGTCGCGTCGGGCCGCGGGGACCCGGCGCAGCAGACGCGGGTCGAAGGGACGGCGGTTCACCAGTACACCGGTGCCCTGCCGTCGGTCCGTCCCCGGAAAACCCACCAGCACATCGCCTGGAAGCCTAGTAGGGCCGGAACAAGGGGCAGCGCGAGCCAGCCCAGCAGTCGCAGCGTCGGCCCGCTCGCCGCCGCCTCGGCGACGGTCAAGGTGGCCGCCGGGTCGACGGTGGAGACCAGCACGGCGGGCCAGAGGGCCGCGCCGACCAGCACCACCGGCAGCGCCAGCGCCGCGCTGGTGGCGGCGAAGGCCACCCCGGGCCGCCGTCGGGCGAGCGCCGCCCGCGCCAGCAACAGCGCCGCGACCAGCGCCGACGAGAGCAGTACGGCCGCCGCCGGCTGCTGCGTCGCCGCGCGTACCCGGTCGGAGAGCAGGCCCAGCGCGGTGGCCGCACCGACCGCCGCGACCGCCACCGGGATCAGCCGCCCGGCCAGCCGGCCGAGGGCGTCGGCGTCGGCGGCCGGCAGACGCAGCGTGAGGAACGTCGCACCGTGCGCCGCGACCAGCGCGAGCATCGCCAGCCCGGCGGCGGCGGCGAACGGGGTGGCCAGGTGGGTCACCCCGGCGACGTGGCCGTCGTCGCGCAGGGGTACGCCCTGCAGCAGCCCGCCGAGCAACGCGCCCCAGCCGAGCGCGGCGAGCGCGCTGCCGGCGACCACCACCCGGTCCCAGCACGCACGGGCGACCGCGCCCCGGGGACGGCTGCGCAACTGCACGCCGACGGTCACCAGGATCACCCCGACCAGTGCCCCGACCACGACCGGGTAGAAGCCGGAGAGCAGTTCGCCCTCCAGGGTGGGAAAGGCGCCGAAGAGGATGCCGACGAAGGCCACCAGCCAGACCTCGTTGCCGAGGAAGAACGGGCCGAGCGCGGTGAGGCCGGCCCGGCGGTCGGCGGGCCCGCCCCGGGCGAGCAGCAGGCCGACGCCGTAGTCGTAGCCGCCGAGGGCGAGGTAGGTGGCGAAGAAGAGGCCGAGCAGGGCGTACCAGGCGAGGTCCACGGTGGTCTCCGTCAGGCGAGGGCGGGTACGGGG
>NZ_SMKN01000256.1 GCF_004348675.1 Micromonospora sp. KC606 | reverse complement strand
CCACCCACCCGCGCCGTCACGCAGACCGCGCTGCCCAGCGTGAGGGTCAGCCCGGCCAGCCCCGGCGCGAGGCCCCGCGTCACCGCCGAGTCGACCAGAAAGGTGCCCAGCGCGTTCGCAGCAGCCGCGGCCAGGGTCGCGGCCACTCCCACCACCACCAGGGCCACGGTGGCCCGCCCGCCGCGCGACCGCGCGGCCCGGGCCGCGGGCCGCGCCTCCCCCGGGGGCACGGCGGGCAGGGCGGCCAGGGCGGCGACGGCAGCGGCCGCGAACGCCCAGCGCCACCCGGCGGTGAGGGCGATGGCGGGCACCGCCGCGCCGGCCAGCAGGGTGGACGCGGGAATAGCGGCCTGCTTCACGCCGAAGGAGAAACCCTGCCGGTGGGCCGGCACGTGCCGGGCCAGCGCCGCGTTGCTGGCGAGCTGACCGAACGCGTTGGCCGCCGCGCTCAACCCCAGCAGGGCCACCAGCACCGGGTACGAGCGGGCCAGCACCGCGATGGCGAGCAGGCAGGCGGCGGCGAGCAGGATGCCGGCGCGGGCCACCGTGACCGGGCCGTACCGCTCGACGAGGTGCCCGGAGGGGACCGAGGCCAGCGCGCTGACGCCGAAGTACACCGCGACGGCCAACCCCAGACCGGCGGGGGAGAAGTGGAGGTCGTCGCCCATCTGCACGGCCAGGCCGCCGACCAGGAACACGGGCAGCACGCAGGCGATGGTGGTGGCGACGGCTCCGGCCCCGGCGCGCAGCGGGCGTACCTCGGGCCGGCTCGGGGAGGGGGTGAGGGCGGTGTCGGTCATCGCGGCCAACCTACGTGAGTCTGCTTTCCGACGGACCGGTGTGGCGGAGGGATACCTGCCACGTACGCGCTGATCTGGCATCCTCGACCCGAACGGGCGTTCCGTCCCTGGGCGTTTTTTCATATTGTGTAAGTCCCCGGCTGCGGAGGTGGTTGTGCGCGACCCCCTGGCGGAGCCTTCGGATCTCATCCGGAGCGTCTCCCGCGCGCTACGCGTGCTCGAGTCGGTCGGTCGCGCTCCGAAGGGGCTGACCGTCAAGCAGATCGCCCGGCGGTGCGAGCTGACCGTCGCCACCACCTACCACCTGGTCCGGACCCTGGCGTACGAGGGTTACGTGATCCGCCGGGAGGACGGCACCTACATCGTCGGGCTGGAGGTGGCCGACCGGTACCGGGAGCTGGTCACCGCCTTCCGGGGGCCACCTGCGGTCGGGGAGACGCTGCGCCGCGCGGCCGCCGACACCGGCTGGAGCCACTACCTCGGCCGCTTCGTGGGCGGTCAGGTGGCCGTCACCGCAGTCGCCGAGGGCACCCGCTCGCCCCACCTGGAGGAGCTGGTCCCCGGCTTCGACGAGGGCGCGCACGCGACCGCGCTCGGCAAGAGCCTGCTCGCCACCCTCACCCCCGACCAGCGCTCCCGCTACCTACGTGAGTACGGCATGCGCGCGTTCACGGCCGCCACCCTGACCAGTGTGGAGGCGTTCGAGGCGGACCTGGCCGCCGGGGAGCGCCGTGGCATGCAGTTGGAGCTGGGACAGTTCCGGCAGGGGGTGGCCTGCGCGGCGGTGCTGGTCATTTCCGACAAGGACATCGAACGCCGGGTGGCGCTGGCCTGCGCGCTGCCGGCCAGCGAGATGATGACCTCCGCCCGGGTGGTCCGGGCGAAACTGCTCACCGTGGCCCGTTCCATCGCCGACATCACCGCCGCTGACACCTGACTGTCGCATCCAGGGATGGCCGACGGGCTCCGTCCCGGGCGGGGATGCGGAGCCCGTCGGTGGTGGCCCGGCGTCGGGCCACCGGGGTGGGGTCAGCTGCCGATCGGGCCGCCGTCCAGCCGCCAGGCGACCACCACGCCCGGCTTGGCGTAGTCACCGTCCGGCCAGGTCGACGCCGGCCGCTCCACGGTAGCCCCGGTCAGCTCGCCGGGGTGCTGCACCGCCACGAAGACCGAACGGTTGTCCTCGGTGATGAACGGGCCGCAGGTCTCCGCACCGATCGGCACGGTGAGGAACTGCTTGAGGTGACCCCGCTCCGGCCCTTCGACCGGGGTGGCGAACAGACCGTCGTTGCTGCCCAGCGCGTTGCCGTCGGTGGAGATCCAAAGGTTGCCGGCGGCGTCGAAGGCCACGTTGTCCGGGCAGGAGATCGGCGAGACCTTCGTCTTGTCGTACCCGGCGAAGTAGGTCGACGGGTCGGTCGGGTCGCCGGCGACGATCGGCAGCGACCAGGCGAAGGTCTCCGCGGTGTTGTCCGCGCGGTCCTCGACCAGCTCCAGGATCTGGCCGTGCTTGTTGAGGTTGCGCGGGTTCGCCTCGTCGGCCGGCGCCTTGCCGGGCTTGCCCCGGTCGGTGTTGTTGGTCAGTGCCACGTACACCTTGCCGGTGAGCAGGCTCGGCTCGACGTCCTCCGGCCGGTCCATCTTGGTCGCGCCCACCTTGTCCGCGGCGAGCCGGGTGAAGGTGAGCACGTCGGCGGCGGTCATCCCGTCGACGTACGAGCGGACGCCGCTGACCAGCCTGATCCACCGCCCCCGGCCGTTGAAGGCCCCGTCGGAGGGGAGCCTGCCGGTACCGTCGATCTCGGCGGCGCTGGTCTGCTCGATCCTCGCCACGTAGAGGGTGCCGGACTCCAGCAACGTCAGGTTGTGCTTGCGGGCCACCCACGAGTCGCCCGGCATGAACTTCTTGTCCGAGACGAACTTGTACAGGTAGTCGAAGCGCTCGTCGTCACCCATGTAGGCGACCACGCGGCCGTTGCGCGCCACGATCACGTTGGCGCCCTCGTGCTTGAACCGGCCCAGCGCGGTGTGCTTACGCGGGCGGCTCTCCGGGTCGAACGGGTCGATCTCCACGATCCAGCCGAACCGGTTCGCCTCGTTCGGGTGCTTCGCCAGGTCGAAGCGCTCGTCGGCCCGCTCCCACTTGCGGCTGCCGCTGGGGTACCGGGCGGTGGTGCTGATGCCGTACCGGGCGAGCTTCGGCTTGAGCTCCTCCGGCACGGCGTCGCCGCCGACGAAGTACTGGTTGAAGTTCTCCTCGCCGGAGAGCACCGTTCCCCACGGGGTGACGCCCCCGGCGCAGTTGTTCAGCGTGCCGACCACCGTACGGCCCTTCGGGTCGGCGGTGGTACGCAACCAGGCCGAGCCGGCGGCCGGGCCGGTCAGCTCGAACTTCGTGGCCAGCGCGGTCACCCGCCGGTTGTACGGGCGGCGGCCCTTCGTCACCGGACGCCACTGCCCGGTGCCGTCGACCCGCTCCAGCTCCACCACGGACATGCCGTGCGCGGCCATGGTGACCCGCAACTGCTCCACGGTGAGCGCGTCCATCCCGGTGAAGCCGGGGAACATCAGATCCTCGTTGGTGTACTCGTGGTTCACCACGAGCAGCGCCCGCCGGCCACGCCGGTCCAGCGGCAACACCCCGACGAAGTCGTTGTTGTAGCCGAACTGCCGGGACTGGGCGGCGGCGGTCTGGTTGCGCAGGTCGAACCCGGGCGCGCCGGGGACGACCGGGTCACCCCAGCGGATGACCACCGAGTGGTCGTACCCGTTCGGCACGACCAGGGTGTCGAGCGTGTTCGGCGGGATCGGCTTGAAGGTGAGCGCCCCGGTGCCGGCGGGCGGCCGGGGGCGGCCGAAGCCGGTCACCTCGGGCACGACCGGGGTGGCGGGCGCGGCGGCGGCCGGAGCCGACCCGCCGGCCGCGCCGAAGCCGAGCACCAGGGCGCCGACCGCGCCGGCCCGCACCACGCCGCGTCGGCTCACCTCGGCGGAGACGATGTCGCCGAAGTACGCGTTGTCGGAGGAGTTGGGTACGGGGTGGTCGCAGGCGTTGCCGCACCGGTACAGGCAGGTCATCGCATCACGGCTGCCGTGCCGGGGGGTGCCCAGCAGCGGGAGCAGCCGGGGACGGTCGCTCATGGGGAAGCCTCCTGGAAGCAGGTTCACTGGCACGCCGGGACAGCTTTGGACGTGCGTACCGGCCGGAGGCTGCCAGGGCGCGGTGAGCGGACCTCGGCGCGAGTGTGAACCTGGTGTGAACAGCGGGAGCGGATGAACCGATCGGCGGGGCCGCGCGTATCCACGGACGGACACACACACCGCCCGACCCGGTGCGGAGAGCGAGGTGATCACCGTCAGCGACCACGACGCCCAACTGCTGCGCGCGTTGCACGACGAGCATGCCGAGGCGCTGTACGCGCACGCGCTCCGCCTGGTCAACGGCGACCGGACGCGGGCGGAGGACCTGGTGCAGGAGACCCTGTTGCGGGCCTGGCGTCACCCGGAGTCGTTGGATCCGCGCCGCGGGTCGGTCCGCGCCTGGCTGTTCACCACCGCCCGGAACCTGGCGATCGACGCCTGGCGGCGCCGGTCCACCCGGGTCGGTGAGGTGTTCACGGAAGACCTGCCCGAGCCGCCCGAGGTGATCGACGAAGCGGAGCGCGCGGTGGAGGCGTGGACCGTCGCCGAGGCGCTGAACCGGCTCAGCCCGACCCACCGGGAGGTGCTGGTCGAGTGTTTCTACCAGGGCCGCTCGGTGTCGGAGGCGGCTGCTCGGCTCGGCGTGCCACCGGGGACCGTCAAGTCCCGCACCCACTACGCACTGCGCTCACTACGGTTGGTCCTGGTTGAGATGGGGGTGACCGGATGACCCGCTGCGAGTTCGCGTTCGACGACGGCGCGTACGTGCTGGGCGCCCTCGCCCCGGCGGACCGGGCGGCCTACGAACGCCACCTCGCCGGCTGCTTCGAGTGCCGGGAGGCGGTGGCCGAGATCGCCGTGCTGCCCGGACTACTGGGCCGGCTCGACCCGACCGACCTGGTGGAGTTCCTGCCGCCGCCACCGGCGGCCGACCGGGTGCCCGACCTGCTCGCCGTGGCGCGCAACCGCCGCCGCCGGGAACGCTCCGCCGCCCGGCTGAGGTACGGGCTGACCGCGCTGGTCGCCGCCGCGTTCGCGCTGGTCGTCGGCCTCGGCGGGGCTGTCGCGCTGCGCCCGGCCCCAGCCCCGGCCCCGACGCCGACCGTGCAGGCGATCCGCATGGTATCCATGGCGCCGGTGTCGGCGAAGACCCCGGCGGTGCACGCGGAGATCGGGCTGACCGGCAAGAAGTGGGGCACCGAGATCACCATGCACTGCGGGTACGACGCGACGGCCGGCTACGGCAAGGCGTACACCTTCCGGCTGGTGGCGTACGGCCCGGACGACACGACCGAGCAGATCGCCTCCTGGCTGGCCGGTCCCGGTGACGACGTACGCCTCACCGGGGCGACCCGGTTCACCGACGCGGAGCTGGTCCGTCTGGAGTTGATCCGCGCCGACGGGACCACCGTTCTCGACTACGAGGTGCGCTGAGGCCACCCCACGCCGACCGGATCGGCTCGGGCCGGATCGGCTCGGGCCGGGCCGGGCCGGGCCGGTGGGTCATGGGGTGGCGGCGACCGGTTCCATCGACCGGGCGGCGATCCGGTTGCGCCGGCCCTGCCGCAGCAGGTCCGCCGTGAAGATCATCAGGGCCACCCAGACCAGGGCGAAGCCGGCCAGCCGGGCCGGTGGCAGCGGCTCGTGGAAGACCAGCACACCGCAGCCGAGCTGAAGGACCGGGGCGAGGTACTGGAGCAGGCCGAGCCCGGACAGCGGCAGCCGGTTGGCCGCGCCGGCGAAGAGCAGCAGCGGGACGGCGGTCACCGCGCCGGCCAGCATCAGCAGCACGGTGTGTCCGGCCGAGACGTGTCCGAAGGTGGCCGTGCCCCGAGACGCCAACCAGCCCAGGTACGCCAGGGCCGGCAGCGCCAGCACCGCCGACTCGACGAAGAACCCTTCCGCGGCGGGCAGCCCGAGCTGCTTCTTGACCAGCCCGTATCCGGCGAAGCTGAACGCCAGGGTCAGCGCCAGGTACGGCAGCCGGCCGTAGTCGACGGTGAGCACGGCCACCGCCAGCGCGCCGACGCCCAGCGCCACCCACTGCGCCGGGCGCAGCCGCTCGCGGAGCACGAAGACGCCGAGCAGCACCACGACCAGTGGGTTGATGAAGTAGCCCAGGGCGGTCTCCACCACCCGGTCGGAGTTCACCCCGTAGATGTAGACGGTCCAGTTGACCGCGATCAGCACCGCCGCCGCGACGATTCCGGCCAGTGCCCGGGGTCGCCGGGCCAGCGCGCGCAGGAAACCGACGTTGCGCATGGCGGCCAGCACCAGCGCGACGAAGAGCACCGACCAGACGATCCGGTGCGCCAGGATCTCCACCGGACCGGCCGGACGCAGCAGCTTCAGGTAGACCGGGAAGAAACCCCAGATCAGGTAGGCGCCGAAGCCGTAGAGGTAGCCGAGCCGGGTCTGGTTCACCCCTCCACCGTAAGGGCCGGATCAGCCCTCTGGTCCTTCCCCGTGAGCGGGCTCACCGGCTCAAACGCTGGTCCAGCTCCATCCAGCGCTCCGGCTGGACGGGAATGAACCCGAGCTTGGCGTAGACGCCGTGCGCGTCGGCGGTGGCCAGCAGGATCCGGCGTACGCCCAGCTCGGCCAGGTGGTCGCGGGCCGCTCCGGCGAGCCAGCTGCCCAGGCCCCGTCCCCGCTCCCGCCGCGCCACGTAGACGTCGCAGAGCCAGGCGAAGGTGGCCGCGTCGGTGACCACCCGGGCCACCGCCACCTGTGCGCCGTCGCCGGCACGGTAGACCCCGAACGCGATCGAGCCGGCGAAGGCGCGGGCCACCGTTTCCCGGCTCCGCCCCAGCGCCCAGTACGCGTCGGTGGAGAGCCAGTGGTGCACCCGGCCCAGGTCGATCCGGTCCGGGTCGGTGCTGAGCTGGTAGCCGTCGCGGGTCGCGGTGAACATTCCTGCGACGCTAGCCCGACCGCCCCGCCCTCAAGCGAGCCAATTCCCACTCGCTGGTCGTCGCGCCACCCTCGCGGCGGGCGGTCGAACTCGCGCCGTACCAGCTCGCCGCGGGCCCGCGACTGAGGTCAGTCGCGGTCGAGGACGGTGCCCAGGATCCAGGTCACGATCCCGACGAAGAGCGCGCCGAGAACCGCCTCCGGCCAGAAGCCCGCCACGTGGAAGGGCAGCCCGGCCTGGTCGGCGATCCAGCTGGTGAGCAGGAAGAGCAGACCGTTGACGACCAGCGCGATCAGCCCGAGGGTCAGCAGGTACAGCCCGCAGCCCACGGTCTTGATGATCGGCTGGAGCACCGCGTTGACCACGCCGAAGATCACCGCGACCAGCAGCAGCGTGACGACCGTCTCGACCGCCGAGCTGGAATCCAGGGAGATGCCGGGGATGAGCAGCGTGGCCAACCAGAACGCGACGGCTGTGGCACCCAGCCGAATGAAAATGCCCTTCATGCAGGGATGGTGTCACGGGAGATCCACTGTGGGAACCCTCCGGGACGGCCGGTGGCGAATGACCGCCGGTCGGCCTCAGCGCCGCCCCGGTCGACCGATCAGCTGCGACTCGATCGGCGTCGGCGAGAGCAGCGCCCAGCGCAACGCCCGCCGGTTCACCACCGCCACCATGTCGTTTTGGATCCGGGTCAGCCACTCCGCCGACCCTCCCAACCCGAGCGCGGAGCCGGCCAGCGCCGCCTCCCGCGAATCCAGCGGTTGCAGCACCGCCAGATCCGCCCGGCCCAGGACGTCCACGTCGGCGGCGGTCAGCTCGTCGCGTACCACCAGGGTGGCCTGCCAGGCCGGCCCCGGCGTCGGCTCGACCGGCGTCGCCCCCACGTCCACCACCAGCAACACCGGGCGCATCGGCGAACCGGGCCCGCCGCCGACCGTTCGCCCCGGCGGCAGCACCGCCACACC
>NZ_SMKN01000255.1 GCF_004348675.1 Micromonospora sp. KC606 | reverse complement strand
CGCCAAGCCCGCGCCTGTCGCGGCGGCCCCGCCTGCCATCAGGCCGCTCACCTCCGCCCCGCCACCGATCTCCAAGGCGAAAGTCGCGCAGCCGACAGCCCAGTCCACCAAGGCCGCCCTCACCGGCGCGGCCGCTGAAGCTGCCGCCGTCGACGACGGCCTGCCAACCGACGAGCTGGCCAAGGTCCGGGCCGCCCGCGAGATCGGCATCGAACCCGAGCCCTGGGTGCTCGGCCAGACCGACCGCAACTTCGTCTTCTGGATCTGGCAGCAATCCGCCGGCTACCCGCTGATCCGCACCGCCGCCGAACTGACGCTCTCCACCGACCTCGCCACCATCGACGCCGCCTGCAAGCAATTCATCCTGCGCGGCATCTTCGATGCCAAAATCGCCGACGATGCGAAGAAGATCAGCGACGAGGCCGCCGCCCGCGCCGCCCGCGACCTCAAGCGTGCCGCCTACGCCGCGGCCGGCCTGACCATCGACACCGAAGGCCGCATGCTCCTACTCTCCGAACGCGACGCGGTCATCGAGATCTGGAGCAGGGCCACCGGGGCCCGCGTCAAGGCCGCCGCAGCTGCGGTCATCAACGGCACCCCCGCCCAGCAGCACGAGTTCCTCTCCACCGGCGTCAAGGCTGCCGCCGAACAAGACGTGCAGGACGCGATCGCCGCAGCCGAGGCCGCCGGCGCCGCCGAACAGGCCCGCCTGGCTCGCCGAGGGGCCATGACCGCTGCCGCCGCCATCATCGGCTTCGTCGCCGACGAGGGCAAGCTCGCCATGACCGACGACAACTTCATCCGCTGGGTGTGGCAGGTCGTCGACACCGACCCGAACCGTATCGAGATCAGCGCGGCCGCCGAAACCGCGCTGCGCAGCAGCAACCCGGCCGACTGGCGCAGATTCATCGACACCGGCATGCGGGAAGCCGACCGCCGAGACCTCGACCGAGAGCTGGCCGAAGCCGAGGCCGCACACCGCCAGAGCGCCAACAACATCAAGACCAAGGCAGCCGCCGACGGCGAGGACAACCTCGTCACCGCCGCCACCCAAGCACTGGCCGGCGACGTGGGCGCCGTCCGGAACTTCTTGACAACCGGCCGGTATCAGGTGCCGCCGGACTCCACCAACCGGCCCAGTGCCAAGTCCTGGCAGTGGACCAACCTGAACTCCGGCAAGTGCCTGGCCGCCGAGGGCGACAGTCTCACCAACGGCAAGGCCGTGGTGCAGGCAAACTGCGCTGACAACGTCAAGCAACGCTGGCTGGCGATGCGCGTCTACGGCAGCACTGATCTCTACCGCATCATCAACGCCTCGGACCGCACGAAGTGCGTCAGCCTCGCCAGCCCTTCGACGGACCTCGGCATCAAATTCGTCATCCGCACCTGCGACGGCCAGACTGACCAGAATTTCCGATACAACAAGCCGGCCGGCGGCGACAATTACGTCTGGCTCAACGCGTTCGGCGGCCGGCCAATCTACATCCTCGGCGGGAGCAAGGACGCCGGCGCCGGCGCCGTCACCGGGTCTGCGCTTATCACAGCCGTGCATAAATTCTACCCGACCAACACCGAGTTGCAGGCCGGCGCGGAACTCTCCGACGCCAAAGCGCTCAACTCACACCTCGGTCACACGCTGCAACTCCAAAGTGACGGCAAAATTGTCCTCTCGAAGGGACCCAAGGCCGTCTGGACGCCGGGGGCCTTCGCCGGCGCGCGCCTCACCAACCAGCGCGACGGCAACCTCGTCCTCTACAGGGCAGACGGCACACCGGTGTGGGCGTCCGGAACCCACGGGAATGGGCCGAGCACCCTGAAGCTGCAAAAGGACGGGAATCTAGTCCTCTACCGCAACGAGAACGGCAAGGCCACCTGGTCCATTGACATCTTCGACATGATCGTCGTCAGTCAGTTGAACGGCAAATGCCTCACCGTGCCGGACGGCAGGTTCGAGGACGCCGCGCAACTGGAAATGCGGACCTGCACCGGTAGCCCTTCCCAGCAGTTCATGTGGTTGCCGAATGGCAGCCTCGTCAGCTTCAACAGCAAGTGTGTTGACGTGTGGGGCAGCAATCCGGCCGACGGCACACCAATCGTGCTCTACACCTGTAACGATACCGGGGCGCAACGATTCGGCTCGGATCCATTTGATCCCCTCATGACAAATAACGAGACTGGCAAGTGCATGACCGTCGCGCACAACAATGCAGCCGACGGAGCCAAGGTTCACCAGTGGCTATGCCACCGGGGACCGAGCCAGTTGTGGAAATGGGTTTTTTATTCCCCGCCACGTGCGTGACACTGCTACCCGCAACCAGCCTATAGGCGCACATGATCGGGACGGTCGCCGCGCGATGAGCTCGCGCGGCGACCGTCGCGCATCCCGACGGCGAGCAACGCCGAAGGGCTGGCCCTACTACGGCAGCCGCCGTTTGAGATCTTGCTGGTGAGGTGGGGTGGACGCGAGGCGGCCACCGCGTGACTGGGTCTACGTCCTGAACGGCACCCTACGCGCCCTGCCACGCCTCGACCACGGCGGGCGGCATCGTCTGTACGTTGTGGATATAACTTCAGATCTGGCGGTGGCCGCAGGCCACAGCACAGACCCTGCCGCATCAAAGCGGGTTCTGGCCGGGGTGCTGGGCTGCTTTGCGGGCCGGTTCGGGCGGGTGGAGCCGCGGCAAGCGGCAGGAGAGTTGGTCACCGGTCTGCTGGCTGACGTTAGGTGAAGGCGTGTTGGCAGTTGGCGGAGCAGGCCGGGCACGTCCGGCCGGACGCGATGCAGCGGCTGTTGCACCGGGCGGTGTTGGACGCCGGGATGGCCACATTGCGGCGTCGCGTGCGTAGAGCCGGGATCGCAAACCGGAACAGAACCGGAGCAGCCCCCACCACTCCCCATGGGTGATCGACGCCCACCCACGGAGAACAACATGGCTGGTTCCGCACTCGACACCATTCCAGCCGATGGGGCCCGCGCCCGGCTCGTCGACGAGCTACTCGCCGACGGCAGTATCACCTCACCAGTGGTGGACGCAGCGTTTCGCCAGTTGCCACGGCATCGTGCTGATCAAACGGCCGCGCCGGAGAGCCGCGGGGCACGTGGCGGGCGGACCATGAGCACCATCCCATCAGTGACCGCGGCGAGGCCGGCGTCCTGGTCGTCGTATGTCCGAAGCTGCAACCCGTGGCGGCCTAGCGCGTCGACCACCACCTCGGCCGCCGTCATGACCCGTTGACGCACCCTCGCGTGGTAGGCGGCTTCCTCCTCTTCAGCGATCCAGATATCGGCAGGCGTGCCGCGGTCGGGGGCGTCAGGCTGGAGTCGTGATCACCATGCAACGGGTACGTGTGCGGTGGAGCGCGGCAGCCCGCGGCGCGACGCACGCGAACGCCCGCCGTGGTCTATGCCGTCCGGCGATGCTTCCGCTGTCGATGCCGGACAACGACGTGGTCGTCCACGAGGTGCTCGCGGATGAGGCGGCCGGATACGTATGCCATGACGAGGTGACCGGTAGCGGCGTGGATGGCGCCCGCGACCTTGACCTGTGGTTGTCCATGGTGAGTTCGTCGTTGGTCGTCGACCGGTTGCCGGGTCTGGCCGCTTACCCGAGGCAGAGCGGTCCGGCCCGCCTCTTCGTGCTGCTGCCGGGGCAGATCGGCTGCTACCGGGCGAACTTCCGGTTCACCTTTACTACCTGCGCGTGCAATCCGAGCTCGTATTACGAGGACTGGCTGATTCTCGTGGCCAACGGCCAGGTGCGAAGCGACGGGTTCATCTCCCGTGAGCCCGACCATCACGTCGACCACCGCGTCCACCTCTACGGCGGGCCGAGACGGCCACGCCAGCGGTAGTCCGCCACCAACAAGCGCCGCCGGCGGCCACCAGTCGTCGGTAGTCGGACGACGGCGTCGCCTGTGGGTGACCGCGACATTAAGGCATGCGACGGGCAATGGGCCGGTGCCGTATCGGTTGGACGACCGCACTCTCAACGTGTCGCCGCCAACGGTGAGCCGGACGGCTTGGCGGAGGGTCTGGTTGGTGAACCGTCCTCGGACCAGTTGGGTCGAAGCTGGCGCTCGGTCGTTGCGGCTAGGTGGCCAAGCAGCAGTCCAGCCGTGCTGCGCGTGCCTATGCGAAGAACCCGACGATGCTGCGAATCCGGTCCCCGGCGAACTCGACGACGTCGTAGCCGGTGGTGACCGTGCCGAGTTTCCAGCGGAACAGTGCGCGGTCGTGGTGGACGCCGACCACGGTGTCGAGGGTGAACCTCAGGTCGCCGAGCCTCTCCCGGGCGCGGCCGATCGCCTCAGACAGTTCGGCGTGCCCACGCAGGCCCGCGTTTTCGGGGTCGGCGTAGAGCGAGTCCTCGGTGAGGACGGACTTCATCAGTGTCACCCGGGCAGCGGCGTCTTGCTCATTCCAGATGTCGAGGTAGCCGAGGATCACATCGGTGGCGCTCACTGCTGGCTCCTTCCGAAGGGGGTGTTGTAGTCGAGTGCCACGATGAGCCGGGTCAAAGCAGCCCGAGACGAGGTCCTTCTCTGGTCACAGCTCTTTCTACATGCCGACTTATTAATACACGCCGTTTAATTGGAACACGATGCAGATTAGCTCAACCCTGTAGAGTGTCAAGTGTGAGCGACCACACGATGAGACGCCGTGACCGGCTACGCGCCCAGACCAGCGCCGAGATCAAGGCGATCGCCATGAAGCTCATGGCGGACGGCGGCCCGGACGCCATCTCGCTACGCGCGATCGCCCGCGAGATGGGCATGACGGCCGGCGCGATCTACAGCTACTTCGCCACCCGCGATGACCTGATCACCGCGCTCATCGGCGATGTCTACACCTCAGCGGTTGACGCCGCCGAGGTCGCCCGCGACGCGGTGCCGGAAACTGATCCAGGCGGCCGAATCCTGGCCTGGGCCCAAGCCTCGCGCGAGTGGGCGTTGGCCAACCCCGAAGGCTTCCGGCTGATCTACGGCGATCCCGTGCCTGGCTATCGTCCGCCCGGCGACGGCCCCGGCAAACAAGCCGAGATTCGCGCCTGCAGCGGACTGATCGGCCTCGTCGCCGCAGCCTGGACGACAGTCCAGGCGCGCCAATCCGAGGACCGTGCCTACGACTGGGCCGACTTCGACCGGGACCTGGTAGCCCATGTCCGGAAGGACTTTCCGGACCTGCCACCGGCAGGCATCGCGATGACGCTAAGAGTGTGGGGCCGCATGCACGGGCTCATGGCCCTAGAGATCTACGGCCACCTACGCACCGTCATCCACGACCCGGCCACTGTCTACCGCGACGAGATGCACGACCTCATCGCCTCCCTCGGCCTCATATCGTGACCGCAGCCCTCGGCATCACCAGTACCGATACCCGCCCGAGGACCCGCCGGGCCGAGCGCAAGATCAATCACTGAAGTTTCATAACGCACTCACTGAAGATTGATGCGCTAACCGCCGAAGACCCGCCGCCGCTCAACACACCGAGCGGCATGGCACTCGCACGGAGGCCTTGTCGAATCAGCCTAAGATCGGAAGCACTCATCTCGGCACGACCGAGCGTTCTCCTTGTCCTGGCGCCTGTCACGTAGCGTGACCGCCTGCTCGGCGGCATGTCCGGGTACGCGATCTTGGGCGGAATCGACCCCAGGTCAAATGGTGCGTCTGCGGCTGCCCTTTAGCCGTCACGCTTCACCAGGTCAGCAAGATGCGCACAGGGCCGCTCGACCTCACGATGCCAGGCGCTGCCGATCACGGCGACCGGGTAGCTAACCTCCCTGACCCTCCCGTCAGCGGTCTCTACCGCAAACCCCATCGACAACGGCTCGCTGCCGAACGGGATCGAGCAGTCGATGCGCACCTCGACGTCAATCCAGCCGGTACCGCCGGGACGCAGCAGCCGAGACTGTCCGGTGCCCCGGACCCGGATACCCGGCAGCTGACCGGTAGCCGCACTGGCAGTGACCGGTGCCGGCCCGGCATTGACCACCGCCAGTTGTCCTGCCATCTGATAGACGCCCCCGCTGTCCCCGCCCTCGTTACCGCCGGACGCAACGAAGGCCACGAGTGAGATCGACGTACTCCGCTGCCGTTCCTCTCGCGCATCCCGCAGCTCGCTGACCGCAACACCGCCAAGCACCAGGCCGGCCACAAAGGTAGCGACGAGCCGCACGTTCACCTTCCCCTTGGCCATGACGCGGTCAGGGGCGGTTCCGCCCGAGGACACCGATTGGGGATCGTGGTCACCCAGGTCGATCATCTCGTGCTCCGCAGACATGGCGTCAGCCTAGAGAACACGATCTGCGGCCATGATTGAACAACCACCCGCAGATTCGGATGCCTGAGCATCATCGGGTTCGGCAGATGGGCGGGGAGCCAGCCGTCAGGCGGGCAGCAGGACCGGTTCACCGAAAGTGACGGTCACCGACACGGCGCAACGCGCGGTCGGCAGTTAGATCCGGATGCTCGGACGGCGCCGTGGTTGGATCACCCTGGCGAGGGCTCTGGCGTGACTGGACGGTTTACCCGGGCAGTCGGTCCCGACTCGGGTCGGCCTGCGCGCTACCGTCTGCGTATCGCGGCGGCCGCGCTTCCAGATCCGCAGCGAATCGCCCAGTCCTGAACAGCACGAGGAGACACCGATGACCGATGCCACCAGCGACGCCGATCCCACCGCTGACGCCGAAGCGGGAACCGAGGAGCAGCCGCAGCCCTTCGAGAACCGGGCGGCACGCCGGTCCAAGGGCAAGGCCACCGCCAACCACATCGGGGGTACCGCGAGCCGCGCCCACGGCCGTTCCGGCACGGTGCAGAGTCCTCGCCAGTATGGCAACCGTCGAAGCGGCTGATCTTCGGACCTCCTGGTCACGGCCGTGTTCAGTAGCTGTGGCCGCTACCGGCGTCCAGCCGCAGCTGTAGGTTCGTTGCAGGACGGTCAGGGCCAGCCACCCGGTGACCCTGAGGGCACGGCTAGTCCCGGCGCTGTTGCAACAGCACACTCGACTCGGCAGGAGCCTGCGTCGGCCTCCAAACGGGCCGTGACCGTCGGGTAGCGCGTGATTCGCGGCATGATAGTGCGGGCGCCAACGTTCCGCTACGAGTCGCCGGGACGCTCCATTCAAGGGAGGCGGTCACCACACACATCGGCGACGCCACCACGGCCACCCCGGTGGCGCCCAGGGATCCGGAAGCGACCGCGCGAGGAATCGCGCGTCGAGAGCAGCGACCTTGTGTCGCAGCTCCCTGCCCTTGCCCTTTGGCATGTGGTCCAACGCCTGTTGCAGCGTGGCGCGGGGGTCGTCACTCGACAAGCCGTAGTAGTCAACGCAACACGGACACAGATCACCAGGAAGCCCATAGATCAGACGCCCAGACCGGTAGACGAATCGTCGATATCGTTCATATGCCTCAGTCACCGCGCCTGGCCACAGGTGCCGGCGTTCCCACCGGCTCACCGCATGCACGAGATTCTTCGGCACACCGTGGAGGTGCGGGATCGGTTTGATGAGTCGGATCGGTGCGTTCGCGCGCACCTGAGCTGGCCGCCTACGCGGCATGGCCCCTTTCCGCGATCATCATGGCTGCATGATGCCAGACATGCTCTTGCCGCAACACCGCGAACAGACCTGCGTCATCGAGGTCGTCGCCGAGTTCCGATGACGGCAGCCGCGGTACGACGGGCCTCCGACCGACCGCCCGTCCACCGGCACTTGCTCGGCGGCAGACATCCCATGGTTCTTCGATGTCAAGTGCTGGGTCGGAGATGGGCCCAGGCGGTGGCCTCGTCGTAGGTGGTTCCGGTCTTGAGGCAGCCGTGGAGGATGCCGACGAGACGATTGCTGAG
>NZ_SMKN01000254.1 GCF_004348675.1 Micromonospora sp. KC606 | reverse complement strand
GTGCCCGAGCCTCCGCCGGGGAGGAGCCGGGGACGTGGAACTGGGCCGCCCAGGACGCCCTGCGCGCCGCCATCAACGGCTGGGAACGACCGCTGGACTGGGCCTCCGGCAACCGGGAACGGTTCACCGAGCGGATCCTGCCCCGCCTCGGCGAGCTGGCCGACGAACGGCTGCGCCAGCGGCACGGCCTCACCCGCGACTCCGATCCTGCCCGCGCCCGTACCCTGCTCGGGGAACCGTTGTGGGCGTTCCTGGCCACGCCATCCCGCCGCCCGCCGTCGCCGCGCGACCTCGCGGCGATCGTCGCCGAACTGGAGAAGATATGAACGCCGTGGACCGCAGCATTCCCGCCAGCGAGGTGGGCCACCTGGCCCAGGCGGTGCTGGACGCGGTCGGTCAGGTCGTGGTCGGCAAGCGGGAGTCGCTGGAGTTGGTCCTCGCCGGCATCCTGGCCGGTGGGCACGTGCTGCTGGAGGACCTGCCCGGCCTCGGCAAGACCCTGACCGCGCGCTCCTTCGCCCAGGCGCTCGGGCTGGACTTCCGCCGCCTCCAGTTCACCCCCGACCTGCTGCCCGCGGACGTCACCGGCTCCTTCCTGTACGACCAGCGCAGCGGCGACTTCTCCTTCCGGGCCGGGCCGGTCTTCACGAATCTGCTGCTCGCCGACGAGATCAACCGGACGCCGCCGAAGACCCAGTCGGCGCTGCTGGAGGCGATGCAGGAGAAGCAGGTCTCCGTGGAGGGCGTCACCTACCGGCTGGACGAGCCGTTCCACGTGCTGGCCACCGCCAACCCGATCGAGTACGAGGGCACGTACCCGCTGCCGGAGGCGCAGCTGGACCGTTTCCTGCTGCGGGTGTCGTTCGGCTACCCGAAGCGCGCGGAGGAGTGGGACGTACTGCGCCGGCGGATGGCCCGCCGCCGCGAGGAGGCCGAGATCCCGCCGGTGGTCGACGCCGGCACGCTGCGGGCCATGCAGGCCGCGCTGGAGGACGTGGTGGTGGAGGACTCGGTCGGCCGGTACATCGTCGACCTGACCGCGGCCACCCGCGAACACCCGTCGGTGCTGGTGGGGGCGTCCCCGCGCGGCTCGCTCGCGCTGCTGCTGCTCGCCCGGGTCCGGGCGGTCTTCGCCGGTCGGGACTACGTGGTGCCGGAGGACGTCAAGGACGTGGCGGCGCCCGCCCTGGCGCACCGCATCACGTTGCGTCCGGAGATGTGGCTGCGCCGGGTCGACCCGTCCTTCGTGGTCGGTGAGGTGCTGGAGCAGACGCCCGCCCCGGCCAGCGGCGCGCTGCCCAGCCACGCGGCCGGCCGGCTCGGGCGCTGACGCCGTGCCCACCGAGGACGGGCCCGAGCCGGCGGCGGGTTGGGCGCCCACCTGGGCGCTGGGCCGGGCGGTGCTGCTCACCGGGCTGCTGCTGATCGCCGCCGTGCTACTCGGCCGGGTCGATCTGGTCGTGCTGGCCGCGCCCTTCGCGCTCGGCACCGCGTACGCGTTGCGCCGCCGGCCCACCGCCGCCCCACACCTGGAGATCGTCGCCGAGGACGCGCACCTGGTCGAAGGCGGGCCGCTGACCGGCCGGGTCAGCGTCGGTAACCCGGACACCGTGCCGTACCACCTGGCCGTGGTGCGTACCCGGATCTCGCCGTGGCTGCGGATCGACCGCGCCGGCTTCGGCGGCGCCGGGGTGGACGTCAGCGGTGCCGGCCTCAACCGGCCCTTCGTCACCGCCATCCCCACCGGCACCGCCGTTGACCTGGAGTTGACCGGCACGGCGCTGCGCTGGGGCCGGCACCCGGTGGGTCCGGCCGGCGTCCGGGTCGCCGCCGCCGACGGGCTGCTGGTCTCCCGCGCGGTCGTCACCGAGTCGGTGAAGCTGCGGGTGTACCCGATGACGGAGCCGTTCGAGGCGGTCGAGGCGATGCCCCGGGCCGCCGGGCTGGTCGGCGCGCACCACTCGCGCCGCCCGGGGGAGGGAGGCGAGCTGGCCGGCGTACGGGTCTTCGGGCCGGGTGACCGGTTGCGGCGGATCGACTGGCGGGTGTCGCTGCGGGCCCGGCAGCTGCACGTGGCGGCCACGCTCTCCGACCGGGACGCCGAGGTGGTGGTCCTGCTCGACGTGCTGGCGGAGGCGGGCCGGTCGGGCGGGGTGCGGGGTGCGGCGTCCGTGCTGGACACCACGGTCCGGGCCGCCGCCGCGATCGCCGAGCACTACCTGCACCGGGGTGACCGGGTGGCGCTGCTGGAGTACGGGCCGGCGGCCCGCCGGCTCCGGCCGGCCACCGGCCGGCGGCAGTACCTGACCGTACTGGAGTGGCTGCTCGACACCCGCGCGGAGTCCTCCCCGCACGAGCCGTACGACCAGGTGTTCGGGCCGCAGCTGCTCTCCGCCGACGCGTTGGTGGTGGTGCTCACGCCGCTGCTCGACGAGCGGTCGGCGCAGATGCTGGCCCGGCTGGCCCGGGGCGGGCGGTTCGTGGTGGCGGTGGACACCCTCCCGGCCGACCTGCCGCCGCCGGGCGAGAAGGGCTGGGCGCCGGTGGCGTACCGGCTGTGGCGGTTGGACCGGGACACGATGATCAGTCAGCTGCGTGAGCACGGCGTGCCGGTGGTGCCATGGGCCGGCGCGGGCAGCCTGGACCAGGTGCTCCGCGACGTGGCCCGGCTGGCCACCGCTCCGCGGGTGGGTGCCCGGTGATGGCGGGTGCGGCGCGGGCCGGTCGCCGCGGGCGGCGGGCGGATCCGTGAACGCGGTGGTGGAGCGGGTGAAGGCGCTTCTTGGGCCGGTGCGCCGGGTGTCCCCGACGACACTGCTGGTGCGTTTCGGCATCTTCGTGGTGGTGCTGGCGGGCCTGCTGCTGGCGTACCCGGTGCAGGTGTTCCAGCCACGGACGCTGCTGGCCCTGGCGGTGGTGGCGGCGCTGCCGGCGGCGGGGCCGCGCCGCGTCTGGCCGACCTTCGCCGCCCTGGTCACGGTGGGCGGCTGGGTGATCGCGTCCGCCGGGTACGACCGTCCGATCGCGCTCTGGCGGCTGCTCGCCGTGGCCGCGACGCTCTACCTCGGGCACACCCTCTGCGCGTTCGCCGCGGTGCTGCCCTACGACGCGCTCGTCGACCCGGACGTGGTGGTGCGCTGGTTGACCCGGGCCGCGGTGGTGATGCTCGCCACGTGGGTCGTGGGCGTCGTGCTGGCCTGGTTGGGCGGGATCGGCGACGGTGCCGGTTTCCAGACCGCGACAGTGGCGGGACTGCTGGTGGCGGTGGGGTGCAGCGGGCTGTTGGGCTGGTTGCTGCATCGCAGATAGCGGGATGACGGGCACGAGGTGCAGGTCACAGGGGTTGTGCTCCGTCACAAGAGAGGGTCTCGGACGGGATTAGCCGAGCCGCCCGGGGAAAGATGGTTGACGTGAACCCGAAGCGGATCCTTGTCGTGGGTGCCGGGCACGTCGGCCTGTACGCCGCTCTGCGCCTGTCCAAGAAGCTGAGCTCCCGTGAGGCCGAGGTCGTCGTCGTCGACCCGCAGCCGCACATGACGTACCAGCCGTTCCTCCCGGAGGCGTCGGCGGGCAACATCTCGCCCCGCCACGCCGTGGTGCCGCTGCGTCGTGAGTTGCGCAAGTGCAAGGTCGTGGTGGGCGCGGTGACGCGGATCGACCACGCCCGCCGCACTGCGGTGGTGCAGCCGATCAGTGGCCCGACCCGGGAGATCCCGTACGACCACGTGGTGGTGGCCCCCGGTTCGGTCTCCCGGACGCTGCCGATCCCCGGCCTGCACGAGCACGGGATCGGGTTCAAGACCATCGGTGAGGCGATCTACCTGCGCAACCACGTGCTGGACCGGCTCGACGTGGCGGCTGCGACGGTCGACCCGGAGGTCCGGCGCAACGCGCTGACCTTCGTCTTCGTCGGCGGTGGCTACGCCGGGATCGAGGCGCTCGCCGAGATGGAGGACATGGCCCGCGACGCCCTGCGCTACTACCCGGAGCTCAAGCCGGAGGACATGCGCTGGGTGCTGGTCGAGGCGACGCAGCGGGTGCTGCCCGAGGTCGACCGGGACATGGGCGCCTACACGGTGCAGCAGTTGCTGAAGCGCAACATGGACATCCGCCTGGACACCCGGCTGGAGTCCTGCGTCGACGGGGTGGTGAAGCTCTCCGACGGTGACAGTTTCACGGCGGACACCATCGTGTGGACCGCCGGCGTGAAGCCGTCGCCGATGCTGGACGCCACCGACTTCCCGCGCGACGACCGTCGTCGGGTCACCTGCCTGCCGACCCTCCAGGTCGTGGACGGCGACCGGGTGGTCGAGGGCGCGTGGAGCGCGGGCGACTGCGCCGCGGTGCCGGACCTCACGAAGGAGCCCGGCAACTACTGCTCGCCGAGCGCGCAGCACGCCGTGCGCCAGGCAGCGCGGCTGGCCGACAACATCGTCAACGTGATCCGTGGGCGTGAGCCGGTCAACTACAAGCACAAGCACGCCGGCAGCGTGGCCAGCCTCGGCCTGCACAAGGGCGTCGCCCAGGTGTACGGCGTCAAGATGACCGGCTGGCCGGCCTGGTTCATGCACCGGACGTACCACATGAGCCGGATCCCGTCGTTCAACCGCAAGGTTCGGGTCGTGGTCGACTGGTCGCTGGCGTTCTTCCTCAAGCGTGAGGTCGTCGCCCTCGGCCAGCTGCACGATCCGCGCGAGGAGTTCGCCGAGGCATCCGCGCCGCCGCCGAAGCAGCCGGTGGGCGTGGGTAAGCGGAGCTGACGCACGCGCGTACGACGAGGGCCTTCCCGGCGCGGGGAGGCCCTCGTCGTCTGCTAGACCCGCCAGATCCAGGCGTCGGCGATCCGGGTGCCCGGCCCGTAGAGCTGCACCAGGGTGCGGCGCAGGCTCTCCGCGTGTGGGGCGTCGTCGGTCACCGCCACGCAGGAGGCGCCCCAGTGATCGGCGTCCGCGCGGGCCTGCTGTCGCCGTCGTTCGTCGACCACCGGCTTCCCGCCATGCTGCGCCACGTCGGCCAGCAGCTCCGAGGTGGGCCGTTTGAAGGTGCCCATCGCGGCGGAGCCGCCCGCCCCGTACGGGCCGATGAAGAAGCCCTCCGGGATCGCGAACCGCGCGTCGGCCGCCGTGGCCCAGCGCATCGGCCAGGGGTCCTTCGGGGTGGCCGCCGGCACCGGCACCAACACCCCGCCGGGGCGTACGCACTCGCGCCAGTGGCCGCCGCTGATGAACTCGGGCAGCGCCGGCCGGTCGGTGGCCGGCAGGGGAGCGGGGAAGACCGTGAGCAGGGCCGCGCCGATCGCCGCCGGGACCAGCCGCCGGGCCCGCCCGGGAGAGCGCAGCGCCCGGTCCACGGCGAGCGCCAGCAGCGTGCCGGCCAGCGGGAGCACGGCCAGCGCGAACCGCGTCGGCAGCGCGCCGTCGACCACCGGCAGCCCGGCGAGCAGCGCGTACGGCCCGGGCAGCGCGCTGCGCTCGCCGTCGAGGACCAACCGCGGACCCAGTGACAGCGCGCCCATGACCAGGGCCGCGACGACGCACGCGGCCACCAGTGGACGGCGTGGCGGGCGATCCTGCCCGTCCCCGACGGACCGGCCGCGACGCGACAGCCAGAGCGCGCAGCCGGCGGTGACCAGCAGCAGCGGCAGACCCAGGAAGGTGTTGTACTCGGCCGGGCCGGTGGTGAGCCGGGCCGAGGAGTCGTCGCCGAGCACCGACAGCGGGGACAGAGTCCACCAGCTGCGCAGGTCGGCCGAGAAGTAGTGCGGGCTGAACATCCCGTCCGCCACGCCCTGTGGGCCGGCGAACTGGAACCACAGCGGCCAGCCCAGGACGACCAGGGCCAGCCCGGCGGCGAGCAGCAGGCCGCCGACGAACCCGGGTAGCGCGCGGCGCAGCAGGTCCCGGTCGGCGAGGCCGTAGGCGACGGTCATCACCAGCAGGGTGACCGCCGCGAGGAAGAGCACCTCCTCGCCGACGAAGATCTGCACGGTCACCGCGACGGCCAGCCCCACCGCCGAACTGACCAATCGCCGTCGGTCGAGTGACCCCGGCCCCGAATCGGCGGCGCGCGACAGCCGGACCACCAACCAGACGATCACCGGTACCAGCCACTGCGCGGTCATGTGCAGGTGGCTGTTGGACTGCGACACCATGCCAGGCCCGAAGCCGCACAGCCCGGCGCCCAGCGCGGCGGCGAGCCCCCGGACCCGCAGCGTACGGGTGAACAGCAGGTACCAGGCGACGGCGGTGCCGGCCAGGTTCACTCCGACCAACAGGGCGAAGGTGACCGGTGCCCCGAACAGGAGGGTGACCGGGGCGAGCAGAACCCCGAGCGCGATGACCGTGGTGTTGGTCATCAGGTTCACCCCGTCCGGGGCGTTCAGCTTGTCGGTGAGCAGGCCGAAGTCTCCGTGCAGGGCCCGCGCGTCGACGGCCAGGAACCACTCGTAGAGCGTCTGGTCCGCCGGGTTGAGGGCCAGCACCCGGCCGGACGGGTCGGGCCACAGCTCGTGGCTGACCCAGCCGGCGAGCAGGAGGAAGATCAGCCCGACCGTCAGGTCGGCGCGGTGCCGGAGAAGGAGGGACCTCCACCGGGCGAGGCGGGAGCCGGCCGCGGCCGACCCGGTGCGGTCGACCGCCCGGTCGCGGTCGGCGTCGGGCGCCGTACGGGCTGCGCTGGTCACGAACTCGACCCTAGCCGTTGAGCGGCAGGGGGTACGTCCCGTGGCCCGGCAACGGATACCGTGACACGTGCACTGCCGCGTGCCGACGCGCCGGTGCCGCCTGCCCGGGTGGTGGAACGGCAGACACGGCCGCCTTAAAAGCGGCTGCCGCAAGGCGTGCGGGTTCGACCCCCGCCCCGGGCACCGCAGACTCTCAGCTATCCCACAGCTTGCCGTGCGGCGCGCCTTGACCGTGACCCGTACCCTGTAAGGGCACGTCAGCGTGCGACGACCCCCTGAGGGAGGCCTGAAAGTGAAGACCTCGAACCCGGTGCTCGCCCGGCTCGGCCAAGCGGCCGAGCGGGAGCGTTCCGCCGGGTACGCCCAGCCCGGGCCGTACGGACAGCCCGGCATTCCCCAGCAGTACCCCGGCCAGCCCGGCTCCCCGGTCGCCCCGGTGGCGGCTGGCACGATGTCGATCGACGACGTGGTGGTCAAGACCGTCGCGCTCCTGGGCATTCTCGGCGTCTCCGCCGCGGCCGCCTGGGTGTTGGTGCCGGACGCCCTGCTCGGTCCGGCCTGGATCGGCGCGGCCATCGTCGGTCTGGTCCTCGGCCTGATCATCTCGTTCTCCCGGATGGCCAACCCGGCGCTGGTCATCGCGTACGCGGTGGTCGAGGGCGCCTTCGTCGGCCTGGTCAGCAAGGCCTTCGAGTCGCTCTACGACGGCATCGTGCTCCAGGCCGTGGTGTCCACCTTCGGCGTCTTCTTCCTGATGGCCGTGCTCTACAAGGCGCGGGTCATCCGGGCGACGCCGAAGTTCGTCAAGGGCATGATCGCCGTGATGGCCGGCCTGTTCGCCGTCATGCTGATCAACTTTGTGCTGGCGCTCTTCGGCATCAACACCGGCCTGCGCGACGGCAGCAAGCTGGCGATCGGCTTCAGCCTGGTCGTCGTCGTGGTCGCCGCGCTCAGCTTCGTGCTGAGCTTCAACGAGGTCGAGCAGGGCGTCCGGATGGGGTTGCCCCAGCGATACTCGTGGGTCGCCGCCTTCGGCATCCTGGTCAGCCTGATCTGGCTCTACCTGGAGCTGCTGCGGCTGATCAGCTACTTCCAGGGCGACGACTGACGCGCCGCCACCCCTGGCGCCCGCCACCGCGTTTCGCGGCGGCGGGCGCCGTCGTCTGTGCACAGGCGATCCTCCGGTCGGGAC
>NZ_SMKN01000253.1 GCF_004348675.1 Micromonospora sp. KC606 | reverse complement strand
CCCCTGCGCCATGCCCCGTCCTACTCTCCGCGCCTCCTGCACCGACCGTAGGCGCTGTCCCCGGCCCCGCCCGGCGGAACGGGCAAGCCGGGGACGTTCACCGGACAGTTGGCTGGTTCAGGACGGCCGCCAGCGCCTGCGGGTCGCTGACGCCACCGTGACGGCCGGACGCGGAGGTCACGGCCCAGACGCCAGAGCCGGAACCGCGTCGGCGCGCACGCGGCGGGGCCGGCGACCGGCTGCGGTCGGGCAGGACACGTCCCCGCGCCCCGGTTTCCCGGAGCGCGGGGACCCCCCGTCCCGGCTACTGCAGAAACGCCCCCAGCGGCGACAGCAGTAGCCGGCCGAGCGCCGCGGCGTTGTCGTCCAACCGCGTACGCTCGCAGTCTCGGGCGTGCGGGTCGTGCCGGCAGCGCCAGATCTTCTGGGCGTTGCGCCAGGCCACGTCCCGGGTGTATTCCACCAGTTCGCCCTGGTACCAGTCGTCGATGTCGCCGTTGAGCATGTCCAGCAACAGTTGCCAGCGCTCCAGGTAGCCGCGGCGCAGCGACGGGATCTTGTCGGCGAAGATGTCGTTGATCTTCAGGTAGTCGCGGTGCTGGTCGGTGCCGTCGACCGGCTCCGACTCCAGGTGGTCGAAGGTGGTCACCAGCGCGAACGGCAGGTCGAAGTTGATGTGCGCGTTCACCCCCGCCGCCGCCGACGGCAGCGGCCGGGCGTCCGGCCCCCGCATCCGCTCGAACAGGCACGACCACGCCCTCGGTGTGGTCGGGCTGGACTCCGTCCACAGCCGCAGCGCGTCGAAGTAGCGGGCGGCGAACTCCACGTCGAGCCGGGCGAGGAAGACCGGGTCGGCGAAGAAGTCGTCGTACAACCCCTCCAGGACGCTGGTGGTGATGGTCAGGTAGAGCCGGTTGAAGTCGGCGAGCGGGCAGCTCGCCTCCAGCGGGGGCAGCCGCACCAACAGGTCCTGGAGTTTGGTCAGGTGGTCCACCACCGCCGGCACGTCCTCGGGGTGGTCGGCGAGCAGGCCGACGATGTCGGCGTGGACCGGACCCCAGACCGGTTCCGTCATGTCTCCTCCACAGTGGTCCAGGGCGCGCCCGTGCCGTCGTCCTCCGCGCATCAGCCTTCCAGCGCGGTACGACGACGCCATCAGTAGAACGACGTATTCGCGTTACGACAGGCGTACGTCACTCGCCCCGGTTGCGCAGGAAGATCGCGCTGGCCTGCACCCGGGTACGCACCTGGAGCTTGTCGAAGATGTGCGAGACGTGCACGCCGATGGTGCGCTCGCTGATGAACAGCCGCTGGCCGATCTCCTTGTTGGTCAGGCCCTCGGCCACCGCGGCGAGCACCTCCCGCTCCCGGGCGGTCAGCACCCCCAGCTCGTCACCGGTCGCCCCGCCCCGCCTGACCGAGCGACCGGCGGGCAGTCGCGACCGCTCCTCCAACTCCACCCGGGCCCGCCCCGCCAGGCTCCTGATCTCGCTGGTCAGCGGCACCGCACCCAGCCCCTGCGCCGTCTCGTACGCCTGGCGCAGCAGCTTCGCCGCGGTGGCGCTGCGGTTACGCCGCGCCAGCAACGCCTCGGCCTGCCGCAGCCGCGAGTACGCCGCCGGGTACGGGTGGTGGCGGCGGTCCCACTCGGCCGCCGACCGGGCCCACGCCTCCGGGTCGCCGCGACCGTCGAGCCGGCTCAGTTCGGCGGTGCACAGCGCCAGGAAACCCTCGGCGACGTAACGGACCGGGCCGGCCGCCGTCACGCTCTTGGCGGTCACCCGGTCGACGGCGTCCCGCAGCCGCCGCAGGGCCGTCTCGTCCACCGGCAGGGTGCGGCTGGCGCGCGCCTCCGCCTCCGCCCGCAGGCCGTGCCACGCCAGGGTCGCCAGCAGCACCACGTCGTCGGAGCGGCTCTCGGTGAGGCCGCGCTGCACGGCCTGCCGGGCGGCGTCGTGCCGGCCCTGCCACATCGCCAGCCCGGCACGCAGGATCAGCATCGGCAGCACGTGGCGCGGCGCGCCACCGCCGGCGAGCATGGTGGCCACCGCCTCCAGATCCCGGTCGGAGGCATCGACGTCGCCGTAGCCGACGGAGAGCCGGCAGCGGGCCAGCAGCAGCTCGACGGCGTCGGCGCCGGACGGGCGGTGCCGCAGCGCCGCCGCGACCACCTTCTCCGCCTCGGCCCACTGCCCCACCCGGAACAGCCCGTTGGTGGCGATGGCGAGCAGCCGCGTCTCGTAGGTGCGTCCCAACCCCAGCTGGGCGACCCGCTCGGCGCCCCGCCGGGCCACCACCACCCCCTCCTCGAGGATGTTCAGCGGGCCGGTCAGCAGCTCTGCCAGGTGCAGGTAGGCGCACGCGACATCCTCGGGCCGGCCGGCCCGCTCGGCGGTCTCCAACGCCCGGCGCACCACCGCCAGGCCGGCGTCGGGATCCTCCAGAAACGCCTCGCTGAAGCCCAGCGCGGAGCTGGCGAGCACCACCTCGGTGGTGCTGCCCTCGACGGCCGCGGCCAGGTGCAGCGCATCCCGGGCCCGCTGGCCGGCCTCGGCGTACCGGCCCAGGTGCAGCAGCAGCTCGGCGAGGCGGGCGGCGGCGGTGGCGCGTTCCCCGTCGGTGCAGTCGGCCGCCTCCAGGACCCGCTGGTACTCGGCCTCGGCGGGGGCGGACCGGCCGGCGGCGGCGAGGTAGCGGGCCCGCCGGATGCGCAGCGCGCACGACGGCGCGGCGTCCGCACCGGCCAGTTCGGCCAGCAGGGACAGTGCCCGGGCGTGCTCGCCGCACTGGTGCGCGGTCTCCGCGGCGTGTTCCAGCAGCTGCGTCCGATCCACCTCGACCGGCGTCGTGACGGGACCGGCCGCCGGGGTGGCAGCCAGGTGCAGCGCCACCGACCAGTGCCGGTGCGCCTCGGCGAAACCGTGCAACCGCTCGGCCTCCCGGGCGGCGGCCATCGCCGCCGGCAGGGCCCTTGCGGGTTCCCCGGCCAGCCGCCAGTGGTGCGCCAGCCGGGCCTGGTGCAGGTCGGCAGGGGCCCGGGTGAGCGCCTCGGCGTAGCGCCGGTGCAGGGCCGACCACTCCGCCGGCAACAGTTCGTGCTCCAGCACCTCGGCGACGAGCCGGTGGCGCAGCCGGTAGCCGTCGTCGGCGCCGACGAGCAGCCGGTGCGCCACGGCGGCGCGGACCGCGCCGATCAGCTCCTGCTCCGGCAGGTGCAGCACCTCGGCCAGCAGCCAGTGCGCCACCGGCTCCACCCCGGCGGCGACGGCGTGCACCACGGCGTGCGCGTGCCGGGGCAGCGCGTCGACCCGGGCCAGGAAGATCTCCCGCAGCGTGTCGGAGAGGCCGTCGTGGCCGTCACGCAGGTCACGGGCGAGTTCCTCGACCACGAACGGATTCCCGCCGCTGCGCTGCCAGATCTGGTCGGCGGCCTCGGGGGCCAGCGGGGCGCCGACGATCGCGGCGGCGAGCCGGTCGGTGTCGGCCCGGCCCAGCGGGGCCAGGTCGAGCACCCGTACCGACCGCAGCCGGCGCAGCTCGGTGAGGACCCGGCGCAGTGGATGGGCCCCCTGCAACGCCTCGGCCCGGATCGCGGCGAGCACGGAGAGCTGCAGGTCGCCCAGGCCGGCGAGGAGGTAGAGCAGCAGCTGGCGGGTACTCCGGTCGACCCACTGCAGGTCGTCGAGGACGAGCACCAGGGGGCGGCCCTCGGCGATCAGGCTCAGCCCGCGGGAGACCCGTTCGAGCAGCGCGCCGCCGTCCGGGGTGGCCGGCTCGTCGGCGAACATCCGCAGCAGTCCGCGGACGGCGGACGAGGTGCGGGCCTGCGTGACGCTCAGCTCGGCGTCGAGCCGGCGCAGCGCCTGCACGACCGGGTGCAGCGGCGAGGCATCGCCGATGTCCAGGCAGGAGCCGGTGAGAACCACGGCTCCGGCGTCACGCAACCGTGCCCCGGCCTCGTGCAGCAGACGGGACTTGCCCACCCCGCTCTCGCCGCTGAGGAAGACCGCCGCGGTCTGCCCCGGCCCCGGCTGCTTGAGGAGCGCGGAGCGCAGCTCCGTCAGCTGGTCGGCACGGCCGACGAGCGGTGCGGTGTCCACATCGCTGGCCATGCACCGCAGCCTAGTCACCGCTCCCGCACCGTTCTACCGGCTGGACGGCTCTGTGGTACTCCTCGCGTCGACTTTGTGACCAAAGGTTGCGGTGCGCTGACATACGTCGTTCTGCAGATCCCCCGACGGCCCGCTGGTGACAGTCTCCGAGGGTCGTCAGGCCCCGCTACTGGGGAAGGTGGGTGCGATGCCAATGTCCACGATTGTCACCGGTCGGAAAAGGGAGGTCACCCCGCTGGCCTGGCCGGTGCCGGAGGAACGGCGCACCGTCAGCGTGCTCTTCGCCGACATCGTCGGCTCGACGGCGCTGACCGAAGGGCTCGACCCGGAAGACGTCCGGGCCCTGCAACGGGCGTACTTCGACACCGTCGCCGGGGTACTGCGGCGCTGGCAGGGAGTGGTGGAGAAGTACGTCGGCGACGCGGTGATGGCGCTGTTCGGCGCCCGTTGTTCCGACGGGCTCGACGCGTACCGGGCGGTGCGCGCCGGGCTGGAGATCCAACGGGCGCTGGACCGGCGGCCGATGCCGGGGGGTGTGCGGTTGCGGGTTCGGGTGGGGATCGCCACCGGCGAGGTGGTGGTCGACCTGGCCGCCGCCCGCGACGGCGGTCACGGCGCGGCCAGTGGCACGGTGACCACCACCGCCGCCCGGTTGCAGGAGTACGCGCCGCCGGGCGGCGTGGTCGTCTGCGCCGCCACTCACCGGGCCACCGCCGGGCTGGTCGACCAGCACGCGCTGGCCCCGGCGGCGCTGGCCGGCAAGACGCTGCCGGTCGACGTCTGGCGGGCCGGCGCGGCACGCCGGCCCCGGCCGGCGCGGCACGACGGGCCGCTGGTCGGGCGGCGCCGCGAGCTGGCCACCGCGAGGGAGCAGCTCGTCCGCGCGGTGCGGGAGCACCGCCCCCGCTGGGTGTCGCTGGTCGGCCCGGACGGCATCGGCCGCAGCCGCCTGCTGCACGAGCTGCGCCGGACGCTGCGGCAGGTCGACGGGGCGTCGGTGCGCTGGTGCGTGGCGCACTGCCCGCCGTACCCGGAGGGGGTGTTCGCCCCGGTCGCCGACCTGGTCCGCGAACTCGCTGGCGCGTGCGAGGGGGACGCGCCGGCGGTGCTCCGCCGCCGGTTGGCGGCCCTGGTCGGCGGGGTGCTCCCGCCGGCCCGGGCCGCCACGGCGGTCGGCGCGCTGGCGGGGCTGTTGAGCGGGGGGAACGGCGCTGCGAACGGCGCGGCGGCCTGCCGGGAGGTGCTGCTGGCGGTGGCTGCCCGGCAGCCGGTGGTGGTGGCGGTCGACGACCTGGACCGCGCCGCACCGGAGCTGGGCCGGTTCCTGCACACCCTGTTCGCGGCGGCCACCGTGCGCGGGCTGCCACTGGCGGTGCTGGTCACCCACCGGCCGCACTGGGCGGATCTGCTGCCCGGCACCGCCGGCCGGCGGTGCCGGGTGACGCTACCGCCGCTGCCGGCGCTCGACAGCGGCCGGCTGCTGCGGCGGATGCTGGTCCGCTCGGGGCAGCCGGCCGCGCTGGCCGCACGGCTGCTGCCCCTGGTCGCCGGTGTGCCGGGTTACGCCGCCGGGTACGTCGTCGAGGTCTTGCGCGACGGGTCCGCAGCGGCCGAGCAGGCGCTGCCCGAGGCGGTACGGCGGGTCGCCGGCGCGCGGCTGGACCGGCTCGACGGCGTACAGCGGGCGGTGCTGATGGCCGGGGCGACGCTGGGCGCGGAATTCACCGGGGCTGCGGTCGACCGGCTGCTCGGCTGGACGCCGGGCCGGGCGGCGGGCATGTTGTGCCGACTAGCCGCTGACGGACTGCTCCGGCAGGACCCGCGTGACCGGTACGCCTTCGTGGACCCGGCGCTGCGCCGGGTGGCGTACGAGCGACTCCCCCGCGCGGTGCGTGCCGAGTTCGCGCGCCGGGCCGGGCGGTGCGGGTCGTCGGACATGCCGGAGGTTGCCGACGACGTGCGGGCGAGCCCGCCACCATATGCCGTGCCACGCGGGCTCGGCCGCCGGGCCGCCACGCCCGACACCACGCCACTGACCACCCCCGCGTCGGCGGTCACGACCGGGCGGTCGGTCGCCACCGGATCGTCGCCGGACGGCGGACCGGTTCCGGCGCGGCCGGGTACGTCGACCCGACCGGCCGGTCACACCGCGCCGACCGGACCCGATTCCAATGCCGGGTCGACCCGGCACCACCCCGGCGGAGCCGACGGGGATACGGGCGGAACCTACCGCGATCGCTCGACCGACTCGCCCACCCAGGGCGGTGCACCCGATCCGGGCGGTTGCCCGCCACGTCGGCGTTCGGCCCGCGCCGCCGTGGACCGTCAGGCGCTGGCGATCGTACCGGCGGCCGACCTCGCGGTTGAGTGGGGACACCAGTCACCGAGAGGTTCGGCGTCGCCGCTGTGCGCCGCCTGACCCAGAGCTGCCGAGCACCGCGACGGCGGCTCATTGACCCTGATCCGCTGCTGCCGGCGGCCCCGAGCCCGCCCAGCGGAAACGGACACGGTCCTCGCAACTCCCAGGAGATCTGGGGTTGCGAGGACCGCTGGATCCCAAGGCTTCGCGCTGAGGGCCTTCTTCGTGTTGCTGGTCAGCCCACGGGGCCGATCTGCTTCGCCAGATTCACGAAGCCCTGCCAGGCAGCTGGGTTGAACTGGAGGGTGCCAGCGTCGCGGTTCTTGGTGTCGCGGACCAGGACGACGCCAGAGAGGTTGTCAGCAACCTCAACGCACGCGCCGCCGTTGCCGCTACTGCGGGTGCTCTTGCGCCACCGGGCGCCGGTCAGGTCCATGTCTCTGCCACTTCCCTCATGAGATCGACTGATTGTCGGTGAGATAGCGCCTCACCACGGACGCTCTCCCACGCTGCCAGTATGGCCGTCACGTCATCCGGGTCGCTTACAACTTGCCCCTGTAGCTGGGTGTCCAGGTAGGCGGCTGTGCGGTGATCCCGGCTGGAGGCGATGACGAATGGTCCGTCAAGCCCAGCGTATGCCCCCGTGGCCCGTGGCACGACATGCACGCGGACGTGGGGATGTCGACACCAATCGATCAGCGCGCGGATCTGCTCGCGCATCACTTCGGGGCCGCCTACGGGTCGCCGTAGCGCGTACTCGTCCACGACCGCCGTGAACCATGGAGGGTTTTCCCGCCTCAGGATGGCCTGCCGAGCGAGCCGCGCCGCCACGAGTTGATCCACCTCGTCCGGCGTGCGCCGTCCGCTTGCTCCGAGAACTGCTCGTGCGTACGCCTCGGTCTGTAGCAGTCCAGGCAAGACGTTGGACTCGAACCATCGAAGCTCTGCGGCCTCGCGCTCCATTTCCTGCCATGGGCGAAACCACACCAGATCACGGATGCGGCGTCTTGAAGTGTCCGGCCATATGTCCGGCGCGTCTCGACCGAGAGCGGCGGCTGCTGTTGCGCGGTGTGCGGGGTGCGGGATGCGGCCTTGGCGGAGCCACCGGTCAGTGGTCTTAGGGTCTACGCCTATCTGCGCTGCCAGGGAATCCGTTGTGTGGCCTGCCTCTTGGAGTGCTACGCGCAGCGCGTCGTTCATCAGACCTCCAGCGGACATCGCAGATTGTTGTCCACCATATACACACGCGGTGTTGCTGTCCGGTCACGGGTTGGCAGTGTGTCTGGCATGCGGCGCTGCCTGGCGGAGGTGGAAGAGCTCGGCAGGAGTGTTCGCTCGGGGTCGTCCCCGCCTTCCCCCGTAGCGGGGCGGCCCCTTCCACAGTCGCAAGGAGGTCGACGTGCGTATCCCGTTCTTCCGGTGCCGGGCGAAGGAGCAGCCGACGCTGCCTCGCCGAGTGCGCGGGACCAACCTGCCGGAGTGGATGCGCCTGCCGACGCAGCCCTACCCCCAGCA
>NZ_SMKN01000252.1 GCF_004348675.1 Micromonospora sp. KC606 | reverse complement strand
GCGTGGTGGTGGGCGGGACCGGGCCGGCGGCGACCGCGAGGTCGTACGCCCGCTGCGGGACGAACTGACCGGCACCGGCGATGCAGCCGTCGGCCTCGCCGGGCAGTTTCACCCAGAGCAGCGCGTCGATCATCGGGTCGCCGGTGTTGGTGGTGCTCGGCGTGCCGATCGCCCGACCGGGCGGGTCGCACCACTCCGAACCGGCAGGTCCGTTGCCGTTGCGGCTGGTGTCGACGACCGCCCGCAGCCGGGACACCCCGGTGGCGGCGATGACCTGCTTGGCGTACGGGACGGCCTCGGCCGTGGTGCGGTAGTTCGACACGTTGACCGAGATGCCGTCGGCGCTGTTGGCGATGTCCGCGCCGACCAGCCGGGAGGCGATCTCGGCGGGCGGCAGCCAGGCCGAGTGGCCGGCGTCGAAGTAGACCTTCGCCGCCGCCGAGCCCGCCTTGAGCCTCTTGCCGGCGTACGCCATGGAGGCCCGCGTCTCGGCCTGCTGGCCGGCGTTCTGGCAGTTGGTCATCAGCGGCAGCACGTCGGGTTCGAGCACGATGGTGGCCGGCCGGCCGTTCAGTCCGGCGGCGACCTGGTCCACCCAGGCGCGGTAGCTGGCGTGGTTCGGGGCGCCCCCGCCGCTGGCGCCGGAGCAGTCCCGGTTGGGAATGTTGTAGACCACCAGGATCGGGATCTTGCCGGCTGCGGCGGCAGCCCCCACCAGGGCGTCCACCTCGGCGCGCACGGTCGAGGTGTTGGTCCGGGTGAACCAGCGGGCCTGCGGGACGGCGGCGATCCGGTCGCGGATGACGGCGGCGCGCCGATCCTGGGGGTTCGCCGCGACCCAGGCCGCCGCGGCGGTCTGCGGGTCGACGTAGAAGGCGGAGTCGGCCGCCGCAGCCGGCGCCGGCCGCAGCGCGCCCACCCCCATCGTGGCGGCGACGGCGACCGCGGTCGCCGCCGCGCCGACGGCGGCGACGGTCCTGCTGTTCCTCATGACGAACCCCTCACATGTATCGACGAGGATGCGTGGAAGCGCTCCCATATGCAGGACAAAATACGGGCATGTTGCCCGGATGTGAAGACCTGGCGTGGTGCGGATCGCATCGGGCGGGCAGGGGCCACGCCGTGGTCATCGCCGAAACCCGCCCGCCGACCACACCGGCGTGGGACCTGCCCGCCCCGGTGTGGTCGGTGGTAGAAGCGCCGACGTGGTGGTGCATGCCTGCGCCGCCTGCCCCGCGCCGGTTCCGGCTCACCGGCCGCGGCCGGTCTCCGCCTGCAACTCGTCGATCCGGCGGGACGCCTCGGCCTTGGTCAGGCCGTCCGGGACCTCCTCGCCCGCCTCCCGGGCCAGGGTGTGCAGGTACGACTCCTGGGCGGCGGTTGGCGGCTCGTCGCCGGTGACCCACTCGTCCGGATCCTTGATCGCGCCCTGCGGGTCCGGCACCTGCCGGTTGCGGTCGGCCATGATCTCCACCTCTCTTCGAACAGGTGTACCCCTACCCCGGATGTGTGCCCCTCATGCCGGCCGGGCGGCGCGGGCGCCGCCCGCGATCAGCCCCGGACGCCCTCCAGTGCGGGTTCGCCCCGCTCCGACGCGGTCGCGGTCCGCTCGCCCCTGCGGTCCAGCAACTGCATGACCGGGGTGGCGGCGATCCCGTGCACCACCACCGAGACGATCACCACCAGGCCGACGGTGGCCCAGAGCAGCTCCGCCTGCGGGAAGTCCGCCTTGGTCGTCGCGTACGCCAGGTAGTAGAAGGAGCCGACCCCGCGAATGCCGAACACCGCGATCACCCAGTGCTCCGCCGGTCGGCCCGGCGCCCACCGCAGCGACAGCCACCCGACCAGCGGTCGGATCACGAATACCAGGGCCAGGCCGACACCCGCCGCCTGCCAGGTCAGCGGGGCGAGCAGCCCGCCGACCACCGCCCCACCGAAGAGCAGCAGCAACAGGACGGTGAGTAGCCGCTCGATCTGCTCGGCGAAGTCGTGCAGCACCGAGTGGAACTCGTGGGTCCGCTCGGCGGACCGGATTGCCCGGGCGGCAACGAACACGGCCAGGAAGCCGTAACCGCCGATCACCTCCACCAGCCCGTAGGCGAGGAAGGTGGCGGCCAGCGCGAGGAAACCCTCGGAGTGCCGGGCCAGCCGCAGCTTGTTCGGGGCACGGAAGAAGAGCTTGCCGAGCAGCCAACCGATGAGCAGGCCGCCGCCCACGCCGACGGTGAGCTTGTAGAGCACGTCGACGGTGAACCAGTCGACGAGCCACTGCCTCGGCGCGAGACCGGTGGTGGCGACGGCGATGGCCGCGTACACGAAGGGGAAGGCGAGCCCGTCGTTGAGGCCCGCCTCCGAGGTGAGCGCGAAGCGGACCTCGTCCTCGGAGTCCTCCACGTCGGTCGGCTCGCCGACCTGCACGTCCGCGGCGAGCACCGGGTCGGTCGGAGCGAGGGCCGCGCCGAGCAGCATCGCCGCCGCCGGCACCAGTCCGGCCCACCACCAGCCGAGCAGCGCCACCGCCGCGATGCAGATCGGCATCGCGATCGCCAGCAGCCGCCAGGTCGACGACCAGCGTTTCCAGCTCAGCGGCCGGTCGATCTTGAGGCCGGCGCCCATCAGGGCGACGATCACCCCGACCTCGGTCAGGTGGGTGGCCACGTCGGGCCACCGCAGCGGGTCCGGCGAGGGCAGCCCGGTGGGCAGCAGGAAGACCAGCATGCCCAGGCCGAGGAAGGCGATGGGCATGGACAGTGGACGGCGTTCCAGCGCTCGGGGGAGGATCCCGGCCAGCAGGGCGCCGACCCCCACCACTGCGAACGCGACATCGACCGGCTCCACGGCACCACCTCTCGGCCACGCCCGCGCCCGACGGGGTGGGGTGGGACTGTGCCCGGTGACGCGCCCGGCTACGCCTGGGTGTCCGTCTTGTCCCTGGAGGATCTCCGTCGCCCGGTGGCCAGCGGGGAATCGGCGAGGCCGGCCAGCAGCGTGGCCGGGTCGTCGTAGACCGCCACCGCTCCGGCCCCGGCCAGTTCTCCGCGACTGGTGCCACCGCAGCTCAGCCCCACGCAGGGGATGTCGAGTCGGGCCGCCGCGGCGACGTCCCACACCGAGTCACCGACGAAGACGACCCGGTCGGCGGCCAGCCGCGACTGCTCCAGGGCGGCGACCAGGATGTCGGGGGCCGGCTTGCTCTGCGCGACGTCGGCCGCGCAGGTGACGGTGTCGACCACGTCGTCGGCGTCGAGCGCGGCGCGCAGCGCCTCGGCCTCGTGCGCGGCGGCGGAGGTGGCCAGCACCACCCGCAGGCCCCGGTCGGCGCAGGCGCGCAGCAGTTCCGCCGCGCCGGGCAGCGGGACCAGCCGTTCCCAGTACTCGCCGAAGAGCCCGTCGTGGGCGGCGCGAAGCTTGTCGTCCTCGCCGCGGTCCCGTTCCGGTCCGAGCAGGTGGTCCAGGAGCTTGTCCGAGCCCATGCCGATCGCCCGGTGGATGGTGGCCATCGGCACCGGGTGATCGGCCTGGCGCAGCGCCTCCCACCAGCTCACCGTGTGTAGGTACGTCGTGTCGACCAGAGTGCCGTCGACGTCGAAGAGGACCCCGTCGGGTCGGTTTGTGCTCATGCCCGGCCTCCTACCCGGGGTGCGTCCCCGCGACGCTCCCGCTCACTGCGCCGGGATGAGGATCTCGAACCAGACGGTTGAGCCGCGGACCGTAGGGTCGGTGCCCCAGGCGTCGCTCAGCTGCTCGATCAGGCCGAGCCCTCGCCCCCGGCTGCTCAACGTGTCGGTCTGCGCGCGGGTCACCGTCCCCCGGGTGCCGGAATCGGCGACCGACACCAGCAGGCGCTCGGCGCTCAGGTCGATCACCACCCGGGCGGCCGTCCCGGCGTGCAGCAGCGCGTTGGTGGTCAGCTCGCTGGTGCACAGCACCGCCGCGCCGATCACCGCCTCCGGCACCTGCCAGTCGGTGAGCTGCGCGGTCATCCAGTGCCGCACCCGGCTCGGCGCGGTCGGCTCGGCCGGCATCTCCGTGCTCGCCGAGCGGCTCGGCCTCAGCGCGTGCTCCACGGCCAGCACGGCCACGTCGTCCTCGGTGGCGCCGGCCACGGCGGCGGTGGCGACCGCGCACAACGCCCTCGGATCCCCGCTGGCAGCCCCGGCCACCGCCGTGACCAGCCGGTGGAGGCCGGCGCTGAGACTGTGCCGCCGCCGTTCCACCACCCCGTCGCTGTAGAGCAGCAGGGTGTCCCCGGGTTGGAACGGCACGGTGGCGGTGCGGGGCCGGCAGCCCAGCCCGAGCGGGGCCCCGACCGGAAGCTCCAGGTAGTCGGCGGTAGCGGAGCCGTCCGGCCTACAGCGCCGGATCAGCGGCGGGGGGTGCCCGGCGCTGGCCAGGGTGATCTGCCCGCGGTCGACGTCCACCACGCCGAAGACCACGGTGACGAAGAGTTCCTGGGTGCCGGTCTCGGTGCCGAGGCTGGCCACCAGCCGGTCGAGTCCGGCGAGGACGGCGTCCGGGCGCGGGTCGGCCAACGCCAGGGCGCGCAGCGCCGCGCGTACCTGTCCCATCCGGGCCGCCGCCTGCACGTCGTGGCCGGCGACGTCGCCGAGCACCACGCCGAGGCCGCCGGTGGGCAGCAGGAACGCGTCGTAGAAGTCTCCGCCGGCGGCGTTGCCGTCGACGCCGGGGTCGTACCGGGCGGCGATGCGTAGCCGGGGCAGCGCGGGTAGCTGCTCCGGCAGCATGCTGCGTTGCAGCAGCTGGGCGGTGCCGTGCTGGGTCTCGAAACGGCGGGCCCGCTCGGCTGCCTGGCCGACCAGTTCGGCCGAGGCGGCCAGCAGCGCGCGCTCCGCCGCCGACCAGCCGTGTGGGGTCTGGTAGCCGACGCTGAGGCCACCGCGGATCACTGACGAACGCAGCGGCAGCGCGGCCAGCGAGCGGATCTTCTGGTCGTGCCGGTCCACGGCGTGGTGGCGCAGCGGCTGGCCGTCGGTGGTGAAGGAGGGCACTGCGCTGCGGGCGGCCACCACCACCGGGGCGGAGGTGTCGGCGGTGGCGGGCCGCCACAGCGGTGGCAGTCGCTCGTCGGCCTCGTCGAGCAGCTCGCCAGGGATCCGGCGGACCATCCGCCAGGCCGGTCCCTCGTCCACGGCGAGGGCCACCCGGTCGGCGGCGAACGAGTGCAGCATGTGGCGCAGGGTCACCCGGGCAACGTCATCGAGGGTGAGCGTGCCGGACAGCGCCGCCGCGAAGTCGCTCAGGCTCTGCAACTGGTGGGTGAGCTGGATGGTCTGGGCGGCGACGGTCAGCACGCCGACGATCCGGCCGGCGCTGTCCCGGGTCGGCGAGTGGCCCCGGGTGAAGACGGTGTGGTCGCCGGGGGCGGCCAGCTGCCGGTCGATCGGCAGCACCGACTCCTTCTGGAGGAAGGACTCCCCGTGCCGGTAGACCCGCTCGATCACGTCTCCGACGCCCGGGGTGTGCCACAGGTCGGCGAAGACCTCGCCCGCCGGCCGGCCGATCGCGTCGGGATGCCGGTCGCCGATCAGCTCGGAGAAACCCTGGTTGTAGAGCATCTCGAACCGGTCGCCGTAGTAGAGCGCCATGGGCACCGGCGAGGACAGGATCACGTCCACCAGCGCGCGTACCGCCGGATCCCACTGTTGCGGTGGCCCCAGCGTGGTGCGAGCCCACGGGTGGGCGAGCACGGCCGCCGCCACCTGCGAGACCTGGGCCGGTCCGGGGGTGGTGGCGGGTGACGTGGGGACGCGCCCGACCGTGCCTGGCATGCCACGCAGCCTAACGGGCCGGTGCCGGTGCGTACCGGACGTGGCTCCGGGTGCCGGCGGTCCGCGTAACGGAGGAGTTAGGGCCGGCAGGGCAGGTTTTGACGGACATGTCGGGAAATTCAGGTACGCCCGTCCGGCGTGCCTTCCGAGCGACCGGGTATGCGCCCGGCGCAGTCCATGCGACAGGAGGGACATCATGCCGGAAACCCTCGCGGTCAGGCAGGTCGACATCGGCAATGCCCTGGCCGACATGTGGAGGTCGGTGCTGCTCTTCATCCCGAGGGCGATCGCGTTCATCGCGATCCTCGTGGTGGGCTGGCTCATCGCCCGAGCCGTCCTCAAGATCGTGGACGCGGCACTGGAACGGGTGGGCTTCGACCGGGCGGTCGAACGCGGCGGGGTCAGACGCGCGCTCGAACGCACCAAGTACGACGCCAGCGACATTCTGGCAAAGCTCGCGTACTACGCCGTCCTGCTGTTCACCCTGCAGTTCGCCTTCGGGGTGTGGGGACCCAACGCGATCAGCGACCTGATCCGGGGAGTGGTGGCCTGGTTGCCACGTGCTTTCGTGGCGATCGTCATCGTGGTCGTCGCGGCCGCCATCGCCAACGCGGTCCGGGATCTGGTCACCGGGGCGCTCGGGGGTCTGTCGTACGGCAAGATCCTGGCCGACCTGACGGCGGTCTTCATCCTGGCGCTCGGTGTCATCGCGGCGTTGAACCAGGTGGGCATCGCCACCACCGTCACCACTCCGGTGCTGATCGCGGTCCTGGCCACGGTGGCCGGCATCCTGATCGTCGGTGTCGGCGGTGGTCTGGTGAAGCCGATGCAGAGTCGCTGGGAGGGCTGGCTGCACCGCGCGGCGGAGGAGTCGCGGGCGATCCAGGAGCACCGCCGGGCGCAGAACGCCGGGCGTGGCGACATGGGTCGGCAGATGGCCGACCGGGGCGGCGTCGCGCCGATGCCGCAGCCCGAGGAGGCCCGGTCGGGCGGTCGGGGCGGCGCCATGGGCGACGAGACCCAGCAGTTCCGACGTCCGGGCGGTTGAGGCCGGGTGTGCCGGGGAGGGTGTCCGCGTACGGCGCGGGCGCCCTCCCGTCGCCGCTCAGGCGGGTTCGAGGTGGCGCGGGTCGAGGGTACGGGCGAGCGCGCAGACCGCCAGCAGGCGGACGGGCAGCCAGTCCGGGGTCGACCAGTCGACCGGCCCGGCGGGCGGAACCAGGCCGTGCTCCAGGGCCGCAGCCCGGACCCCCTCGGCATAGCCGGCGAGGGCCGCCGGGGTCAGTGGCCGGCGGTCACCGTCGAGGCTGTCGCGCACCGCGGCGGCGTGCTGGTCGACCAGCGCGAGCAGCCCGGGGTTGGCCGCGGCCGCCGCGAGACCGCCGGCGCCGACCGAGGCGGCGAGCAGGGCGAGGGTCGAGCGCGCCTGGCTCGCGGCGGTCCGGACGGCGACCTGGGGGAACGGCACACGCATGGGAACCGAGGCTAATCACCAGGAAGCCGCCCTGGCCTCGGCCGGTCGGACGGTCCCGACTCCTCTTCCGGTCGGTCGCCGTCCGCCGCGGGTATCGAGCCGGCCCAGGACGGGCAGAGGGAGAACCAGGCGTGAACCGGCGCGATCGGCAGCGTGGAGGCACGGACGGGACACGAGGGCGACCCGGACCGGGCGCCTGCCGGCCCGCACCGAACTGCTCGGCCGCAACGTGATCGCCCTGCCGGCCCGCCCCGGCGGCTGTTGCCGCTGCCTATTCGGCGGGGGCGTTGGCCGGGCGTCGGCGGGCCGCGTCGTCCGCGATGATGACCGTGGCGACCATGAGGGCGACGCAGAGGCTGAACAACCAGGAGTCGTCGGCGACCAGCTTGGCCGAGACGGGAGCCTGGACGGCGGCGAGCAGAAAACCGAGCCAGGCCAGGCGACGCTGACGTGGGGTGAGGTAGCCGGAGCCTTGTTGCATCCCGAAAGTCTGACGCGGCGATCGGCGGTTGCCGTCAGCCGATCGGCCGGTTTTGGACGAGCTGTCCGCCTTCCTGCCCGGCTGGACCTGCTGTCGTGTCGGTTTGGGGGGAGGCGTCACCGCAGGTAGGTGTTCTCGCCGGGTGCGGCAGATGCAGAGACCGACGGTGGCGCGCCGTTGTCGGCCACCGGCCCAGGCTCGGCGTGGGAGTCAGGCGGGGAAGCGGGGGGCGGGGACGGCGCGCTGGTGG
>NZ_SMKN01000251.1 GCF_004348675.1 Micromonospora sp. KC606 | reverse complement strand
GGTGTGTGCGGGCCGCGGCGGGGTGTTCAGCGGGAGTGGCGTAGGCCGAGCCGGCGCAACTCCAGCGCGGCGAGCGCGTCGACCGTGGCGTCGTCGCCGCGCCGCCACGCCTCGGCCACGTCCGGGTTGACCCTGGTCAGCTTCCGCAGCGGCTGGTTGGTCAGGGCACGCAGGGCCAGCAGGTCCCGACCGGCCGGGCCGGCGGCGAGCGCCCTCGCCGAGGCGGCCCGGCGCATCCACCGTACCCGCAGCGGCAGCCAGCCGAAGAGCACCAATCCCAGCGGGAAGACCAGCGCCGCGAGGCTCAGCGCCAGGGCGAGCTGACCGACCAGCTCCTGCTGGTCCCGGCCCGCCTCGGCCACCGCCCGCGCGGCTCCCGCCGCCCGCTCGAAGGGCCCGGTCAGCTCGTCGCCGACCAGCGGCACCCGGCCAACCTTGCCGCCGGCCTCGGCCAGGTTGTCGGCGAGGCCGGCGCCCGCCCCCTCCAGCTTCTCCCCGGGTACGGCGAGCTGCCGCACCAGGTCGTGCAGCCACCGGGCGAAGCGGATCGCCGCGAACACCCAGACGACCACGAGCAGGTCGGTGAGGAGTTGACGGAGGAAGACGGGATAACGATCAGCGTAGATCTTCACGCCGGACAGCGTGCCACGGCACAGCCACCCCCCGACACCGGTCAGCCGGCGCACTCCCGGCAGGTACCGAAGATTTCCAGGGTGTGGCTGACGTCGGAGAAGCCGTGCTGGGCCGCCACCCGCTCCGCCCAGGTCTCCACGGTCGGGCCGGCCACCTCGACCGTCCGGCCGCAGGCCCGGCAGACCAGGTGGTGGTGGTGGCCCTCGCTGCACCGGCGATAGAGGTGCTCGCCGCCGGGCGGGCGCATCACGTCGATCTCGCCCGCGTCGGCGAGCCCCTGCAGCGTCCGGTAGACGGTGGTCAACCCGACCCGCTCGCCCCGGTCTCGCAGCATGGCGTGCAGGTCCTGCGCGCTGTGGAAGCCCTCCACCTCGGCGAGCAGGGCGCTCACCGCCGTCCGCTGCCGGGTGTTGCGCAGCGCCGCTCCCTCGCTCATTCCGCTGCCACCTCCCTCCGGTCCCTGGCGGCCCGAGGCTCGACCGCGTCGATGGTCCGCTCGCTGTGCCCGCTCATGTCCGTGCTCCCTCCCCCGCGTGGCTGACCGCGTCCGCCACGATGTGCGCGACATGCTCGTCGACCAGGGCGTACGCGATCTCCCGGCCGCGCCGGGAGCCGCGCACGACCCCGGCGCCGCGCAGCACCCGCAGGTGCTGGGAGACCAGCGGCTGTGGAGCGCCGAGCTTCTCGACCAGCTCGTGCACGCACCTCTCACTCTGTGCCAGCTCGCTCACGATCGCCAGCCGGATCGGGGCCGCGAGGGCGCGCAGCAGCTCGCCCGCACCCTCGTAGGCGTCGTACCCGTTCCTGCCGGTCACCCTGCAACGGTAACCAATACCGCGGAGCGGCTGCCGGGCAGCGTCACCGCAGGACGACCTCGTGCGGTTCGGGGTGTGGCTCGGCGGCCGGGACGGCGCGGCGGCGCAGCACCCGCCAGGCCGCCCCGGCGACCGCGACCACCAGGAAGGAGGCGATGGCCAGCAGCACCACCGACGCGCCGGGGGCGGTGTCGGCGGTGGCCGCCACCCAGACCCCGGCCCCGGCGGCGAACAGGCCGAGCGCCATGGCCGCCGTCATGGTGCTGCGGAAGCCCCGGGTGACCTGCTGCGCGGTGGCCACCGGCACCACCATCAGGGCGCTGATCAGCAACACGCCGACGGCCCGCATGGCGATGGTGACGGTGATCGCGGTGGCGACCGCCAGCAGCAGGTTCAACGTCTGCACCGGCAGCCCGGAGACCCGGGCGTACTCCTCGTCGTGGCAGACCGCGAAGAGCGCCGGGCGCAGCGCCAGCATGGTGACCAGGATGGTGACGCCGAGCACCCCGATGGTGATCAGATCCTGCGGCGAGATGGTGGTCAGCGAGCCGAACAGGTACGCGTTGAGGTTGGCGCTGGTGGCGTCGGAGAGCCCGACGAGCATCACCCCACCGGCGATGCCGCCGTAGAAGAGCAGCGCCAGGGCCAGGTCGCCGGAGGTGCGCCCGCGGGCCCGGACCAACTCGATGGTGATCGCGCCGAGGGTGGCCACGATCACCGCGACCAGCACCGGGGAGCGGTTGAGCAGCAGCCCGGCGCCGACGCCGGTCAGCGCCACGTGCCCGACCCCGTCGCCGATCAGCGCGAGCCGCCGCTGCACCAGGTAGATGCCGAGCGCCGGGGCGGCCAGGCCGATGACCAGGGCACCGATCAGCGCACGCTGCATGTACGGGTACTGGAAGAGTTCCATGATCAGCTGCTCCACAGCCCGGCGGGCTCGTCGGGGCCGTGCGGGTGCACGTGGTCGTGGTCGGGCTCCGCGTGGTGCCCGGCGGGCTCGGGGACCGCGCCGTCGTGGGCGATGTCGCCCTGGTGGACGACCACCGCCCGGCTGATCAGCGGGCGCAACGGGCCCAACTCGTGGGCGACGAGCAGCACGGTGCCGCCGTCGGCGACGAAGGCGTGCAGCGCCCCGGCGAACGCCTCCTGGCTGGCCGCGTCCACCCCGGCGGTGGGCTCGTCGAGCACCAGCAGCTCCGGCCGGCCCGCGAGGGCCCGGGCGATCAGGGTGCGTTGCTGCTGGCCGCCGGAGAGGGTGGCGACCGGGTCGCCGGCCCGGTCGGCGAGCCCGACCGCGCGCAGCGCCGCGTCGACGGCCTCCCGGTCGGCGCGTCCGGGTGGGCGCAGCACCCCGCGGCGGGCGAGCCGGCCCGAGGCCACCACCTCCCGCACGGTGGCGGGAACGCCACCGCCGGCCCCGAGCCGCTGCGGGACGTACCCGATGCGCCGCCACTGCCGGAACCGGCGCAGCGGGGTGCCGAACAGCTCGACGGAGCCGGCGGCCAGCGGGACCAGCCCGAGCGCCGCCCGGATCAGGGTGGACTTGCCGGAACCGTTGGCGCCGAGGACAGCGACGACCTCCCCGGCGGTGACGGTCAGGGAGACGTCACGCAGCACGGGGCGGCCGTCGTAGCCGACCACCCCGTGCGTGACGGTGATGACAGGAGATGTCACGAGCAGCTCAACGCCGTCCTCAGGGTCGCCAGGTTGGTACGCATCACCGAAAGGTAGTCACCGCCGTTGTCGCTGGACAGCCCCTCGATCGGGTCCAGCACGGCCGTCTTCGCGCCGACCTCGGTGGCGATGGTCTCGGCGACCTTGGGGCTGACCAGCGTCTCGAAGAAGATCGTGGTGGCCTTGTGCTCGCGGGCCTCCTCGGCGACCTCAGCCAGCCGCTTCGGGCTGGGCTCGTTCTCCGGGCTCAGGCCGGCGATGCCCACCTGCTCCAGCTTGTAGCGGTCGGCGAGGTAGCCGAAGGCGGCGTGGCTGACCACGATCTCCCGGCGCTGGCAGGTCTTCAGCCCGGTGGTGAACTCGGCGTCGAGCGTCTCCAGGTCACCGCGGAGCGCCTTGGCCCGGGCGGTGTAGTCGGCGGCGTGGTCCGGGTCGGCCTTCCCGAGCCGCTCGGCCAGCTTGTCGCCGACGGTGGCCAGTCGGGTGGGGTCGAGCCACAGGTGCGGGTCGAGCCCGCCAGCCTCCGGTTCCTCCTCGGCGTGACCGGCCTCACCCTCGCCCTCGTGGTCGTGCCCGCCGGCGGCGGCGGTCAGCAGCGGCTGCACGGTCGTCACGTCGAAGGCCCGGTCGCGGGCGTTCTGGTCGACGGCCTCGTCCACGGCCGGCTGGAAGCCCTTGAGGTAGACCACCAGGTCGGCGTCGGCGACCTGTCCCACCTGGCCCGGGTTGAGCTCCAGGTCGTGCGGCTCGGCACCCGGCTTGGCCAGGTTGGTCACGGTGACCGCGTCTCCGCCGATGCGCTGGGCGAGGAACTGCAGCGGGTAGAACGCCGCGACCACGTCGACCCGCTTCGGCTGCTGCGGGTCGGCGCCGGCGTCTCCGGAGGAGCAGGCGGCGGTGCCGCCGAGAACGAGCAGGGCGGTGGCGGCGGCCAGGGCGCGGGGAGCGGAGCGGAGGTTCATGGAAACCACTGTCCGTGGGAACGAGAATGATTGTCAAAAACGCATGATTGCATGTCAGAGCAGCTTCGCCAGGGCCACGGCAACCAGCAGGGTCAGCACCAGCAGCCGCACCACCCGGGCCCGGGGCGCCTGCACCGGCCAGGTCGCCGCCGCCAGCCAGGCCAGGGCGGCGGCGAGCGCCAGCAGCAGCACCCCGCCGACCGGACCCGGCGCGAAGAACGCCACCAGCACCAGCACCAGCGTGGCGAGGAACACCGACGTCGGGTTGGCCCGGGCCAACCGGGCCAGCAGGGGGCTCTGCGTACGCTGCATCCCACAGACTCTACGAGGAGGTCCCCGATGCAGGTGACCAACCGGTTCGTGGTCGACGTCGACGTCGCCGACGGCTTCGCCGACCGGGCGCACGCCGCTCTCGCCGCTCTCGCCGCCCGCCCCGGCTACCTGCGCGGCGAACTCCTACGCGCCCTCGACGACCCCCGCCACTGGTGCCTGCTCACCGAGTGGGAGTCGGTCGGGGCGTACCGGCGGGCGCTGGGCGGCTTCGACGTGAAGATCGCCGCGGTGCCGCTGCTCGCCGAGTCGCTCGACGAGCCCTCGGCGTACGAGACGCTGGCCAGTGCCGCCCCGGCCGGCGAGGTCGTGGTGACCGCCAGTGATCGGGCCGCGCGTCCGCACCGCTGAGCGGGCGGCACTACCCTGCAAGCTATGACCTCACCCGGCCCGGCAGCACCGTCGCCGTATCCCGGGCCGCCCGGCCAGGGCGAGGCACCGCCCGCCGGGGACGTGCCCGCGCCATCGCCCGCCGGTGGCGCGCCCATACCGCCGTCCGGCCCGGGGGTGGCCCCGCCCTTCGCCGCGCCCCCCACCGAGGGTGGCCGCAAGCGGCTCTGGCTGGGGCTGGGCGTCGGGGCGCTCGCGTTGCTGATCTGCTGCGGGGGAGGCGGCGCGGCCCTGGTCGGGCTGAGCGTGAGCAGCATCCGGGCCGCCGAGGAGCAGGGCCAGGCGATCACCGACGAGTACTACGGCGCGCTGGTGCGCAAGGAGTACGACAAGGCGTACGACACGCTCTGCGACACGGTCCAGCGGCGCGAGTCGCAGGCGCAGTTCATCCGCCGGGTGACCGATGAGCCGGCGGTGGCGTCGTACCGGATCGGTGCGGTCGACCCGAACACCCTCACCGTGCCGGTGGAGGTGACCTTCAGCGGCGGCGGGCAGGAGACCCAGACGGTGACGCTGGCCCCCGACCCGCAGACGGCCGGGCTGGAGGTCTGCGGGGTCAGCTGATCCCGCCCCGGTATTCTCCTGGCTTCGGGATGCCGCTGGTCGTACCGTTGTCCCGAACTGTCCAGGTCCATCCACCTCACATCCCCGCCGACCGCCAGCCGGCGTAGGAGGAAACATGCCAGCCGACCGTATCGACGCCGTCGTCAGCCTCGCCAAGCGCCGAGGCTTCGTCTTCCCCTCCAGCGAGATCTACGGAGGCACCCGGTCGGCGTGGGACTACGGCCCGCTCGGCGTGGAACTCAAGGAGAACGTCCGCCGGCAGTGGTGGAAGAGCATGGTCCAGCAGCGTGACGACGTCGTCGGTCTGGACTCGGCGGTCATCCTGGCACGCAAGGTCTGGGAGGCCAGCGGCCACCTCGCCGAGTTCGTCGACCCGCTGACCGAGTGCCAGTCCTGCCACAAGCGGTTCCGCGCGGACCACCTGGAGGAGGCGTACGCCGAGAAGCACGGCAAGCCGCTGACCTCGCTGTCGGAGCTGAACTGCCCCAACTGCGGCAACAAGGGCACCTTCACCGAGCCGAAGATGTTCAACGGACTGATGAAGACCTACCTCGGCCCGGTGGAGAGCGACGAGGGGCTGCACTACCTGCGCCCGGAGACCGCGCAGGGCATCTTCGTCAACTACAACAACGTGGCGACGGCCGCGCGCAAGAAGCCGCCGTTCGGCATCGCGCAGACCGGCAAGTCGTTCCGCAACGAGATCACCCCGGGTAACTTCATCTTCCGTACCCGTGAGTTCGAGCAGATGGAGATGGAGTTCTTCGTCGAGCCCGGCTCGGACGAGAAGTGGCACGAGTACTGGCTCGCCGAGCGCTGGAACTGGTACCTCGACCTGGGTCTGTCCGAGTCGAACATGCGCTTCTACGAGCACCCCAAGGAGAAGCTCTCCCACTACTCGAAGCGCACCGTCGACATCGAGTACCGGTTCCAGTTCGGCGGCAGCGAATTCGCCGAGCTGGAGGGGGTCGCCAACCGCACCGACTTCGACCTGTCCACGCACAGCAAGCACTCCGGCGTCGACCTGTCGTACTTCGACCAGACGAAGAACGAGCGCTGGACGCCGTACGTCATCGAGCCGGCCGCCGGCCTCACCCGCGCGGTGCTGGCCTTCCTGCTGGAGGCGTACGACGAGGACGAGGCCCCGAACACCAAGGGCGGCGTGGACAAGCGCACCGTGATGCGCTTCGACCCGCGCCTGGCCCCGGTCAAGGTGGCGGTGCTGCCGCTGTCCCGCAACGAGGCGCTCTCGCCGAAGGCGAAGGGGCTGGCCGCGCAGCTGCGCAAGCGCTGGGTGGTGGAGTTCGACGACTCGCAGGCGATCGGCCGCCGCTACCGCAGGCAGGACGAGATCGGCACCCCGTTCTGCGTCACCGTCGACTTCGACACCCTCGACGACGACGCGGTGACGGTGCGCAACCGGGACACCATGGCCCAGGAGCGGGTCTCCCTGGACCAGGTGGAGCGCTACCTGATCGAGCGCCTGCCCGGCTGCTGAGCTCGGATCACCGGCGGCCTCCGTTCCCGCGCGAGCGGGGCGGGGGCCGCCGCCGTATCGGCCGCCGTCCGTTGCCCGACCGGTGGTTGAGCGGTGCGTGATCTCGTGCGAGCATTCCCGGCGTTGATCTCATCACGGGGGTGTCCGCATGACCCAGTCGCCACACGACCACGACCCGCAGCGGCGGCGACTGCTGCGCCGCGCCGCCACGGTCGCCACCACCACGGCCGGCGCGGGTGTCGCCGCCGTGAGCCTGCCCGGAGCCGCCCAGGCCGAGCCCGGTGACAGCCTGGTCATGGGTGGGACACACGATGCCGGCGTCCAGACCACCACGCTGAACGGCTCCCCGGCCCTGACGGTGAAGAACACGGCCGGCGCACCGCTGCGGCTGGTGCCCGGTGACAGCATCTACCCGCAGGTGCTCGACTCACCCGTCGGCACGCTGGCGGTGGACGAGCAGGGCGACCTGTTCGTCCGCTCCGGCCCCACCGCCGATCCGGTCAACGGCTGGGCCTGGACCACCGAGTGGGCGACGACCTCGGTGGCGGTGCGGCCGGTCCGGGTGCTCGACACCCGCAACGCCGACCTGCGCCGCACGATCGTCTCGGGGGCCGACACCCTTGACCCTTCCGGCCGGCTCACGCCCGGCTACCCGATCGTGATCGCCCTGGACAGCTACGTTCGGGACGGCTACGCGATCAAGGGCAACGTGACCGTGGTCGGGATGACCGGCGCGGGGGTGCTCACCATCTGGGGCAGCGGTGCGAAGCCGACCGCGTCGACGGTGAACTGGGCGACGGCCGGCACGATCCTGTCCAACTTCCTCTTCACCGAGCTGGGCGCCGTCGGCAACTACCGCAGTGTGCTGTCCATCCAGGCCACCGCCTCGCCGACGCACGTGATCGTCGACATGAGCAGCCTGCTGGTCGGCCACCCGAGCCAGGTGCTGGCACCGAAGCTGTGACCGTCGGCGACCACCCGCACCTTCCCGCAGCAGCGGCCCGTGCCGCCGCCCACTCCACCTGGGGGAACTGAGATGACCACGTCCGAACCCGAGCGCGTCGCGTCCCGGCGCACCCTGCTGCGGCGGGCGGCCGTCACCGGCGGTGCCGCGGTCGCCGCCACCGCCGCGACCGGGCTCGCCGCCGCCCCCGCCTCGGCCTCGGCCGGCGACCCGCTGCTGATCGGCCAGTCGAACACCGGCGGGGCGACCACGATCACCAGCGCCGCCCCCGACGGGGCGGCCACCCTGGCGCTGCGCAACGCCACCGGCGCGACCCTGCAACTGACCGACGGCAACAGCTTCGACCCTGGGGCTCCGTCCGGTGCGATCTCCGTCAACGCGACCGGCCTGGGGGTGCGGAGCGGCAACGGCGGCCAACGGGCGTTCAGCACGGCGAACGCCACCATGCTGGTGCCGGTCC
>NZ_SMKN01000250.1 GCF_004348675.1 Micromonospora sp. KC606 | reverse complement strand
GGTCGTGGCCTGCGCCGGGGCGGGGCATCCCGGCACGCTGAATGCCCCCGCATGCCGCAACGGACCGCCCGCTCCGCGATCTCCCACGCTCGACCTCGACGGCGGCAGCCGGGGCCCCAGCCCGACCCGGGCCCACCAGGCGACGCCCCCGGAGATCCCCGGAGACGCTGCCTGCCCGGAAACCCCCAGGGACACTGCCCGGGGACTCGCCGGGGACGCTGTCCGGAGACTCGCCCGGGGACGCTGTCCGGCTTCTGACTGACGGCAACACGACCAGCCGACGGCGGTGACGCGCTGTGGTCACCCTGATGGGCTACCGTGACCGCGTGACGAGACGTGCCGCCGCTGTCCGCCTGGATTCCCTGCTGCGCACGGCCTGTGACGTGATCGTCGAGCGCGGACTCGCCAACACCCGGACGGCCGACGTGGCGCAGGCCGCCGGGGTGAGCCAGGCCCTGGTCTTCTACCATTTCGCCACCAAGGAACGCCTGCTCGCGCAGGCCTTCGCGTACGCGGTGGAACAGGACCTGGCCCGGCTCGACGCGGTGATGCGCTCCACCGCCACGCCGCTGGCCAAGCTGCGCCGGATCATGCGCCTGTACACCCCCGCCGGCCGCTCCACCTCGTGGTCCATGTGGATCGATGGCTGGGCGGAGTCGCTGCGCACCCCGGAACTGGAGAAGGTATGCCGCCGGCTCGACCTGCGCTGGCGGCAGGACCTCACCGCGATCATCGCCGACGGGGTGGCCGACGGCACCTTCGAGTGCGCCGACCCCGCCGGCGCGGCCTGGCGGATCAACGCGGTGATGGACGGCCTGGCCGTGCAGTTGGCCGTGCACGACCGGGTGATCTCCCGCCGCCAGGCCAGCGAGTGGATCCGACTGGTCGCTGCCCGCGAGCTGGGCCTCGACCCGGCCCGACTCGACTGACCGGCAACGGCCCACCGCCCGGCGAGAGCTGTCACGGCGGGTACGGCGGCTCGGTCGCGTCCCGGGCTGCGCCCTGCTCTGGTGGCGCGGGACGGGTGAGGCCCACGGCGCCGAACGGCACCATCGACCTTGCTCCCACCCCAACCGCCTGGTATCCACAGATGCGCATGCGTAACCGCGCACGCCCCGGGCCGGCGCCGCGCCGGCCCCGCTCCCACGAGGAGGTCACGTGCCAATACCGGAGTGGACACCCCCGACGAGCCGGCCCCGACGCCGGCTCGTCCCCGTACTGGCGACCGTCGGTCTGGTCGCCGCCCTGCTCTCCAGTGGCGGCACCGCCACGGCGGCACCGGGCGACGCGCCGGCCGCGGCACCGGGCCCCTCCGGCTCGTTCGCCGGCGACAGCCACCCCGCCGCCGACGTCGACAACCGCACCGGCACCGCCGCGCCTGACGCCCGGCAGCGCGGACTCGCCCGGCGGATCGACCCGGACGTGCGGTGGAACCGCCTCGGCACCCCGCACGCCCTCGGGCCGGCCCGGGACCCACTCGCCACCGGTCTGCCCGCCGACCCGGAGGCCGCCGCCCGGCGCTACCTCACCGACCATCGGGACCTGTTCGGCCTGGACGCCGACGCTGTCGCCGCGATGGACCGGGTGCTTGTCCACCCCGTCGGCAAGGGAGCTGTGGTCACCCTCCGGCAGCGCTTCGGCGAGTTGCCGGCCGGCCACGACGGACTGGTCACCGTGGCGGTCGTCGACGGCTCGGTGATCTCGGTCAACTCCTCGTTGGCCCGGGACGCCTCGGCGCCGGCCCCCGCCACCCTCACCGGCGAGCAGGCGTACGCGGCCGCGCTCGCCGATGCCGGCCTGCACGCCGACGCGGTGGCCCGGCACAGCGTCCGCCCGGTCGCCGTGCCCACCCCGAGCGACGGCAACCGCGCCGCGTACGAGGTGACCCTGATCGGCGCGAGCACGAACCTTCCTGCGGCGTACACCACCTACGTCGACGGGATCACCAGCAAGGTGCTGGTCCGCGAGGACCTGGTCGACTACGACTCGGACAACCCGAGCTGGGCGGTCTACCCGGCCGCACCGCCCGGCGGCCCTGCCGGTGGGCAGGAGCAACGGGTGCGCTGGTGCGGCGACTCCGCGCCCGGCTGCGCCGACGCCTTCACCGACCCGGCCAGCGGGAAGCACTGGGACGTCGACCTGACCACCGCGGCGCCGACCGGCACCTCTCGCGGCAACTCGGCCAACACGGTGGTCTCCTGGGGCGCCGGCAACCCGATGCTGCCCGCCACGGCCAGCCCTCAGCGGCGCTACGAGTACCCGTTCACCGACCAGTGGCGCCAGTCCCGCTGCAACCCGGCCGTCTTCGCCTCCGCGCAGCGCAACGACGCCGACGCCGCCATCGCCAACCTGTTCGCCATGCACAACCGGATGCACGACTGGGCCTGGCACCTCGGCTTCACCGAGGCCACCTGGAACCTGCAGGCGGTCAACCTGAGCGGGGTCGGCCTCGGCGGCGACGCCGAGCAGGGCCGCGCCCAGCAGGGAGCGCTCACCGGCAACCGGAACAACGCCAACCAGGGCACCCCGCGCGACGGCCTGCCGCCGACCACCAACATGTACCTGTGGCAGCCGCAGGCCGGCGGCCCGTACCCGCCGTGCGTGGACGGCGACTACGACATGACGGTGATCGGGCACGAGTACGCCCACGCCATCACCAACCGGATGATCGCCGGGCCGGACAGCGGCATCGGCGGGCATCAGGGTGGGGCGATGGGCGAGTCGTGGAGCGACCTGCTCGCCGCCGAGTACCTCTACGAACACGGCCTGCGCGCTCCCGGCGAGACGCCGTGGATCACCGGCGGCTACGTCACCGGCAACCTGGTCAGCGGCATCCGAAACCACGACTTCAGCCGCAGCCCGCTCAACTACTCCGACGTCGGCTACAACACCGCCGGCCCGGGCGTACACGCCGACGGGGAGATCTGGAGCGCCACCAACTTCCGCCTTCGCTCCGCGCTGGTGAAGAAGTACGGCCTGGGCACCCCGCAACGCCAGCTCGACTGCGCGCGGGGCGCGGTGGCCGCCGACCGGTGCCCGGGCAACCGGCGCTGGATCCAGCTGGTCTTCGACTCGTTCCTGCTCCAGGCCGCCAGCCAGGTCAGCATGCTCGACATGCGGGACAACCTGCTCACCGCGGACCGGCTGCGCTTCGGCGGGGCCAACCAGGAACTGATCTGGACCGAGTTCGCGCGTTCCGGGATGGGCCGGGACGCCGCCACCAACGGCGCGGGCGACACCGACCCGACGCCGAGCTTCGCCAGCCCGACAGGGGGCAACGCCACCCTGACCCTGCGGGCCAGGGGTGACAGCGCCGGCGCGCCGATCCGGCTCTACGTCGGCGACTACGAGGCCCGGGCCACCCCGATCGCGGACACCGACCCGGCCACCGAGCTGCCGGACACCTTCGAGGCGGTGCCCGGCACGTACCAGTTGCTCGCGGTGGCGCCCGGCTTCGGCCACCAGCGGCTCGACGTGGTCGCCCGCAAGGGCCAGCACGGCTACGTCGACCTACGGCTGAGCCGCAACCTGGCGTCCACCGCCTCCGGGGCGGTCATCAACGGCGACGGGGTCAACCTGGACCGGATCGGTGACGACACCGAGGCGACCAACTGGGCCTCGCTGAACGGGGTCGCCGGCCGGCAGGTCACCGTGACGCTGCCCGGGGGTGCCCCCCAGGTGGTGGGCCGGGTCAACGTCAGCGGCATGCTCCGCCCGGCGATCAGCGGCGACCCCGACGCGGGCGGGCAGAACGCGTTGAGCGCGGTGCGCTCCTTCGCGGTCTGGACCTGCAACACCAGGACCACCGACTGCGCCGACGCCGGCCGCTGGACGCGGATCTACACCAGCGCCGACGACGCCTTCCCCGGGGGCAACTTCCGGGCGTACACCCGGGATGTCAACCTGCGCTCGTTCCGGGTGCCGACCACCGTCGCGACGCACGTGCGGCTGGAGATCCTGACCAGCCAGTGCACCGGCGGCCCGGCGTACGCCGGCGAACAGGACGACGACCCGGCGACGAGCACCGACTGCGCGACCGCCAGCCCGGCGCGGAACCAGGTGCGGGTCGCTGAGTTCCAGGTGTTCTCCAAGTGAAATCCCGCCGGGGCCGGATGCACCACCCGGCCCCGGCGGGCCCCCGATCAACGCCGCGCCGGCGTCCAGCGACGCGGCCGTTCGAACGGCCTGCGACCGGACTCCTCGGCGTCGGCCGTCCGGGTCAGCTGCCGCAGGCGCAGCAGCAGCCCGACGCCGAGGAAGAGCAGCAGTGCACCGAGGAGGAACGCCGCCTGCACCACCCCGAAGCCACCGGCCTGGGTGCCTGACGTCGGGCGGCCCGTGGCGGGCGGCACCTGGGCCACCGCCGGCTCAGTCGCCTCCTCGGTCGGCTCGACGGCCACCGCCGACTCGGTCGGCTCGACCGTCTCCGCCGACTCGCTCGGCGTGGGCACGGTGGTCGGCACGCCGAATCCCGGGCCGATCACGTTGCGGCTGGCGGACTGCCGGGCGAGCAGGCGCAGGTTCGGGTCGTACGCCTCGGCGGCGAGGGTGACCCGCCCCTGGCTGACCGACTCGTCGAAGGCGACCCGATAGCGGGCGGTGACCGTCTGGTTCGCGCAGAGGACACCCGGATCGAGTTGCCGGTCGGTCAGCCGGGCCACCGACCCCTCGGTGCGAATGTCCACCGGGAAGGAGCCGTCCTCCTCCACCCGGTCCATCTTCACCTGGTTGAGCCGCAGCCCGTCCACGGTGAGCACCATCGACCAGCGGACCTTCACGCAGCCGCCGCCGTCGTTGCGGGACACCACAGCGGTGAGCGTCCGCACCTCGCCGTCGGCGACGAACTCGTCCGGCAGGCCGCTCATCACGGTGGCGAACCCGGCCGCCGCGGATGACGGCTGGGGAGCCGCCAGCACTGTCCCCGACAGACAGGCCAGCACCACCCCGACCCGCATCGCGTTGCGCCACACCCTCGCCACCGTCACCCTCCCCACGTCGGTCCCATCCAACGGCCACGCTATGAGGGGCCGGGGGAAGGCGGTAGACGGGCGTGTTCGCACGGAGCGTGAAGAGCGGGGGCGACTATCACCGATAGTGGTGAACCGGTGACGACCCACCCACGACACGCCGGAAAAGCAGTGGGAGGACAATCACCCCCGTGTCCGAACTCTCCGCGGCCTTCGTCCGACTGCACGCCCGCCTCGCCCCGGTGGCCTTCGTCCCCGAGGTGCGGCTGTACCAGGCCGACGAGCCGATCGGCCTCTGGGAACTGACCGAGGGCGAGTTCCGCAGCGCCCAGCCGCCCCCGTTCTGGGCCTTCGCCTGGGCCGGCGGGCAGGGGCTGGCCCGCCATGTCACCGACCACCCGGAGCTGGTCGCCGGCCGCCGGGTACTCGACCTGGCCGCCGGGTCCGGCCTGGTCGCCATCGCCGCCGCGCGGGCCGGCGCCGCCTCCGTGCGCGCCGTGGAGATCGACGAACGGGCGGCGGCCGCCGTCGCGCTCAACGCCGAGGCCAACGGGGTACGCGTCGACGCGGAGCTGGGCGACGTCCTCGACTCCGATGCCGGGGACGCCGAGGTGGTGCTCGCCGGGGACGTCTTCTACAGCGAGGCGATGGCGAAGCGGATGCTGCGTTTCCTGCTCCGGGCAGCCCGTACCGGCGGGGCCCGCGTGCTGGTCGGCGACCCGGGGCGGGCGTTCCTGCCGCGAGAGCGGTTCCGCGAGCTGGCCGCGTACGACGTGCCGGTACCGGAGGCGCTGGAGAGCGTACGGGTGAAGCGCACCACCGTCTGGGAGCTGGATCCGACCCCGCCGGGGGCCACCCGTTAGCGTGACGGCGTGCTGTTCCGGGGCTGGGGGGAGTCCGTCGACTGGCGGTGGCCGGACGTGGCCGTCGTCGCCGATCACGTCGGCGTCGACCATGTGGTGGTCACCCGGCACGCGCTGGTCCGGCAGGTGCTCGCCGACCCGGTGACCTGGCGGCCGGACAACGCCCTGGACGCGGTGACCCCGGTGCCCGTGGCCGCGCTGCGGGTGCTCGCCGGGCACCGGTTCCGGCTGCCGCCGACCCTGGCCAACAACTCCTCGGCCAGCCACCCGGGAATCCGGGCGCTGGTGGCCGAGGCGCTGCACCCGGACCGGGTCGCCGCGCAGCAACCGTGGCTGACCGCGCTGGTGCGGCGGCGGGTGGTCCGGCTCGCCGCCGCCCTCGACGCCGGGGAGCCGGTCGACCTGTACGCCGTGCTCGCCGCCGACCTGCCGCTGCTGGTGCTGGCCCGGCTCATCGAGCTGCCCGACGCGCCGGTCGACGCGGTGAAGGACTTCGCCCGGGCCGCGCTGGAGCTGTTCTGGGCGCCGCTGGACGCCGACCGGCAGCTCGCTCTCGCTGCCGAGGTGGGCCGCTTCCACACCGTGTTACGGGAGTTCGCCGCCACCGGGGGCGGGCTGGCCGCCGCGCTGCGCGCCGACGGGCACTCCCCCGACGTGGTGGTCGGCGCGCTGTTCTTCCTGCTGGTCGCCGGCCAGGAGACCACGTCGCAGTTCCTCACCCTGCTGCTGCACCGGCTCACCGCCGAGCCCGAGGTCCGCGCCGGGCTGCGCGCCGGCACGGTGGCGGTGGCCGACGTGGTCGAGGAGGGGCTGCGGCTGGAACCGCCGATCGTGACCTGGCGGCGGGTGGCCGCGGTGGACGCCACGCTGGGCGGGACGGCGGTCCCGGCGGGGACCAGTGTGGTGCTGTGGCTGGCCCGCGCCGGTCGCGACCCGGAGCTGGTGCCGGAGCCGACGCGGTTCCGACCCGGCCAGCGCGGGTCGCGCCGGCACCTGGCCTTCGGCGCGGGCACGCACCGCTGTGTCGGCGCGCAGCTGGCCCGGATGGAGGCGGCGGTGGTGGTGGCCGAGGCTGCGCCGCTGCTCGACGGGGTGACGGTGGTCCGCCCGCCCTGGTGCCCGGACAATCTCACCTTCCGGATGCCGGACGCGTTCGTGGTCCGCCGTCGCTGACCGCTGCGGCCGTGCTGGGGCATCCGGCGGCGGCACCGGTGTCCGAGTCGGCCGGCGGATCGCCCCGAAACGACGGCCCGCCCGGAAGTGAGCAACTCCCGGGGTCACCTGCCTCGATCGGGAATCCGCTGGCCCTCGTGGTCGGCCCCCGTCCCGTGCCGGACCGGGCGCCGACAAGGGTCACAGGCTCAGCCCGCGTCCTCGGCCCAGGCACGCCAGTCGTCGAGCACGCCGTACAGCGCCGGGGTCAGCCAGCCCGGGGCGGACCGCCGGAACACCCCCGGTTCGATCGCCCCCGCGCCGGTCGGCAGGGCCCCGAGCAGATTCGGCACCAGGTCGGTCAGGTTGGCCCAGTGCACCAGTTCCGGCTCGGCCGGCCACGCGCCGACCACCACCCCGGCGGGAATCGCCCGGCGCTCCAGCGCCTCGAGGGTGAGCGCCGTGTGATTGAGAGTGCCGAGCCCGGCGCGGGCCACCACCACGGCCGGGGCGCCGAGGGAGACGGCCAGGTCGGCGACGGTCCACGGCTCGCCGGAGGGGCGCAGCCCCATCGGCACGAGCAGCCCTCCGGCCCCCTCGACCAGCACCAGGTCGTGCTTGTCGGCCTCCTCGCGGACCGCGTCGACGGCGGTGTAGAGCTCCAGCGGCTCCAACTCGGCGACCCGGGCCGCGGCGAGCGGGGCCAGCGGGTCCGGGTAGCCGGCCAGGGTCCGCCCGGTCAGCGGGGCGGCCAGCCGGGTCACCACGTCGATGTCGCCGGGTTCCCCGGTGGCCGTTCCCGTCTGGCCGGGCTTGACCACCGCGACCCGCATTCCGGCGGCCTGCGCGGCGGCCGTGATCGCGGCCGTCACGATGGTCTTACCGACCCCGGTGTCGGTGCCGGTGACCAGCACCACGCCCTGCCACGGTGTGGTCACGGCCGCGCCTCCGACCTACTCGGCACGCTCACGGCGCGCACTCCACGATCACGTCCAGGGCGCGCGCGAAGTCCGCCCGGGACACCCCGGCGGAGATGGTGAGCCGCAGCCGCGAGCGGCTGTCCGGGGTGGACGGCGGGCGGAAGCAGCCGACGGCGACGCCCCGGTCGTGACAGTCGGCCGCCCAGGTGGTGGCGGCCTGCGGAGCGGGGGCGGTCACCGACACCACGGCCGCGTCGGGGGCGGAGACGGTCAGCCCGGCCGCGGCCAGCCGGCGGACCGCCAGCGCGGCCCGGTCGGCCAGCTCCGCGCGCAGGTCGTCGCCGGCCCTGGCCAGCGTCACCGCGGCGAGCACGCCGGCCGCGACCGCCGGGGGCAGCGCGGTGTCGAAGATGAACGTCCGGCCGGTCTCCACCAGGTGCCGGACGAACTCGGC
>NZ_SMKN01000024.1 GCF_004348675.1 Micromonospora sp. KC606 | reverse complement strand
GCACGGACCTGGCCGCGTCGGGTTGGAACCACGAGCATCTGCTGTCGCCGGGCAACGGTCTCTACTACGCCCGCACCGCGCAGGGAGCCATGCTGCGATTCCTGGACCCGGCGCCGCTCAACGGCAGCGGGACGGACATCCAGTCGTACCCGAACGATCCAGTGGATGCAACCGGTTGGAACCAGGCCCTGCTGTCCGCCGAGCCGCGGACGTCCTTCCCGGAGAGCCCGGTCGACGTGTCGATGTTCGGGATCCGGTCCGACGGCCGGTTGACGTACTCGCAGATCGATTCGGCCACCGGCGACCGGCGGGGGACCGTGACGTCCGCGGCGCCGCTGGGCTTCCCGGCGCTGTCGATGGCGACGCTGAACTTCAACACCCTGCTGGTCGCCTCGACCACGGGCGTGTTGTACCGGGTGGACATCCTCACCACGAACCCGTTGCTGTTCCAGCCGCCGGTGCAGATCGGTACGGGGTACACGCACAAGTTGTTGGCGTACGACGGGGACGGTTCGCTGTTCGGGATCGCGGCGACGACGGGGGCGTTGCGCCGGTACACGGTGCCGAGCGCGAAGCCGGCCACACTCATCAACAACACGCTGATCGGTGAAGGATTCGGGACCCTGAAGACGCTGACGGCGGCCGCACCGGATCTGCTGCTGGCCACGACCAGTGCCGGAAAGCTGATCCAGTACCGGATCACCGGCACGTGGGCGCGCACGGACCTGGCCGCGTCGGGTTGGAACCACGAGCATCTGCTGTCGCCGGGCAACGGTCTCTACTACGCCCGCACCGCGCAGGGAGCCATGCTGCGATTCCTGGACCCGGCGCCGCTCAACGGCAGTGGCACGGACATCCAGCCATTCCCGAACGATCCGGTGGACACCGGCGGCTGGAATCAGGCACTGCTGTCCGCCCAACCCTTCATCGCGTAACGGAACCGGGGAGACACATCGTGAAGCGCATGCGACTGGTCGCGGCGGTGCTCGGCCTTGGCGGCGCCGCGCTCCTCATCGGGGCGCCGGCACCGACCCGCGCCGTGGCCGACGACGCACCACCATCCATCGTGGAAGACTTCAGCTACCCGGGTGCCGCGCAGATCCTGGCGCGCCAGAACGTCCGGCTGATCTCCGGTGACGGGCACATCCTGCTGGCCGACTGCGCCACGCCGCCGCAGGGTGACATCGGCCTGTTGAAGGTCTACACCACGGACGAGCAAATCGGGGCGGATGGCATCGGGCGGGTCTGCTTCCAGGTCACGGCCCCGACCGGACTGCTCAACCTGGAGGTTCCGGGTGTGTACGAGATCCGCGGTGACGGGCAGAGCGCCGGCACCGGCCACGAGGTGACCGCGGAACTGCGCAGCGACGAGGGCGAGGCGATCACGGTGGACGTCGATCCGGACGGCAGCACCCAGGTGGGTTTGGGCGCTGATCCGGATGCCTCGCCGACCATGTTGTTGCGGCTGACGGTCACGGGTTGAACAGGGTTCTGACGATGCGGTGGAGGAGCACACATATGCGTTTCGTGGGTAAGCGACGCCGCGCCGCGGCGCTGATCGTGGGTCTGGCGACGACCCTGTTAGCGACCGGAACCCCCGCCTATGGAATCGCCAACGGGGCACCGGTCGCTCAAGGCACCGACGGCTTCGTCGCTCACTTGCGGATCGGCGAGGTCCGCGCCTGCTCGGGGGCCCTGGTCGACCCGCGCTCGGGATTCATGAACGCCCCGTCCACGCAACGCTGGGTGCTCACCGCGGCCTCGTGCTTCGCGCAGGATGGCCAGCCGACCAGGTTCGGCCCGCCGCCGTGGCCGACGACGGTCACCATCGGCCGTGCCAACCTCCTCGCCACGGACGTCGGTAACGCTCTCCAGGCCACCGACGTCATCCCGCACCCGGACCGCGATGTGGCGCTCGTCCGCCTGGCGAGCCCGGTCACGGGCGTCACGCCCGCCAGGCTCCCCGCCGACCCACTCCCGGTCGGCGGGGAGGTCCGGGTGGCCGGGTACGGCCGGACCGCGACCGAATGGGTGTCGGATCGCCTGGACGGCGGCGTCTTCACGGTGCAGGCGGTCGACGCGGCGAGCTATGACATCACCTCCTCCGCCAGCGCGTGCGACGGTGACTCGGGCGCGCCGATGTTTCGGCGTGGCGCGGGGACATCGGCTGAGCTGCACGGACTGGTCATCGCGTCCTGGCAGGCCGGATGCCTCACCGAGACCGAGACCCGGAACGGCGCCACCGCGGTGCGGGTGCAGGACCTCCGCGAATGGGTCAGCGCCAACACGGCCGCGCAGCCGAGCGGTCTCGTGCGACTCGAAAAGGGCGAGCTCACCGGCGACCAGTACACCGATCTGCTCGGCGTGGACGCCGACGGCTACCTGTGGCTCCATCCAGGACTGTCAACGCCCGCGCGGTTCGGCAGGCCGGTCCAGGTCGGCAGCGGCTGGGCGTCCATGCTGCACATGACCGTGGGCGAGTTCACCGGGGATGGCTACGACGACGTGGTGGGTGGCGATCGCGAGGGCCGGCTGTGGGTGTATCCGGGCCGAGGGCTGGCGGGGTTCGGTAGCCGGATCCAGATCGGCCTCAGCGGGTGGGCCGCGATGAAGGGTCTCGACATCGGCAGGTTCAACGAGGACGCCTACGACGACATCCTGGCGGTCGGTTCCGGCGGGGAGCTCTGGGTCTATCCGGGCCGCAGTGACGGGCAGCTGGGCCCGCGCTTCAAAATCGGCAACAGCGGCTGGGCGGCCATGGTGCACGTGACCGCCGGCGAGTTCAATGAGGACGCCTACGAGGACGTGCTGGCGATCGACGCCGCCGGCAAGCTGTGGCTGTACCCCGGGCGCGGTTCCGCCGGACTCGCCAGCCGGATCGAGATCGGCAGCAGCGCTTGGGCGCCCATGCGCACGTTCACCGTCGGTGAGTTCAACCGCGACGCGTACAACGACGTGCTGGTCTTCGACAAGGACGGCAAGCTTCGGCTGTACCCCGGCACCAACCAACCCGGTGTCGGATCGTGGGTGGAGATCGGCGAGCGCGTCGTACCCGCCCCCGGCACGCCGGTCGGTCACGATGTGCTCGGTACGCCGGTGATGGAGGAGTACGCCTACCCCCACGCCGAGCGGATCCTGGCGGAGCAGAACGTCAAGCTGATCTCCGGTGACGGGCACATCCTGCTGACGGACTGTGCCACACCGCCACAGGGCGGCATCGGCCTGTTGAAGGTGTACACCACCGACGAGCAGATCGGCGCCGACGGCATCGGGCGGGTCTGCTTCAAGGTGCGCGCCCCATACGGCTTCCTCAGCCTCGAGGTGCCGGGCGTCTACGAGATCCGTGGTGACGGCCTGAGTACCGGCACCGGGCATGAGGTGAGGGCGAATCTTCGGGACGACGACGGCAAGCAGCTCACGGTCGAGGTCGATCCCGACGGCAGCACGCAGGTGGGTATGGGCGCCGATCCGGACGCTCCGCCGACGATGTTGCTGCGCCTGACCGTGACGGGCTGAGCCGGCACCCCTCGTCTGACCGCTTCTTACCCCTCCACGGGAGGAGTCACCCGCAATGAGCCAGTCGCTTCGATTCCGCGCCGATCGGCCCCGCGCGCTGGTCGCCGCGCTGACCGTCCTAATTCTGCTGGCGGGTTTCCTGCGCGCCGGTCCGGCGCGTGCGGCCGAGGAGCCGACCCCCGTCGATCGGACGTTGGTGGTCTCGGCATGGCAGGCGGGCGGTACCCAGGTGCGGGCCGCGGCGGAGGCCGCGCTGGTCGGCTCCGACGACCAGGTGCGCGCGTTCGTCGCGAGCGGGTGGCAGGAGGCCCAGCGGCTCGACGAACGTGACGCGCTCGTCGGTGTGATGACCGATGGGGGGCCGGCGGTCCGGGCGGCGGCGAAGCAGGCGCTAGACGCCGCCGGCGACGCGAACGCGATCGCCACGTTCTTGAACGCCGGGTGGCAAAAAGCGTCCAACATCGACGCCCGGGTGTCGGTGAACCAGCTGATGGCGACCGGCGGCCCGCAGGTGCAGGAGGTAGCGCAGCGGGCGCTGGACTCGGAGAACCCGGCGCTGCTGCGGAAGTTCCTGGACTCCGGTTGGCAGTCGCAGTGGGTTACCGATCAGCGGTTGCGGGTCAACCAGGCGATGGCCACCGGTGGTCCGCAGGTGAAGGCGGCGGGGCAGAAGGCGCTGGACGCCGGTACGCCGGAGGCCTTGGAGCAGTTCCTGGAGTACGGGTGGGCGGTCGCCTCCGCGCGGGATGACGAGGTCGCGACGCTGACCGGCCTGCTGGCGCAGGCGGAGGCCGCCGGGAAGATCGCGGCGGAGGAGACGCGGCAGGCCAAGGAGGAGGCGGCGCGGGCGAAGGAGTCGGCCGACGCGGCGCGTCGGGCGGCGGCCGCTGCGGCGCGGGCGACGGAGGCGGCGCGGAACAACACCGTGCAGGCGGCGGCGCACGCCAAACGCGCGGCGGTGGCGGCGCGTAAAGCAGCGGAAGCGGCCAAGGTGGCGGTGCAGGCGGCGGCGGCCGCGTCGCGGGCGGCGCGGGCGGCCGCGACGGCGGCGGCGCGGGCCGCCGCGGCTGCGTCCCGGGCGGGTCAGGCGGCAGCTGGCGCGCGGAAGGCCGCCGCGGACGCGGCGAGGGACGGGTCCAAGGCCTCCGCCGCGCGGTCTGCGGCCGAGTTGGCGAACGCGGTCGCCCGCCAGGCGCGCAACTTCGCGGACAAGGCCACGGCCGCGGGTGAGGCGATCGAGGCGGCCCGGGGCGCCATCGACGCGGCTAACTCGGCGGCGACCAACGCGCAGCTCGCGGCGGCGGCCAACGACGAGGCGGTGCGGGCCGCGAACGCCGCTGGCGCGAACGCGGCGGAGGCGGTGGCGGCGGCGGCGCGGGCGCGCGCCAACGCCGACCGGGCGGTACGGGCGGCGCGGGCGGCCGAGCGGTACCTGCTGGTGGCACGGAACGCCGCGTTCGCGGCGGCGGCCGCCGCCCGGCGGGCGGCGGACAACGCGGAGGCCGCGGCGCGGGCGGCGGTCGAGGCGGCCGAGCACGCCGGAGAGGCGGCCGAGGCGGCCCGCCGCGCGACCGAGAACGCGCAGGCGGCGACCCTCGCCGCGCAGGACGCTGTCAAGGCGGCGACCGACGCGGTCGGCGTGTTCGAGGCGGCTCGGCAGGCCGACGCCGAGCGGCTGGCGGTGGCCCGCGACGACGGGTTGGAGGCGGCCCGGGACGCGACCGCGGCGTACGAGGCGCAGCAACAGGTCGCCGATTGGGATATCGAGCAGGCGGCCAAGCGGGACGCGGAGACCAATCGGTTGATCGCCGAGGCGCGGAATCCGGCCACGCCGCGGGAGGCGGCGGTGGCCGCCGGCCGCCGGGTGGCCCTCGCGCTGGCCGGCGCCGCCGGCACCTGGACCCGGCAGGCCGCCACGAGCGCGCTCGGTGGCGATGACGAGCAGGTGCTGTCGTTCGTGCATACGGGGCTGGCCGATGCCGCCGCCCAGGACGACCGGCACGCGGTGATGAACCTGGCCGTCACGGACAACACGGCGTTGCGGGACGCGGCGCGGGCCGCGCTGGCCGGCGGCGCTGCGGACGTGCGGCAGTTCCTGGCCACGCAGAACTATCCGGGCCGGTACACCGCGGACCGGATGAAGGTGAACCAGATCGCCGCGGCCGCGCGCGAGGCCGGCAACGCGTACCTGGCGCAGAAAGCGCAGGAAGCGCTGGACGCCGAGAGCCTGCGGGCCCTGCGCGACTTCCTCGACACCGGCCAGTACAACGCCGCCGCGGTGGGCGAGCGGCTGCAGGTGAACCAGATCCTGGGCAACGCGGACAGCGGGCCGGAGATCAAGGCGGCGGCGCAGATCGCGCTGGACGGCCCGCCGCTGGGGTTGCGCGAGTTTCTCGAGAAGGGCCGGTACGCGGCCGCCGAGCGCGACCATGAGAGCGCGGTGCACCTCGCCGTCGTCGGCGGGCTGCTGGAGAAGATCAACCAGGTCGCCGAAACCGCGGTGCGGACCGCGCTGGAGGCGCAGGCCATCGCCGCGCAGGCCCGCAACGACGCGGCACAGGCCGCGAACTACGCCAACCAGGCCGCCGCGTCGGCGCAGAAAGCGGCCCAGTACGCCAACCGCGCCCAGGGGTACGCGAACCAGGCCGCCCAATCGGCGGACAAGGCCGCCGCCGCGGTCAACACGGCCAGGAACGCCGCGACCCGCGCGAACGCGTCCGCGCGCAGCGCCATCCGGTCCGCGGCCTGGGCCATCTCCTCACAGCAGGTCGCCGCCCAGGCCGCCGCCGACGCGCAGGCCGCCGCCCGTCGGGCCTACAAGTCGGCGATCGCCGCCGGCCAGGACGCCACCGCGGCGGCCGTCGCCGCTCAGAACGCGTACAAGGAGTACGAGCACGCCAAGAACGCCGAACTGCTCATCTGCGCGGACCAGTACACCTCCAAGCCGTCCTCGGAGCTGGAACAGGCGCTGGGCGCCCAGGAGGGCGAGTGGCTCGACAACTGCGCAGCAAACGTGATCGCCGACAAGACGGAGCTGGCCACCCGGGCCTACACCAACTCCTCCTACTGCGAGGTGTTCCGTCCGGGCAGCCAGGACTACCAGAACTGCGTCCACAGCGTCCTGGACCCGGCGTTCAAAGGGAGCCTGCAGCTCAGCCTCATGCTGGAGGCGCTCAACTACACGACCGCCCTGCTCACGCCGCTCGCGGTCGGCGTCGGCGGCGTCTGCCTCCTCACCGTCGTCTGCGGGATGGTCGCCGGGACGGTACTCACCATCGGCGACGTCGGGCTGAACCTTCACCGGCTCATCAACGGCGACCAGTCGCTGGCGGCCACCCTGCTGAACCTCGGCCGGACCGTGCTCGAGTCGCTGCTGTTCGCCGGCCTGGGAAGGCTGCTCAACGTCGGCTTCCGCAGCATCAAGGCGATGTACGTCACGGCCAACAACGCCAGGACGGCGAGTCTGGCACTTCAGACCGCGAACTTCAGTCGGCTTCGTCTGCTCCAGCTCACCGCCTGCCTGCGGCACAGCTTCGATCCGGGCACGCCCGTCCTGCTGGCCGACGGCACCTATCGCCCGATCAGCGGCATCAAGGTGAATGACCGCGTCCTCGCGAGCGACCCCCGCACCGGGCGTACCACCGGCGAGTCGGTCACGCACGTCTTGCGGCACCAGGACGTGGCGCTCACCGACGTGCAGGTAGTACACCCCGACGGCGCTACCGGCACGATCCATACCACCGCTGCGCATCCGTTCTGGTCAGTGACGCGTGGCGCCTGGGTTGACGCGTCCGACCTTGCGGTGGGTACGCGGCTGCACACCCCGACGGGCGTACCGGCCAGCGTCGGCGAGGTCCGCTCCTTCACCGGTTCGAAGGTGATGTACGACCTCAGCCTCGCCGACACGCACACGTTCTACGTGTTGGCCGGCGGCGCACCGGTCCTGGTACACAACAACTACGAGTGTGTCGAGTTCCCGAATACGATGGCCGACCGACTGGAGGCAGAGCTCGAACTCGCCGATGACCTCGGGGTCCGCCCGGTCAGGCTGGGAGCGGCGGGGTTCGACGCAACGATTGAACAGGGCACACTGAAGTGGGTGATCACGATGGACGGCTCGATCCTGGTGATGCCGCACACGGTACAGGCAACGGAGATCTCACACACCGCGCTCGCGCGAGGTGCCCCGGTTCTGGCCGCGGGCGAGGTGGAGATAGCGGGTGGCGGCGGTGTGTACTTCGGGCTCAGAATCTCAAACCACAGTGGGCACTATCAGCCGTCCGATGCCAGCCTTGATTTCGCGGTTCGAGTCTTTGCTGATGCCGGAATCACGTTCGACCCCGGGGACATCGAGTATGCCAACCGATGATGTCGAGCGCCTCAAGGGTCTCGGTGTGAAGGGTCAGGGTGAAATCCGACGATGGTTGCGGGAGAAACAGCCGGACCGGGGCAGCGGACGTGCCTTCTGGTGGGAGAGCCTTGCCACGCGAGCGCTGCATGAGGTGTATCACGCTGGAAACGACGAGGACAGACGTGCCTACGCGTCAGTGGTGAAGGCGGTGACCGACGAGGCGGTCGAGGTGACGGTGTTGAGCCCGGTCGACGGCGCCATCCGGATCGCCAAGCTCGCAGCCGTCCTGGGCGAACAAGGGCGGGGGCTCTTCGACGCCAACGAGGTCGTCAAGGAGTGTCTCTCGTACATCGGGGTCCCGTTCGACGTGGCGGCGACGCAGGCAAGTGACTGGCGGGCACTGCCGCTGCCCGGCATCCTCGCCTTGAGGCGAGCCAAGAATCTGATTTCGGCGAGTTCGCCGCTGAGGGATCGAGTGACCGACGCGGGGCTCTTGGCCGACTTGACGCGGTGGGCCGCACTGCGAGACCAGCTTCCGTGACGTACCTCAACTGCCTGCGCAGCGGTCCCCCATGATCAAGGCGTCCCTCAATGTCCACCGTCGTCCGCCCCCACCGGGTACGTCGAGGAGCACGATGTCCGGGATGAAGAGGTCGTCACCGGAGACGACATTGGTTTCGAGACAGAGCCACAGCTTCACTCGGCGAGCCGCCTACCTCAGCAGATGCGCAAGATCAAGCTCGGCGTTCTGGTGGTCGATTCCGGCATGTGGTGTCACGATCACGCTTCCGCTCAGGACCTCGACCTTGGGACCGTTGGTCTCCGGCAACAGGTCGAGGGCGAGCTGGGCGGTCCACGGCTCGTCGTGCCAGCGCAACACGTCGAACGACGGCTCACTCGGCTGCGGCGCCGGCTCGGGCACGAATGCGGCCTGGGCCATCCGGGCTCACCCCCTCAACGGAACATCCTGCTGCCGACCAGCCTAGTCGCGCAGCCCCGCCCGGACCCGCATCGCACCGCCTGTGCGTCGCGGTCGGCGCTCGTCCCACCGGCCGTGTGGCTGGGTGATCCGGGTGCCCCCGGTGGTCGGGGCACCCGGATCGCCCGGGCGTCACGGACGGCTGGTGAGGGCTCCCGAGCAGGTGGCCCGGACGAAGCCCGTCCAGGCGTCCGGGGCGAAGGTCAGGACCGGCCCCTGCCGGTCCTTGCTGTCCCGCACGCCGACCGAGTCGGCGAAGCCCGCCACCTCGACACAGTCCCCCTCACCGCCGGACCGCGACGACGTGCGCCACACCCCGTCACGTTTCATGGTTCATCTCCTTCGCTATCGCCGCCATCAGGGCGCGGCTCTCGTCTTCGTCCAGCACCCGCTCGCCGAGAGAGCGCCAGGCGTCCTCATAGGTCTGGATCTCGTGTGGCTTGTCAAGGTAGACCGCCCCACACGGGCCGTCCATGTAGACGGTGGTCGGCTCCTGCTCCCGCACGTCGGTCGGGAAGTCGAGCATGGTGAAGGTGCCCGCCTGGGCGCAACGGAACAACCCCGCGTCCAGCGGCAGCACCTTGACGCGGACGTTGTGCTGCCGGCTCGCCGTGACGAGGGAGTCGAGCTGCCGGGCCATCGCCGCCCGGTCCCGCAGCGGGCGGCGCAGCACCGCCTCGCTGAGAACCACGTCGAGCTGCGGAGCACGCGGCACCGCGCGCGCCAGCAGCCGTTGCCGGCGCAGCCGGACGTCCACCTTCGCCTTCCGCTCCGCCTCGCTGAGGTCGGGGCAGTCCGTGGCGATGACCTCGGTCATGTACTCCACCGTCTGCAACAGGCCCGGCACCAGGTCGGCTTCGTACTTGCGGATTCTGGACGCGGCGGCCTCCAGGCCGACGTACAGCTTGAACCAGTCCTTGATCGCCTCCCCGTAGCTGTGCCACCAGCCGTGCGCCTTGGTCTCCCGGGCCAGCGCCCGCATGGTCTCGATGGTCTCCCGCGACGCGCCGTAGACCCGGCACATGGCCTCCACGTCGTTCGGGTGCATGGAGACCTGACCGGTCTCGTACCGCCAGATCCGGGGTGCCGACCATTCCAGTTCCTTGGCCGCCGCCGTGACGGTGACGTACGCGTTTTCGCGAAGCTCTCTCAAATACCTGCCGAGTTGCCTACGCGGGACGGTGCTTCCCGAGTCGTCCACGTCATCATCCTTCCTGCTGTCGCGTAAGGCACCTCATCCCTTGGTCCGCATTCTTCTGCAAAAGATTGCCCCGCCGCAATGCGGAACCGAGCATCGGAAAGGGCCGCTGACCAGTCACGGTGACCCTTCGGGCGGGAGCCGACTCCTCAACCTCATCCCCGCTCCCGCCCGTACCACAACAGGGACGAACATCCACGGAGGTACGCGCGTGGGAATTGTCAGAATGCGTTTTCCCAATGCCCCGGTACCAACGGCACCTCGGCACCGGCGGAACTGGTCGCGGTGGGGCCGATACTGCGTCTGCGGATTGCGCTGGCCGTGCCCGGACCGGCACGCCGTCGTACCGACGCGTCAGCAACCTGCGGCGGTCCCGCCGCTGCCCACGCCGCGCAACCACCGGTGGCACCGTCGCGGCGCGGACCGGATCGCGCGGGGCCCGGCGCACCGGGGAAACGGGGGCCAGCGGTGACCCGGCCGGAGCCCGCGCCGCCGGTGGCGGTCGGCGATCTGGTCGAGATCGGCGAGGCCGACTACTGCTACGGCACCGGGACGCTACGGCTGCGGGTCACCGAACGCCCCGCCGGGCTCGACCGCCCCGGCCTGGAGTGGGTGGAGTTGACCGGGGTGGAACTGCGGCCGGACGGGCGCGCGGCGCGCGGCGGTGAGCCGCGTACCGCGCTGGTCCGGGTCGCCGCGCTGCGCGCCCGGTCGTCCGGCGGCCGGCGGTGACCGGCGACGCGCCCACCGCCGCCGGCCCCGACCGGCACCTCGCGGCCCGCCCCGCCTGGCGGTGCCGGTCGTGCGGCGCGCCGTGGCCCTGCCAGCCCGCGAAGCTGCACCTGCGCCGGGAGTACGCCCACGACCGGGCCGGCCTGGCCACCTACCTCTGCCTGCTGATGCACGACGCGATCGGCGACGACCTGCGACTGCGCCCCGGCCACGTCGACCCGGCGGGCTACTTCGCCCGGTTCATCGGCTGGACCCGCTGACTGACCTTGCGAGGGCCTGCGGTTGTGGGGTTCAGCCTCGGCGACGCCGACTCCGACGATGAGCGCACGCTTGGGCCGGGTGGTCATGTCTGGGTCATTCCTTCCGCGGGGTGAGTCCCGCAGCGACGATGTCGATGAGCAGGTCGAGGATCGTGGGGTAGCTGGCGGGGTCGCCGAGGCGTTCGGCGAACATCGGCACCAGCAGCACGCACTGCAGCACGCCGATGATCACGGCTGGCTCGGCGGCGAGGAGTTCGCCGCGACCGGTGCGGTCGGCGACGAAGTCGCTCAGCGCGGTGACGGGGTTGTCGTTCATGGCGGTGACGCGGGCGGGGTCGAGTTTGCGGGCGACCGCCTGCATTTCCTCGGGGTGGGTCATCAGGCGGCGCCACAGCGGGTTGGTCGACAGTTCGGCGACGGTGGCGTGCAGGAACCGGCGCAGCCCTTCACGCGGGTCGTCGGCACTGAGCAGGGCGCTGTCGATGACCTTGCGCTTGACCTCGGCGGATTGCTGGATCATCAACTCCAGGTACAGCGCTTCCTTGGAGTCGAAGAAGAGGTAGAAGCTGCTCTTGGCGACCCCGGTGGGGGCCATGAGTTCTTCCAGCGACGTCTTGCGCAGCCCTTGGCTGGTGAACAGGCGCTGGCCGTGCTCCAGCAGCAGCGCGGTGATGCGGGCCTTCTCCTCGGCGGAGAACGCGGGTGGCATCACGCAACCCCTTTCCCTCTGTGAACAGTTTGTTCAGATAGTTTCATGAGGGCGTGGCCTCACCCGCGCGCGGCCCCAGCCGGAGCCCTTTCCACCTGGCGACAGCGATGATGACCGCGGTCATCACGATGGCGCCAAGCCCGAGCGGCAGGACCGTGGCGAGACCGTCGCTGCCGGAGTTGGCGACAGTCCACGCGATCTTCAGGGCCAGACCGCCGTCGATGATGACCAGACCCCAACCGATCGAGCGGAACCAGAACGCCGCGCACAGCCCGCCGAGCAGCGCCGGGATCAGCGGCAGCGTCACCCAGGTGACCCAGGTCGGGTCGGCGAACAACTCCTTCTCCATCTCCAGCACCCCGGCGATCTTCGGGTCGACCTGCCCTTGCGGCGGGGCGGGGAACCAGAAGAAGCTCGACAGCATCGCCACGATCGTCACAGTCAGCCACACCGGGCGGCGCGTCCAGCAGAAGTAGGCGATGGGCAGGAAGAACAGCGGCCGGATGTACCAGCTGATCGGGTTGAGGTGACGCGGCCAGGCCCAGGCGAGGAAGTCGTTGATCAGATCCATGGCGAACTCCTTGGTCTCAGAGAGGACGAGGCGCCCTCGCGATTGAGTCCATAAAACCAGCTTGGAGATATGTTTTCAATGGCTGCCGCAGCGGCGAGCGCGCCTGGCCTGGCGTTCGGACGCCAGCGGCCCGGGCACCGATGGCGCATGGCGCCCGGGCCGCTGCGTGCCAGTGTTTCCGGGCCAGCGTCATCACTTCCCGGCCGTCGGCGCGGACGGAGACGACGGCGGATTCACCGACGTAGCGAGGCCACGGTCAGCTTCATGATTTTCGCCTCTGCGCTGGCCGGAGCCGGCCTTTCGAGGGCTTGACGCAGCGGTGGTCCGCGCCTGCTCTCGGGTCCACTCGGCCCGAATCCCCTGCTCGCGGCACGACCCGCCGTCCGGCATGCCGGGAGCTGCCGCGCTACCGGATGCATCGGTAGTACAGGTGGGTCACACCGTCGCCGGGAGTGACTCGGAGGGGCTCGCGTTCGCGGTGGGTGACCACGAACACCGGGGCGCGAAACGGTGGCTCCTCGCCCCAGGGTTCCTCGCCGAAGTCGAACATGGTGCGACCCATCACGTAGGCGCCGGTGCTGGTGAACTCTTCGGCGACCAGCTCTGACGAGATCGTGTGCTGGCCGCCGGTCATGCCCTGCCGTTCGCGCCAGGCGGCCAGGTCGAACACCCAGTTGTGCACCCGGTTGCGCACCGGGAACCACTGCTCGGGATCGCTTGCGCCGACGAAACCGTCGACCGAGATCGACATTGCCGCGACAACCTTGCTCATCGGGCACCGCCGATTTGGTAGTGCAGGTTGACGACCCCGGTGTCGAACCGCTGGCAACCGGCCAGGGACATTGCGACCCGCTTTCCCTCCTCGGGGAACAGGCGGGTCCCGCCGCCGAGCACCACGGGGAACACCATCAGGTGCAGGTCGTCCAGCAGCCCGGCGGCCAGCACCGCCTGCACCACCGAGATGCTGCCGGAGATGTTGATGTTGCGGCCCGGGGTGTTCTTCAGCGCGGCCAGGCCCTCCACCAGGTCACCGTCGGGTGAGCAAGAAGACGATCTACCGCTGGTGGCCGTCCAAAGGGAGCGTCATCCTGGACGCCGTCGACGACGTGGCCACCATGGTGGCCGACTACCCGGACACCGGCGACCTCGCCGCCGACCTGCACACCCAACTGACTGCGGTCATCGACCTGCTCACCCCGCCGGACCGCTCCCCCGTCGTCGGGCTGATCGCCGAAGCCCTGCACGACCCGGATCTGGCACAAGAGCTGCGGGAACGACTCATCCGGCCGCGCATCGCCCAGTTCAAGGAACGGATGCGCCAAGCCCAGCTCAGCGGGCAGGTGGCCGCCGACGCGGACCTGGACCTCGCCGTGGACCTGGTATACGGGCCTCTTTATCACCGACTCGTCTTCCACCTCGGCATGCCGGACGCCCGGGAACTGAAGTCGCTGGTCGCGTACGCCCTGCGCGCGCTCGGCCCGACATCCTCGGCTCGGTGACCGCTCCGGTAGCGCCCGGCAACAGCACGCGCCCCGCGAACCCCGAATGATCGTCATCGACTCGGCCTCACCCGGCGTGGAACGGCACCCCTACCATCAGCACCATCGATGAACGGAGGTGCTCGATGCTCGACCACGGGAGCTCCACCCGTCGGCCACGGATACGGCGGTCACTCGCGCTCGTCACGGTGGCCGTGTTCGCGGCCACGCTCACCCCGGCGACACCGGCAGGAGCCACGGCTGCAACGGCCGGGCCGGTCTGGGGCACCTGCCCGCCCCCGGCCGAAGGTTCCGGGCGCGACGCCCGCCAACAGTGCGCCACACTGCGTCTGCCGCTGGACTATCGCCATCCGCACGGCCGCCAGATCGACGTCACGATTTCACGGATCGCCACCGCCGAGCCGGGCCTACGGCGCGGCATCCTGCTGTCCAACCCGGGCGGGCCCGGCGGCTCCGGCCTCGACATGCCCAGCTTCCTCGCCGCCGCGCTGCCGGCCGAGGTGCTGACCCGCTACGACCTGATCGGGTTCGACCCGCGCGGTGTCGGGGCGAGCACGCCGATCACGTGCGGCATCACCGACCCGGTCGCGGTGACCGACCTCATCCTGCCCTACCCGGCACCGGACGGGTCGATCGCCCGCAACATCGAGTTCGCCCGGACGACGGCGCGCGACTGCGCGGCGCACTCCGGCGAGTTGCTGCCGCACATCACCACCGCCAACACCGCACGCGACATGGACCGCATCCGGGCCGCGCTCGGCGAGCCGAAGCTGTCGTACCTCGGGTACTCATACGGCAGCTACCTCGGCGCGGTCTACACCTCGCTGTTCCCGGGCCGCAGCGACCGGATCATCCTCGACAGCGCGGTCGACCCGACCCAGATCTGGCACGGCATCTGGCGGCAGTTCGGCCCGTCCACGGCGGTGCGCTTTCCCGACTTCACCGCCTGGGCCGCCGCCCGCAACGACGGGTACGCGCTGGGCACGACACCGGCGGCGGTGACCCGAACCTATTACGCGACCGCCGCGAAGCTGGACCGCGAGCCGGTCGTGACGCCAGAGTTGGTGCTCACCGGCAACGTCTACCGCGCGATCACTCGCGCCCTGCTGTACGACGACCGCAACTTCCCGCTGCTCGCCACGATCTGGCAGGAACTCGCCCAGGCGACGCCACCGGCAGCCCTGGCCGCGCTGCGACGACGGGCAGCAGCCGCCCAGGCACCGGCCGACAACAGCATCGCCGTCCTCTACGCGATCGCCTGCGGCGACGTGGCGTGGTCGCGCGATGTCGACCGGTACGCCCGCGACGTGGCCGTCGACCGCCGGCTGTTCCCGATCACCGCCGGCATGCCGGCCAACCTCTGGCCGTGCGTGTTCTGGCCGAACCGCCCGCTGGAACCACCGGTGGCGGTCACCGGCAAGGGGCCACGCAACGTGCTGATCCTGCAGAACCTGCGTGACCCGGCGACCGGCTGGCGGTCCGCGTTCGGGCTGCGCCGGGCGCTGGACCGACGGGCCGCGATGGTCACCCAGGACGCGGGCGGGCACGGGGTGTACGGCATCCGGTCCGGTCCGTGCGCCGCCGACATCGCCACCGCGTTCCTCACCACGGGGACGCTGCCCGACCGGGACCGCTTCTGCCCCGGTCCATCACCCGACGACGTCGGCATCGCGTCACTCGCCCCGCCGATACCGTCCGGTCCGCTCGCCGTCCGATAGACCGTGACGATCCCGCGCACCAGGATGTTCGGACGGTTGGGCGTCCTGGTGCGCCGGGACAGGTTCCACCAGCGCTCACGGGGAGCGCGCACGCCTGCCCGGACAGGTCAACCGGGAAGGCCCTGACCCGGGACGACGCCCGGGCCAGGGCTCCGATGGTTCAGCTCTTGCGGAGACGGACCGAGACCGCCGTCCTGATCTGGATCAGCTCGGCCCGGTAGCCGTCCACACCGGTGAGGGTGACCGTGCCGAACCGGCCGTTGATCTGCCGGGCGTGCAGCACCGGCACCACCACACCGGGTGCCGGCGGGCGCTCCGGGTCGAGGGTGAGCACCAGTTCGGCGCGAGGGCCGAGGGTCGCCCGCCGCGTCACCGTCAGCGCCGGCTTGCCGTTGTCGCGCAGGCTCACCGCCAGCGCGGCGCCGTCCGCCTGGCCGTAGTCGCCGTCGACCCGCACCTCCCCGGCGGCCCGGTCCAGGCGCAGGGTGCCGCCGCGCAGCTCGACCGGCCCGTGGCCCAACGCCGTGGCCGAGGCGGCCACCAGGGTGCCGGCCAGCAGGCGGGTGCCGCCGGCGAAGCTGTTCCGGCCGGTCAGGGTCAGCGTGCCGGTGCCGTTCTTGACCAGCGTGCCGGTGCCGTCAATGTCGTTGCGCCAGGTGTCGGCGGCGTGGAAACCACCGGCGGCGGCGTCCATCGTGACCGTCACGGTGTCACGTAGCGAGCCGTACCCGTCGGCGGCGGCGAACAGGTTCAGCCGGCCCCACTGCTCCGGCCCGTCCAGCAGCGGGTAGCCGCCGGGAAGCGCGGTGCTTGCCAGCACCGCGCGGCGCTGCTCGGCGTCCAGGTAGGGCAGCCGGGTCTCCAACAGCACCTCGGCGCCCTTCGGCACGTCCAGCGGGGTGTCCTCGCCGGTGCGGGTGAGCATGTACGTCAACCGGGGCGTCACCCGCGCCAGGTTCGCCTCCCGGTCCGCGTACGGGTCGGTGTCGGAGCCCGCCGAGTGGGCGTACGCGAACAGGTCGGTGGCGTTGGTGCGGGCGCGCAGGTATTCCACGGCCTGGCGGCGGGCGGCGACCTTCAGCTCGGCGGTGGCGGGGTTGCTGAGGACGGCGGCGGCCAGCGCGGTGGCCAGGATCCGCCCGCCGATCACGTCGACCGGGGAGTGCATGCCGGCGGCGATCCGGCTGTCCGACACGTCGCTGGCGCGGGCCAGCAGCTCCTGGAACCGCTCCGGAATCGCGTACGCGAAGCCGAGCGCGGCCAGCCAGGCGGCATTGGCGTGGCCGCTGGGGAAGCCTCCGTCGCTGGCCGGAGTCTCGGACCGCTGGCGGAGCAGTTGCGGAACGACGAACGTGTCGGCGTCGTAGACCGGCACACCGAGCACCGGGATGCCGCCGGTCGGGACCACCCGATTGTCGTCGCTGAGCCGCCACGGACGCGGGTACTGGTAGGCGAACTTGCTCGGGTTGCTGGAGGTGAAGTTGCCGCGAACGCTGTTGACCAGCGTGACGACCGTGCCGAGCGCCGAGGAGGTGGAGCCGGCGCCGAGCGCGGACCCGGCCGGAGCGTCCGGAGGCACGACATCGTTGATTTTGGCGGCCGGGATGCCGTCAGGCGCGGACGTGATCCCGGTGACGGCGAGGGAGCCGGCCAGGTACGGCTCGGCCAGCGGGCCGAGACCCCGGATCGCGCTGTAGCTCTGGTGCTGCCGGTCGAAGATAAACGCCTGCTTCGCCTCGGCCTCGCCGCGCTCGGTCGTCCGCTTCACCACGTAGCGGATGTTGGCGCGCAGCACCTCCGGACTGCGGGGCACCCCGTTGTCCCAGGAGAGCCCGGTGCTCCAGAGCTGCTCGAAGCCGGCGAGGATCCGCACCGCCGCGTTGGTCTGCGGAGTCAGGTTGGCGGTGGTGTTCGTGGCGTAGTCGTCCACGAAGGGGCGGCCCGGGTACTCGGGCGGCGGCGGCACCTGTCCGGCCTTCGTGGCCGCTGCTGTGGCCGGCTCGGCGGTCGCGGGGGCGGCGGTCGCCGCGGTGGCGGCCAGCCACTCGCCGGCGACGGGAAGGGCGACCAGGGCCGCCGAGGTCCCCACCGAGCGGCGCAGGAAGCCACGCCGGTCGAGAGGCCTGTGCTGAGGGATCATGGCTGTCGACCTTGACGAAGCGCCATGAACACCGCCGGTCGCCCAGGCCAACAACGGATTGCGGCAGATCTTCGCCTCGTCGCCGCTGTCCGCGCCGGCGCGGAGTCGGCTGTTCGATTGGCGGAAGATCATCTATGCGGCGCGGTCGTGTCGACAATGCGGGAGCATGTGATCAGGTTGCTCCGATCGCCGTGTACGTGGCTTGTCCTGATCGCGATCTACATCTTCGGACGGTGGTCCGCGTGCCCAGTTCCTGGCGATGCATCCCGCGGTCGGAGCATGTGACCTGGGCATCTTCCACCAGGCGGTGCAGGGCTGGGCGTTCGACGGCTGGCCGCACGTACCGATCAAGGGCTTCGCGCAGCTGGGCGACCACTTTTCGCCGGTCTTCGCGCTCCTGGCGCCGATCCTGTGGGTGTACGACTCGCCGATTGTCCTGGTGTACGCGCAGGTGCTGCTGATCTGCTTGTCGGGCGTCCCGGTCTATCACCTCTTCCGGCGCCGGTACGGCGTCCGGGTGGCGAGCGGAATGCTTGTCGCCTACCTCGGCAGTCACGCCGTTCCAAACACGATCAGATTTCCCGTGCACGAGGTGATGTTCGGCGCGGTGTTCCTGGCCTGGGGCCTGGAACGGATGCTCGCGGGCAGATGGACGCAGGCGAGCGTGCTGATAGCCGCGCTCGTCAGCGGACGGCAGCCTGCCACCCGCTGGAAGTCCTGCAGCTCATGGTGGACCAGCCGGCCAAGGTGACAACCTGGCAGCAGTTGCTGATTCCGATCGGGTTCGTCGCGCTCGCATCACCGCTGGCACTGCTCGCCGCCCCACTGATGCTGGCTCGGATGCTGTCGTCACGCGAAACCCAGTGGTCATCGTCGCTGTACTACGACATGCCGTTGATGCCGATCATGTTCGCCGCCGCAGCCGACGGCATCCGGCGCATCGGCAACCTGCTCGACCGGCTTCGAGGGCTTCCGCCGACACCCGACCCGACCACCACCACCGCGGCCTCGGCCCAAAGCCCACCACAGCCGAGTACGAACGTGGAGACCTCGCCGGCGGCCAGCACCGACAGGAAGTTCAGCCGGCCACTCAAGCGAATCAAAGCTTCGATGGTGCTGGCAGCGATCACGGCCACCGTGCTCAGCGGCGCCGCACCGTGGGAACCTGGGCGGCGACCACCCAGCAGAAGCCCCGCCAGGACATACCTCACAGGGCTTCAGATTGCTGCCGCGACCGAATGAAAAGGTGTCGGCGGCGCAAAGACACTTACGCCTCGCCTATTCCCCTGGCGATGTGGCGAGCCGCATCATCTGCCACCTCGCTCCACACGACCAAACCCTCCGATTCGAATTCCTCCAAGAGGGCCTGCCGAACTTCATCCAGCGGGTGACCACTGTGAATTCGACGCACATTCGCTACGGCTCGTTCAAACTTATCCAGATGCTCTTAGAACGCGCGGCATATCCCTATCATATTCGGCGGGATCAACCATCCTGACATCACCACCTATCACTCTCTAAGGGCTCTACAGCGATCAAAAATCCCTGCGATATATCTGCTGCAAGTGCATCGCTCCCGGACCAAAGATGTGTTCAGTCCTCCCGCTCACCTCGTCAGTGATACGGGTGGTTATATGCCCCTCCGCACGGAGTCGTTCGTAGGTGCATCTACACATGCGGAAGATAAGGATGGCTGGGCGATCACCGGAAGCTGTGCGGGACCGGCGTCCACCCCCGCCAGCACATAATACGTGTGGAATTTTCACCCCGTCACGCAGTGTGACTTACGTTCTCATGGCGTTTCACCTGGCCTTTCGTGCGTGGCACCAACTCGCCGCATCGAAATCTATCGGTGTTGACGGCGACGGTGGCGGCGACCCGGGGAGACGTCTGCGCTCTTCAGCGGTCAGGGAATCGATGGGTGGCGTTATCCGAGGTAGGGGGTGTCGCGGTGCTCGGCGTGGTGGTGGAGGCGGAGTCGGACGGTGTCGTGGATGGGGATGTGGTCGAAGTCGGTGGGGTGGATGAAGCGGACCTCGGTGGATTCGTCGCTGACGGTGATGGTGCCGCCGGTGACTCGGGCGAGGTAGGTGATGGTGAATTCTTGGCGGACTTCGCCGTCGGCGTACGCGATGACGTGTGCGGGGTCGGTGTAGATGCCAAGTAGGCCGGTGATGGCGATGTCGAGGCCGGTCTCCTCTTTGACCTCGCGGACGGCGCACTGTTGGAGGGTTTCGCCGATGTCCATGGCGCCGCCGGGTGGTGCCCAGTTGCCGGAGTCGGTGCGCCGTTGCAGCAGCACGCGGCCGTGGTCGTCGGTGACGATGGCGGCGGCGCCGGGGAGGAGGCTGTTCGCGGTGGGTGCGTGCGGGTCGTGGTAGTAGTCGCGCCGGCCGGTCACCGGGTCTCCTTGGGGTAGGCGGTGGTGGTTTGCCAGATCTGTTCGAACTGGTCGGCGTGGGCGGCGAAGATGCCGTGCGGGGAGAGTTCGCGCAGGTGTAGGGCGGGGTGTTGGTAGCCGCGGGCGCGGTAGAGGTGTGGGGTGACGATCATCTGGTGGTCGAAGCGGAACACCGAGTTGTAGAGGTGCACGGTGTGCAGCCCGATCTCCACCCCTGGCACGCCGTGGAGGGGTTCGCAGAAGTTGAGGGCGTTACGGATCCGGCCGGGTAGGGTGCCGCCGATCTGTTCGAGGGCGTCGCGTTCTGCGACGTGCGGGCAGTCGGGGTCGGCGAACGCGAGACGGACGCGGGCGCCGTTGGTGGCTTTGTCGGTGATGAGTTGCATGGTGTTGGGCAGCAGTTCCAGCAGGAACGGGTAGGCGTAGCCGAGCAGGTCGATCCGGGTGGTGGCGCCGGTGAGCAGGGCCGCCCACACGTGGTGGGGGATGTCGGCGCGGTGGGCGTAGGCGGCGACAACCTCGGCGGTGGCTTCGGCGCCGGGTGCTTGGTCGGGGCGGGTCTGGGGCCACAGGTCGGCGTCGGTTTCGCCGAGGGCGTCGGCGACGGCGAGGCGGGTGCGCTGGTGGGGGACGCGGCCGGCGAGCCACCGGGTGACGGTCTTGACGTCGACACCGACGGCTGTGGCGAGGGCGGCCGGGTCGAGGTGGGCGCGGAGCATGGCCGCGCGGAGTCGGTGACTCATACCGTCCCACGGTAGTGGACACGACGGGACGCGCCAGGGTCGTGGAAGTGTCCGGCATGGTGTCTGTCGGGACGTTGGGGTGCCCGGGGCTGGTTCGTAGGTTCTGCGGCAGGGCCTTGCCGGTTCGCTTGCGGCAGATTCGCCGGGCTGGTGGGTGCCAGGGGGAAGGGGTTGCCGGCGGCCCGGGGTTGGTCGGGTCGGGTGTCTGCGGTGGCCTCTTCCCCCTTCCAACGAGTCGGGAGGGTGGTGGGGTGAGTGTCGGTGCATCAGCCGGTACGGCCGCAGTGGCTCTGCGCGGGGTGCGGGGCGCCGTGGCCGTGTAGGACCCGTAAGCGGCAGCTCGTGGCGGAGTTCACCGGGGCGCGGATCTCGCTGATGCTGCACCTGTCGGCGTACCTGGTGCAGGCCTGTGAGGACCTGCCGCACACCCCGTCAGGAGTGCTGCACGCGCGGTTCCTCGCCTGGCCACGCTCGGCGGCGCTGCGCAGCGAGTAGCAAAGCGCCCCGACCAGGATCATGGGTCTGATCGGGGCGCCGCTGGTCGGATGTCAGTCGTCGGCCGGTGGGGTGTCGTCGTCCGGGTCGGGGTGTAGGGCTCGGTTCATGGCTTCGATGGCGTTGCGGTGCAGGCGGGGTCGGACGTGGGCGTAGATGTCGGCGGTGACGTGCAACCGGGCATGTCCGAGGAGTTCCTTGATGGTGACGAGTTCGACGCCCTGTTCCAGCAGCAACGTCGCGCAAGTGTGTCGGAGATCGTGAAAGCGGATGTAGCGGACCTCGGCGAGGTAGCAGATCGTCTCGTGCTGACGGTGCACGTTGGCAGGATCGAGCGGTCCGCCAGTAGTTGAGGCGAACACCAGGTCGAGATCTGTCCAGGTGTCGCCGGCTTCCTGCCGGTCGATGTCCTGTCGGCGCCGGTAGCGGGTCAGCGAGGCGATGCAGTCTCGGGGCAGCAGGATCCGCCGTTGTGAGGCTTCGGTCTTGGGTGGTTGGAAGGTCATGCCGCCTTTGGTGCGGGCGAGGGTGCGGCGTACGGACAGGTGACCGGCTTCGAGGTCGATGTCGGACCATTGCAGGCCGAGGAGTTCGCCGCGTCTCATGCCGGTGCGTAGCGCGAGTTCGAACAGTGGGCCGTGGCGGTGGAACGCGGCGGCGTACAGGTACTTGCGGGCCTCGCCGGCGGTGAACGGCTGGTATCGGCTGCGGGCGGGGGTGGGGAGTCGGACCGGGGAGGCGACGTTGCGGTGCAGCAGTTCCTCCCGTACGGCGTGGGCGAGGGCGGCGGACAGGACCGCGCGGATGTAGCGGACGGTCGCCGGTTTCACGTGGCGTTGGCAGCAGGCGCCGACGGCGCAGCAGCGGGGCCGTCGGTCCTTGCGCGGATGGTGCGGGTCGCGGCGGGCGTCCCAGCCTCGGGCGCAGCACTGGCACACGGTCTGGATGGTGTCGAGGAAGGTGCGGACCTCGGTGACGGTGAGGGCGGCGAGCCGGCGGTGACCGAATGCGGGAATGAGGAACTGGCGGATGTAGGTGTCGTAGTTGGCGTAGGTGGTGGGCCGTACCTGGTGGACCGCCACGGTGGTAAGCCAGCGGGTGAGGTAGTCGCCGACGGTGAGCGTCGGGTCGGCGGTCGCGGGCAGGCCCCGGTGGGAGTCGGCGAGTTTGACGGCCAGCTTGTCGGCGGCTTCCTTGCGGGTGGCGCCGTAGACCCGGACCCGTCGGCTGCTGCCGTCGGCGGCCTGGACGTAGCCAGCGCCTTCCCACCGGCCGTCGGCGCGCTGGTAGACGGTGCCTTCACCGTTGGCGCGTTTCCTACCGGCCATGTCCGGTCACCTCCCCGCTCAACTCGCGCAGGTAGGCGGCCAGCGCCGTGGCGGGGATGCGGCGGCACCGGCCGATGCGCACCGACCGGAGTCGTCGGGTGCGGATGAGGTGGTAGACGGTGTGCTTGGAGACTTGGAGCCGGTCCATGACCTGGGCCACGGTGAGCAGGTCAGCCGTCACGCCCCACCCCCGGGCCCGGCATAGCGCCAGTCGCCGACGACGAGCACGCCCGCCGGGTCGACACCGGCCCGCTCGGCATGCCGGTCGGCCATCCAGCTACGGCGTTCGGCCCGCAGCGCGGTGAAGGTGGTCGAGTAGCGGCGTGAGGTGGTGGCGAAGTGCCCCCGGAAGCCGAGGGTGTGCGCGTACCGGCGCAGCCGCAGCCGACCGAGCCCGGGTTGGACACCCAGCCACCAGCAGGTGTCAACCAGCTGGCGAGCGTGCCCACTCAGGTGCCGCAGGCTGACACCGGGTCGCCGACCAGTGCCCGCGCACCGGAGACACAGCACCGCAGTCGTGCGGTTCGTGCCGTGGCCGTCGCAAGCGCGGCAGTAGATCGGGCCGAGGTCGACCCCCGCCACCTCGGCGGCCTTGGTGGCGTACTTCGCCACGTACCGGGCCACGACCGTCTCCGACATGCCATCCGTGCGGGTGATCGGGCGGATGTCGACCTGCCGGCCCCACCTCAACCGTCGAACTGGCACCCGTCGGCAGGCCGGAGTGGTGACCTCGACCCGCCGGATCGCGGCGTGGATGGCGTGGTCGAGCAGGTCGACGCTGGCCCAGCCGGCCGGGGCCGAGGACGGGCCGTCGGCGCCGTCCAGGCGGACGATCGCGTGCAGGTGCACCACGCCCCGGGCCTGGAACTCGGCGACCTTGGCGAACACCACCCGCACCTGCCGGGCCGCCACCGCCCGAGGCAGGCCAGCTGCGGCGGCCAGACCACGACGCGTCTCGGTCGTGAACCGCGCCCACAGCGGCCCGGCGTGCGCGTTGAACAGCACCTGACCGGGGTAGTCGTAGCCGGCCGGGTCCAGGGGCGTGCCGATCGCCGGATCGCCGGCCGGGTGCCACCGGCCACAGCTACGACGCACGGGCGTACGTCGGGTGCGGGGATGGCAGGGGCGGGGCTGGCCGTGCCGGTCCGGGCCGAGGTGCACCGGCCCGAACGACGGCGCGGTCACCGTGACGAACAGCTGCGGCCGGTCGGCGACCTGCGCCGGGGTGTCCTTCCCACCGTGCAGGCCGGCGGCGATCAGATGGTAGGCGTCCAACTTGTACAACGCAGAACAGGCCGGACACACCGACACGCGGCGGCTGCGACAACGCAACCCGACCACCCGGCCAGGCGTGATGGCCGTGTCCAGGCGGTCAACGACCCTGCCGGTGCCGCGCTCGACGAGCAGAGTGCTACCGGCGACAGCGACCGGATGCCGGCACTCGCCAACCCGGTGGGCCACGCCGGCGGAGGCCGCCACGCGGAGCAGGCCACCCGGGTCGGCCGGTATGGGGTGAGGTGACATCATCGAGGGCGGTTCCTTCTCACTGCTGGGATAGGGGCTGGACCCGGGCAGCGCGGCGGAGTGTTCTTGGCGGAATAGGCCGCCGCTCTGCCCGGGGAACTCGTCATCGGGGTGCGGCATCGGCCACCGCCTCCCCCGTGGTCAACAGGTGCAGCGGATCGCGGACCAGATGCGCGGTCGCGGTGGCGATCGCATCGGCGGTCGCGTCGGGCACGTACGGCGTGCGGACCAGGGTGAACCCGGGCCGACCCTGCGCAACCATCGACGCCACCCCGACATAGGCCGGGTCTTGCAGCCGACGCGGATGCTCATCCGGCGCGGCCGTGATGTCCGAGCCGAGCACGGCCGTGGCCGCCTCCGAGGTGCGCTGCGCGAAGCTGACCGCGACCTGGCAGTTGTCGCGGATCTTCGTCGGGATCGCATCCCCGGTCGCCTTCTGCGTCGCCAAAACCACCTGGATACCGACGTTGCGGCCCTTACGGATCAACTCCTCCACCAGCCGGGCGGTCTCCCGGGCCAGGGCGTCGAGTCGCTTGGACTGCGCGTCGGTGCCCTTGGTCTCGTTCAGAAACGTGTGCGCCTCATCGATCACCACGACAACCAGAGGCCAGGAGGCGGACGGGCCAACGTGCCACACGTTCTTCACTCCGAGCACGGCCCGGATCGCGTGCTGGCGGGCGGCCATCAACTCCCGCACCCGGGCCAGATGGTCACGGACCTGCTCCGGGTCGTCTTTCGCCGACAGCCAGGCACGGGTGAACAGGTCGTCGTAGTCCGGGCCGCCCTTGCCGTCGATCAACACGAACTGCACCACCGGCGATGGGGCGAGTTGGCAGAACCGGGCGTTCAAGAACGACGTCTTGCCGTAACCCGCCAGCCCGGCCACCACCACGCCGGAGACACCGGCCGAGCGGATCGTGACCGGCTGGCCGTCGGCGTCCACGCCAGCGACCCACACCGCCGGATCCGACCCAGCCTCGGTCGGATCGGTCCAAGTCGCGGGTTGGGTGAGGGGGTCGTGCAGCAGCGCCCGTATCTGGACCAGGCCGGAGCGGACTTGCGCCACCCTCACGAGGGGCACCCGCCACACGTCGGCCAGATGCCCGGCGGCCTGGGTGAACTCCTCAACGCCGAGACGACCGACGGTGGAAGCGTCGACGCGCACGCCCCACCGTTCGGCCGCCACCGTCACCGCTGGGATCAACTCCCGGGTCACGACCGTGCCCGGCGGCCGGTTGGACCACCACGGCGAGTGGATCCGCTCAGTCTGGGCCAGGCCGACCCGGCGAGCGGTCCGCCGCCACGTGTACTTGATCCGCCACGCGACCCGCAGCACCGGACGGAGCTGCTTGCCTGCTACCAGGTACCGCACGGCGTGCGCGCCGAGCCATACGAGTAAGGCCAGGGCGGCGACCGCCAGCACGGCGGTCGGTACCGCCATGACCAGGCGGGTATCAGGGGGATGGATCATGCGGCCTTCACCGCCGTCAACGCCGACGCCCGGAAGATCTGCCAGGCCCGGCCGTTCTTCTCCCCCGTCACGAACGTCAACCCGGACGCCTTGACCATCTGCCCCACGGCCAGGTCCTTCGGCACGCTCGGCTGCGGCACCGACACCCGCAACACCTGCGGCTGCCCACCCTCGACCGTCAACGCGAGGGGTACCTCCACCAACGGCGCGCCCGTGACCCGATCCGTCGCGGCAACACCGTTGGCCTTGTCCTTGAACTGCGGTGCCGGCACAGCCAGCACCAACAGCGTCTGGCTGCCATCAATCGGCAACACCAACATGTTGTGTTCTCCTCTACTCCGGTCCACGCCACTGCGGCGTGCGTCCCGTGCACATAAGGTGTCACGTGACACCCGTGACGGTCAAGAGGTTTGGGCACACGAGTGTCATGTGACGCCTGTCTCGCCTGATCAGCTCGTGATAGCTACGATCAGCGCATGGCCCACGACCCAGACGACAAACGAGCCCTGTTCCAGCAGGTCGTCGACGACATCCTCGACCAGATCCGCGACGGACGCCTCAACCCCAACGACCCGCTACCGTCCGCCCGCAAGATGGCCGACCTCTACGGCGTGGCCTCCATGACCGCCCAACGCGCACTACGCGAACTCCAACACCGGCGCATCACCTACAGCGTCGCCGGCAAAGGCACCTTCGTCCACCCCGACGCCTTCGACCTCCTACGCGGCGGCGTCCTCCGCGAACCCATCGACGACCCCGACCTCCGCCGCCGAGTCGCCGCCTACCTCGCCGACCAGCAAGCCATCACGGTCCGCTACCACCACGCCAGTACCGCCGACGACAAGAACGCCGCCCTGCACGAGCTCCTGCGCCACGCGGACACCAACAGCGACCTCATCGACGAAGTGATCAAATACCAGGCCGACCGAGGCAACTTCGCCCAGCAGCCCGAACACCTCCAACGTCCCAGCAACGACGACGCGCCATCACCCGCCAAGCGCTCCCGCAGCAGCCGCAACCGCGCACCCAAGCAGTAAGCCAGCCGGACCAAGGCCCCCGACCAAGATCCGACTGGCTCAAAACTGCTCTACAGGATCAAGAACGGCCCCGGCCGAAGCCGGGGCCGCGCGCACGCGCTACAGGCCTACGGCCCCGCGCGCACGCCCGCCATACCGAGCCAACCAACTCCGAGAAGGGTTCTGTCGGCGGCGCCATGACACTTCCTTCGAAGCCATCACGATGGGTGGCCTTCGGGATCGAAGCTGCACCACCGAACCGTCTGGTCGCGCACGACCGAGGCGCTCATCGGCATACTTGGATGCCAACCCCGCGCTGACGGCAACCGTGACGGCAACCCAGGCAGACAGCATCGACCCCCGACAGCTCTGCGCTACGCGCTGTAACCGCAACCCTGAATGAGCGAGTGAACGCAGAGATCACGCGGGCGGCCAGGGGGCCACACCCGGATCAGAGTACAGACAGAGCAGCGGGCGGTTCGCGCAAACTGCCAGCTCCAAGGATTCTTCAAAGCTCGAACCCATTTCCCAGAACCATCCCATGCCAGCAGCAACCACTCTCCCCCCAGATTCCAGGAAAACGCTTGAGTAGCTTAGCCATTCACCGATAGGGAAATACTGTCCACCAAGAACAGTCTCTACCTCCACAGCTAGGGCACGCTGACCCGATCCGGCCGCGATCGGATCGAAATTGTAAGGCTCATCATTAGCAAAGTTTGGGCCAACCGCATTGCACGGCTCAAGCGAAAGCCCTCCCAGCGCAGACAGGGCAGCTATGGCCAGAGTATGGACCCGGTAGCCCTCTCTCTCCAGAGGTTCTACCCACTGGCCAGCGTCAACGGCGCGGTCTACGCTCCATCCGGAGGCGTCAAGCGCTCTAAGCACGTCCTGACTGAGTGAGTCAAAGCGGATCATAAGTTCACCCGATCCCGAGATCTTCCAGTAGCCGGCTACAACGACCGCAAGGGTACGCCGGTTCGCCATGACCAGTCGTATTTGACGTCGGCATAGAATTGTTTCTCGTCTGCACCGTGCGCATGGTTCCACCCCTGATAGCGTCGGGACCTTCCGCTGCCTGAGCTTGGATCAGGCAATGCACCTCTGCACACCCTCCATGGTGGCCCGCCCGCTCAAGCGCGTCCGCTAGCGGTCCTTCTGCCTGCTGTCCATGCCTATTATGGCCGTAGTACTTGGCGCCTGAAGGCGATGTGTACTCCGAGGCAAATTTGACTCCAGGCTTATTTCGCACGCTGTCGGCATAGTTTGCAAGGTTGCAGTTGTGTACGAGTACGGGGGTGTTGCCGGCGAGCACATAGTACGTGTGGATGGTGTCGACCGTAAGGTCGTGCATGACTCTAGAGGCGAGGTACGACCGAACAGCGGTGACAGTGACAAGATCCCCGCCGACAGTCAGCAACTTCTCGCCGACCCGGAGTTCACCAGCGTGCACCCAGTCATGCCGGTCACGGCTCCACACCGGGTGGTTTTCCGTGGTTTTCAGGGCGACAGTGCGACCACCGACCGACAGGGTCAGGTCGGTCAACTCCAGGTCGACATTGATGTGCGTAGCGACCACTGTCTGCGGCCCGGACTTGCCACTCTGTGGATCCGCAGCGACGACCTGGTCACCCGGACGTATTTCCTCGATGGGACGGACCGACCCGTCGGCAAGCAGCACCAAGGTCCCTGGCGCGAAGCTGTGCTTGCCACAAGGGTTCAGATAGGCCTTAACTCCGTCGATGAGGTCGCCCAGGAGGCCCTTGACGCGAGTAGCCAGGTTGGCGGCCTTCTTCCATTTCCATGGAGCGCCGTATCTGGCGGCCAGTTTGCCGAGGACGCCGCCGAGCATGGCGGCGGCGATGTTGCCCGCGGTCGCCAGACAGCCGCCCATGTCGCCCTTGGTGAGGCAGTTGAACGCGTCGGTGATGCCCAACTCGTCGGCGAGGATTTTCGCCAGGGCCTTGGCCGAGTCGAGGATCTTCTGCTTGGCCCGGGCAATCCGCGCCTGCCGCTCCTTCTCGGCCGCGGCTGCCGCCGCCGCGCGGCGGTCCTCCTCACTGGCGCGAGGGTTGTTCCAGGCGTTGATGGTGGGTTCTTCCGGATCGAACGCCCCCGAGCAGCCACCACAGCCGTCGTTGTGCCCCTTGATGTTGTGGTAGTTGCCGTACATGTCCTCGTAGTCGGCACCGGGACCGCAGGCGTCGTCGGAGCACGCCTTGAGGCCGTCGGGGTCGGAGAACGAGATGGGGTTGTTGTTGGCGTAGGCGTACCCGTTCATCTGCTGCGGGTCGCCGTTGTCGATGATCGGGTCGACGGAGACGAACCGACCGGTGACGATGTCGTACTCGCGGGCGCCGATGTTCACCAGGCCCGTGGTCGAGTCCACGTTGCCGTTGACGAAGCCCTTCTCTGTCGGCCACTGCCCTGGTGCCAGCGGGTTGCCGCGAGCCTCGCCGAACGGCGTCGTCCGCCGGTGTGTGATCGCGCCGTTCTCGTCCACGGTCGCCTGGCCGGTGCCGTGGTGGTCGGAGGCGACGTAGAACAGTCCGTTGAGCTTGCGGACGATCGTGCCGCCGCCCGGTAGCCCGTAGTAACGGGTGGCGTCGGTGGCCCGGGTGGTGTGGTTGAGCCGGATCTCCATCCCCGGCAGGTAGAGGGTCGTGGCATTCGGCTCCTTGCGGAGCATCCGCGAGCCGTCGACGTCGTAGAAGAAGCTCGTCTCCTTGCCGGCGGCGTCGGTGACCGACTCCAGGTTGCCCTCGGCGTCCCAGACCAGTTTCTGGTCCTCCCCGACCTTGGTGCGCCGCTTGGTGTTGCCGGCGGCGTCGTAGTCGTAGGTGTAGAGGCGGTCCCCCTGCGGTGTGCTCTCGGTCATCTGACGCAGCGTGTGCGGCTGCGCCGTGCCCGCCGCCGGGTACGTGTACGCCCGGTGGATCAGCCTGCTGCCATCGGCTGCGTACTGCGTCTCGGTCTTGCGGTTGCCGGTGTCGTCGAAGGTGTAGGCGTGGTGGTACGGCGCTACACCACCGATGCCGGTCACCGACGGTCCACCAGTGCACGGGTCGGTCGCGGTGCTCGCCGACGTCCAGGCCTGCTCCATCCGGCGCAGGTAGTCGTAGGTGAAGCACTGCACATCCCGGTTGCCCGTGGGCGGCGTGTCGGCGATCCGGGTGATGTTGCCGGAAGGGTCGTAGGTGTAGTGAGCGTCGATGTCGATGACGGGCGCGCTGCTACGGTCCAGCCGCAGGCCGGTCAGCCGCTTTGTTCCGGGCTCGTACCGGTACCTCGACCAGACCTTGTTGGCTCCCAGCGGCGACTCGGTCAGGATCACCTGACCAGTCTTCGAGTAGTCGACGTCGGTGAGGTACTTGGCGTCTCCCTCGGCGGCGGTCAGCCGCTCCAAGCCGTCGTAGGTGTAGGCGATCGCCTCGAAGGGCAGGCCACCTCCCGCCGACATCCCGACCGAGGCGACGGTGCCGTCGGTGTTGTATTCGGTGGAGAAGGTGTACTCACCGGCGAGTTCCGCGCCGGCGTGCTGGGGCACGTGGTAGTAGGTGGCGTGCGGTCGGTAGAACTCGTCATAGGCGGTGTAGTAGGTGGCGTACTCCTGGCCGTCGATCCAACGGCTGGTCGCGGAGAGCTGGCCCAGCATCTCCAGGTCGTAGGTCCAACTGCTGAGCAGCGCACCCGTCTCGGCCGTGCCCTTGTAGGTGGCGGCCGTCCGGCCGATCGCGTCGTAGGTGGTGCTGATCGTCTGGCCAAGCCCGTTGGTGGTGCTGGTGACCCGATCCAGGTTGTCGTAGCTGATCGTCGACGTGCCGGCGTCCGGGTCGATCGACTTGACCTTGCGGCCGAGCTGGTCGTACTCGTGCTTCCAGACGTTGCCCACCGGGTCCTTCACCGTGGCCAGTTGACCGGCCGGGGTGTAGGTGTACTCGGTCGTGTGGTGGTCGCCGGAGGGGCCGGAGCCCTTGTACTGCAACAGTTGGACGGTCTGGCCCAGCGCGTTGGAGATGGTCGTGGTGGGAGTGCCGCCCTCTGGTGGGTCGACCGTTACACGGTCACCGCCATAGGTGGTGGTGGTCCGCCACTTCTCGTTCCCCGCGACGGAGAAAATCTCCGCCTTGACCCGGTCCGCGCCGTCGTAGACGTAGAACGTCTGGCCCTCGACCTCACCGATGGTGACAGGAAAGATGGCATCGGTCGGCGCGCCCGCGGCGTTGTAGGTCGCGTACGTCCGGTCGAGCTTGCCGGTCGGGGTGTACATGGTGTCGGCGATCATCCGGGTGCCGTCCGGCCCTTCGGTCTGCACCTGACGCGGACGCAGCAGGCCGTCGTGCAGCTTGTACTCGACGCTGTAGCTGCCGTCCCGCTGCCGCTTTTCGGTCTTGACCGCGACCGGCTTGTCGGCCCGGATCAGGTACGTGTACCTGATGCTCGGATCGAGCCCGGGCGCCCCCGTCCGGTCCGGCATCCACACCTTGCTCAGCCGACCGAGCGCGTCGTACTCCAGCTTGCTGACCAGATTGTTCGGGTCGCTCTGCCGCACCGGGCTACCCCAGGCCGGGGCGTACTCGGTGGTGGTGACATGGTCGAGCGGATTTTTCTCGACCACCTTGGTCGTCAGACCGTTCGTCTCGGTGTAGTCGGTGGTGGTGGTGTTGCCCATCGCGTCGGTTGCTGACTTCGGCCGGCCGAACGAGTCGAAGGTGCCGGAGGCGGCCGTGATGTAGGTGGGCGTCTGGCCGTCATGGCTCTGGAGCCGCTCCGAGCGGGTGGGGTTTCCCAACGTCGGGGCCACACCGAAGGCCTTGCCGTCGTAGAGCGTCCGGGTGTCGGAGATGACCTGGGTCTTGCGGTTCGGCGTGTCGGCGCACTTCACCGTAACCGACTCCGCCCGGGCGACCAGGCTGTACAGGTGGAGGGTGGGGTTGTCGGCGTACGTGGTGCGAGTGCAGGCCTCGTCACCGGGGACGTCGACATCGCCCAGGTTCTCGGTCTGGGTGACCCGGCCGAAGGTGGTCTCGAAGGTGGAGACGTTCTTGTTCTCCCGCATCTTGCCGTCGGCCAGGGCGACAAAACTGCGAGTCGACGACGTGTTGGTGAACCACGCCGACCTGCTGCCCCAGCTGTACGTCTTCGTGGCGGTGTTGTGCCGCCACGGCGTGGCGATGGTCCGGCTGACGATCGCCGGGCCGTCGTAGACCGTGCTCTCTAGTTGGTGCCCGGAGAACTGGTCGTGGTCGGTGTGTTCGACGCCGCTGGCGTCCTTCACGGTTTCGATCCGAGTTCCGCCACCCGGCTTCTTGTCACCGTGCATGCCGCGCAGGTAGCGGTACTCGGTTTTCGTGGTCTGGACATTGCCGTCACCAACGGTGACGACTACCTTGCCGTAACCGCGCCACTCGCTCCAGGTGAGGTCCTTCGGGTCGGAGATTCCGTCGGGATCCGCATGTCGCCAGGCGGCGCCGTCGAGGTACCGGTACTTGGTGACCATGAGTGGCCCGCCACCGGTCCGGTCAGTCTCCTCGACGGCGGAAACCACGTACTTGTGGAACCAGTCCGTGATCGGGTCGCCGCTGCCGAACGGGTTCCACTTGACCGGGTAGCAGCGCTGGGTGCTGTTGCCCTCGGTCGGCAACGTGCTCGGGGTGCAGTCCGGCGCGTCGTACTTGACGTCGATCTGCCCGCCCGTGTCGGTATAGACCGTGGCGAGGCGGTACCGGATCAGCGGGCTGATGTTGTCGTTGGGCCGGTCGACACGGTTCGGCAACTGAAGGCCACCGAGCACCACGGACGGCATGGCGATGTCCGCACCCGGTCCGTACATACCGGTGTGGGTAATCGAACGGAGCCAGAGCGTGCGTGACCCGTCACCGTTGTCGGTGAGCAGGTGATCGAGCTTCCACTTGTCGACCGGCGTCCAGCCGCTGCCCTCGCGGATCTCGGTGGTGATGCCGGTCAACCGGGCCCGGGTCCAGAACGTCGGCATGATCTGGTCGAGCTTGCACTTGGTGTTCTCGTTGCAGTTGCGGTCGAACGGCACGTCCGGCCAGTACGACGCCGTCTCGGTCTTCAGGTCCTGCGGGTCGCAATCGACGTTGCCGCTTGGCAGGCACCGCTCCTTCACCTCGAAACTCACCCGGGCGGGTGCGTTGGTGGTGTAAACGGCGTTGTGGCGCTGCCCGTAGTCGATTCGTTTGAGATAGCCGCCCCGGTGATAGGGCACCCCGTTGATGTCGGTGCGCTTGCTCCGGGCGTAGTGGTTGGTTTCCCGCTCGTAGTAGTACGAGCTGACGTTGCCGTAGCGGTCCTTGACGTAGTCGAGGCTCCACCGCCACGCCTGGTCACAGAACGAGTCGAGGAAGGTGGTCTTCTTGCACGGCTCATCCGTGTCGTCACCGAAGACCGGAACGGTCCAGGTCGAGTTCGTCCGCTCCTTGCCGGCAGTCCAACCTGGCAGTTTGTTCAGGCCGAAGTAGTACTCGGTGCCGTCGGTGGTGGTGACCCGCCAGTGCTCACCGTCATTGTCGTCGTTGTCCGCTCCCCTGAGGCGCTCGACTTTCGAGCCGTCGTCGTCGGCGAACTTCCACCTGTCATTTCCGAGGTCGACCAGCTCGGTGGACTTGCCGTTGAGCACGATGGTCGCGTTGTCGTAGGCCCAGCACTGGTCGACGTACTGGTCGTGACCGTCGTCGGCGCAGGACTTGTACCGGCGCTCGATGTGGCCCGGCTCGTAGTTGAATCCCTCGCCGATCCAGGAGCCCTGGTTGTTGGTGGTAGCGGTACGGCCGTCGACCGACTGCGAGGAGTAGGACAGGCTGATGCCCGGTGCACCGCCACCCGGCACCGGTGGCGTGCGCAGCGGGTAACTCCAGGAGAAGCCGCCGGTGGACGGAGCCACCGACCACTTCGAGGCCGGCGCGAGCTTACTGGCGCCGTAGTTGCCCTGCGAGGATGCCTCGCTGGCCGCCAGCGCGAACGTGGCGCCCGTCCCCGCCACGCTCACCTGCGCCGAGACGGTTCTCGCCTCACCGTCGTTCACGGTCGACACCCGCTGCGGCGCGCACTCGGCCCGCTCCGGCGTGGTGAGGGCGCACTCGGGCAGCTTGACCAACGTCAGGCGTGAGCCGAAGTCACCGCCGTACAGACCGGCCAGGCCCTCATAGCCGATGCCGAGCTGGATGTCGGCAGCGCTCTGCTGACCGTCGGCGCGTTTGACCCGCACCAACGGACCGTCGACCCTGGCCCGCTCCGAGGCCTGACGATCGAGCACCTCGGCTCGGATCCTGCTCGGGGCTGGCTGCGTCGCCGCAGCCGCCGCCTTGGCCCCGGCCTTCCCGGCGGGAGCGGCGACGGCGGCCACCGACACGGTGAGGCCGCCGGCCTTGCCGGTGGCGGCGGCCGGCGCGGGGGTCCTTGTGCCCACCCGTGCCGCAGCCGCCGGTGCGGTGGGTAGGGTGATCTCAGCAGCGCCCGCCGCAGGCCAGGTCACCTTGGCCGGTGTCGTCGTGGCGGCGTCTGCCGCCGGGTCGCCCTTGCGCGGTTTCACACCGAGCGGGGCACGGTTGGGCAATGTCTTGCTTGTGTCGGTGGCTGCCGGACGAATGCGCTCGGCGGCGGCCGAGGCGGGGGCGTCGGCCACCTGAATGAGAGTCGCGCTCATCACGCCGGCCATTGCCCAGGACACCGGTCGCACCATCCGACGCTGCAACGCGCCGGACGCGACCATGAGTCGGGAGAACATCCACCCTCCCCGGGGGTCAGTTTCGGAAGTAAGGCAGGAAGCGTTGGGGCCGCCCACTATTGGACGGCCCGACGCTGTGCTGTCAGATGGTGGGAGCCTCGCCGATCAGGCGAAGCTTGTCGATCTTTATCTTGTCCGCGACACCGTTGTAGACGCGAACCTCGTCGATGTTCCCGGACAGGTGCTCGCCGGCCGTCGTCCCTAGGAAAGAGCGGCCGAGCTGGATGTTCGACATCGAGGTTGGCTTGAACGGAACGGTCAACGGCTCCAGTTCTGTCGACACTCCCTCGACCCAGAGTGTGAGCTGACGGCTGTAGCCGTCGTAGACCAGCGCGAGGTGGTCGCCGGCGCCCACGGTGCGGGGAGTCTGATCCGTCGCCTGGGCCAGGAAGACCGCACCTGCCGTATCGTCCGTGGTCGCGGCCAACTCCCACTTGCCCTGGCTGTTGGCACGGACGATGACGGCGCTGTTGTTCGGCCCCTTGATCGAGAAGGCGGTCATGGCGTGGTTCTGGGAGCTGCTGGTGAGCCTCACCCGCGCGGTGAGGGTGAAGCTACCCGTGGGGTCGACCAGGCCGTTGGTCGACTGGGCGTAGTGATCGGACCGACCCTTAAGTTCGAGGTGACCCGTGCCCACCATTCGCCCGATGGGAGTCGGCGTCTTGACCAGCAGGCTCTGTTGGCTCAGGGCCAACGGCGGGCTGTTGCCCACCCCCGGGCTCTGGCCTGCGGTCTGGTCGTTGAGCTGCCAGTAGGCCTTACGGACCAGCAGTTGCTTCTGCAGCCCGGTCGAGTCCTCGGCCACAATCGGCCGATCGAACACCGACACGTCCGCCATGCCGCCCTTCCAGAAGTCGGAGTAGCCGCCCCCGGCGTAGGTCTGGCGGCCAAGCTGGAGGGCACCCCGGGCTCGAGTCAACGAGCGGCGTTCGCCCTCAACAACGGGGTTGTTGCCTACCTGGAGGGAGATCTTCCTGTTCGGGCCGTCGAAGATCGCCGTGACGAAGGTCCAGTGGGTTGTCGCCCCGCCCGCCATCACCTTCCACTCGCCGAGGTTGATGACATCGCTCGTCGGCATGCGGAAGAACCACTTCCCCTGGTCGACGCCGAGGCTGAAGCCGGACTCACCCGTACCGTCCTGACTCACGGCCACCTGGCGGCGGTTGACGTCGTCCACACGGAACCAGCCGGTGACAGCAAAGCTCTGCGAGGTGTTCGTCAGTACGGAGGTGTCAGTCACCATGTAGGCGTTGGAGGTGCCGTCAAAGATGGCGGCGCGGTCCCACTCGCCGAAGTTGTTGGTGGAGGCGAAGCTGACACCGCTACCGACGGTCGCATCGTGCGAACCCCGAATATCGTTCGCCCGCGGCTCACCGGCCGCGTCCGCCATCGGCCACTGGGCCACCGGGGGACGCTTACCCACCCGGAATGTGCAGGTGGCAGGTGCGCTGGCCCGCTTCGCGGCGTCGATGGCCTTGACGAAGAGATTGTTGGGGCCTTCCTTCTTCGGGGTCCACCTGATCGTGACGGGGGCGCCGGAGGCGGTCGGCTTCACCCGCACGGACGGCTCGTCGTTGAAGATGTACTCGTACTCGACGACGTCGGTGTCCGCCGGGGTGAAGGTGAACGAGCCCTGGACACCGAGCGAGCCGAGCCAGTCGGCGCTGTCGATGCACTCCGGCGTGGTATCCGTACTGTCATCGGGGAGATACTCAGGCGAGTCGACGTCGGGCACCTTGGGACTGGTGGCGTCGTAGACGAACTGACAGACGTTACGGGATCCGTCGGAACTCCACGGGCCCCAGCTGACGCCGTCGCCACCGCGAACATCCCAGGAGATCGTCACGTTCTGCGGTATCGTCTTCGGTACCGCGTAGCTGAACCGCGAGCCGCTGGCCTTGAACCCTGTCTTCACCTGGAGGACCGTCGGCGTCGAGCTGCCCTTCAGCGTGTAGGTCACCCGAAACTCGGCTTGGACCTGCTCGGTGTGGGACGACGAGTGGTCGGGATCGCGCAGGGTGGCGTCGAGACGCGGCACCTCCGAGGTCAGAGGCGCGACGGCGCCGTAGGCACAGATCCCACCCGGTGACAGCAGCAGTTCCGACTGGTTGGGTATCAGGGGCGCCCGGTTGTAGCGGACCGAGAGCACCGCGTTGTCGCAGAACCGCTTGGTGTGGGTCGAGTCGCCCTCGTTGACGGACTTCAGTCCGAGGGTGATGCTGCTCCACCCCTTGGCCACGGCCTGTTGTACGGCCGCCTTGGCGTTCCACTCCGTGTTCTGGTTGGTGGCCGTACAGTTCGACTGGACCCTGGTCGGCGAGTTGGTGTCGAGGTGCGTCGCGCTCGACCAACTCGATCCGCCGGGCTGGTTGCTCCAGTTGGTTGAGGTGGCGATCGGCCCTGGCATGAGGTAAAGCGCCGCCGCCCGCGCCGTGGTGTTGTAGACGTGTTGCAATGTCACCCGGAAGGTGGCCTCCAGGATCGTCTTGCCCGCATACGGCGTGGCGAGCCGGTAGAAGAGGCGCTTGACCTTGGAGTTGTTGCAGGAGTTCGGGCAGAGCCCGATGCGCTCGTGCCGCTTGCCGTCGAACTTCCAGTACTCCTCGGACGGGTAGCCGCTGTCGACCATGGCCCAGGCGCTGTTGGTGCTGCCCTGCCACACCGGATCCACGTAGACGGGATAGGTGGTATCCGGGTCAGCGAGCATGACGGCGTCCGGAGTCAGGCGCAGCGTCCCCTCGGAGTAGGCCAGGCCCACCGGGGCGACCCGAGAGGTCTCCCCCGGTCCCCGGGCGGACGCGCCGTTCGGGTCCTCGGCGACGGTGGTGCTGGTCCTCTCACGCTCACGCAGGCCGATCGCCTCGCCGCCCTCCTGGCTACCGCTGTCCCACATGGTGGGGGCATCGGCCTCCATCACCGGGTTCCCGGTGGCCGGATCGAGGGCGACGATGCCCCCGTCCTCGGTCTCCTCGATAGTGAGCCCCTGACCGGTGACGCCAAGTCGAAGGTTCTGCAGCTCTGGCAGGTTGGCCGCCTCCGGGGTCTTGAGCACCAGGACGTGTGAGAAGCCCTCGACCGTCGCGATCGCCACCAAATCAACGTCCCGGAAGACCTCCGGGTAGACGAGTTGGTCCCCGTTGACTGTGGGGATCGGCAGCGGATTAGGCCAGGTGAGCGTCATGACACGCGAATCCCGCTCGGCGACCATCAGCGGGGTGGTGCCTCCGGCGGACAGGCGCATGTCGAGCAGCGCCGCGGTGGGCCTGTACGTCCCGTCCGGATGGGCGACGAGCGTCGCGTCCGAGGGCACCCACGCGTCGTTCTGGAGCACCCGGACTGCCTGGTTGTGCTCGTTAGCGATGAGGGTGCCGTCGGGCTGGGCATAGACGTCCCGGTACTCGCTCCGTTCCGCCAGCACCTCGACAGGCCGGTTGAGTGCTCTGGCCGCCAGCAGCGCCTCCGCCTCGGTGTCCCGGACCGGGCTCTCCTCGACGGCGGCAACTGGTTCGGTGGCCGGCGGCGACTCCGGTGGTTGCACGAAGGCGAAGCCGGCCAACAGGCCCGCAAGGCCCACCATGAGGCCGAGGTTGAAGAGCCGGCCTCGCTTTCTCGTACGACGGGCCACCCTCAAGTCCTCCCCCGTTGAACTGCGCGGATTCGTGCGTTCCATCAGCTGATCGCCGCCCCGAAGCTCCTGTGGCCGGTCGGAATGCCATTCACCCCGGGTGTCCAGCTCTGCGCCGGTGCCGTGCTTCCGGCGGCCAGGGCGGACCATGTGAATGCGTGAACCCCGTCGTCGCCGTACGGGGTACCGATGAGAAGTCGCTGGGACGTGACGCCGAGCGACGTGCCGACGATCTCATGTGCCCGCATGCTGCCCGGCAAGCTCGACCCATCGCGCTCGATGGTGACCGGCGCGCCGACCGGGTTGGCCAAGGCGGGGAATACCTGAACCTGACCGGCGTCAACCTTGTCCCCGACGTCCTCACCCGGCACGCCGGCCGCGATGAACATGGTGGCGTTGGTACCCTCGCTGGCCGGGGCGATGTTCACCACCGCAACCTTCTCGCCGAGGTAGTCGCCGTCCTCCGGAGCGAAGGTGATGGCCGGCAGTTCGGTAAAGGTGTTCGTGGAATTGACGTGAAACCGTTGCACCATGCCCGCGTCGGGTGCCGTTGTGTTGGTCGCCGCGACGGTGATGTCCTCACCGGGCACACCGACGACGACCAGCGAGTCCGCCCGCCAGGGGACAGTACGCGCCGGTCGGTACGGGGCGATGGCGACCGACTTCCCGAAGCCGTCGTTGGCCCTGGCGACATCGGAGACGTTCGGCTCGTCCTGTGTCAGCCCGGCCGCGATGGTCGGCAGGTTGTTGGTCAGGGTGTGGCTGAAGACGTTGACCGCACCGGCGAAGGCCTCGCTCCCGATCGCCTCGCCGGGCGAGCCGACCGCCCAGTGATGGGTCGACGCGGCGACCGAGAACCCGGTCCGGTCGTCACGCTCGGGGGATCCAGGGATGCCAGCACCCTGGTTCATCGCCACGTTGGTGGTTCCTCGCAGGTAGTGCACGAGACCGGTGTCCTCGCTGGTGCCGATGTCCTCACCTGGGACGCCGATGACCAGGTAGGGCTCTCCGGCGGTGGTCTGGCTGCCGGCGACCGAGTAACCGAACCAGTCCCCCGCCTCGGCGGCGTCCGGCACGTTGGTGGCGTCCTGGTGGTGAACCAGCGAGGCCGGTCCCTGTGCCAGGCCGGCGGGCGAGCCCAGCAGCACGTGGACCGCGCCCGCGTCAGCCAGGCCGGAGACGTCCTGGTAGGGGATGCCGACCGCGAGGTCGGTGCAGCCGTCGTTGTTGGCGTCGTAGGCAGAGATCGAGGTGCCAAAGCCATCGCCCGCGCCCGGGGCACCACCGACTTGCTCGGCTCCCTCGTGCAGGGTCTTCACGGTGCCCGCACCTCCGTAGCTGACGTGTACGAGCCCTGCCTTCTCCTGGCCGTTGACGGTTGCCTCGGGGTCGGCGATCGCGACGTCGGTGACACCGTCGCCGTTGAAGTCGCTCTCGGCCTCGCCGGTGCAGCCCGTGACAGGCGGCGCTGTCGTCTCGTAGACGGTCATCTCGCAGAACGGCGACCAGACGTCACTACCGGCCACCCCATCGGAGGCCTTCACCCGCCACTTGTAGCTGCCGCCCTCAATGAAGGCACCGGCCGGTACGGTGGCCGACGCGGTGGCGCCGGACGCGACGCCGGTAAAGGCGGTTGAGCCGATCGCGGTGGTGCCGCTGAGGGCCCACCACTCGAAGGCCACCGTCATCGCGGTGCCGTCACCGTCAGAGACGGTGGCCCTGAGCTGCGGCGTCAGGGTGTTGACGAGCGGACGACCCGAGCCGGTGACGCAACTGGTGGCCGGAACGGTGGAACGGGCGGTGACGGTCGGCCAGGAGTTGTAGGTGACCGACGCCTTCGGGTCCTCGGCGGCGTTGGCGCCTTCGCGGGACCGGAACTGCTTGAAGCCGGCGGTCGCCGTCTCGTCGGTGGCCCGCACGCCCATGCCAGCCCGGGTCTTGTTGGCGGTGGCGGCCTTCTGAAAGAAGGTCTTGCCGTCGATGGTGGCCCACGCGTCGGCGCAGTTGGTCGAGCCGTGGGTGGCGGTGGACCTCGCGTCCGGGCCCACCGTGTCCCAGGCGGGCTGGTTGGCGAACGTCGTGGTGTGGGTCGACGGCGCGGTGGTCCAGATCTCCCAGGAGGTCGCGGTGCAGGTGTGCGACCAGTAGTTCCAGAACGAGACCGTGGCCGAGTTGATCTGCTTGCCGGCCAGAACCGTGGTGTCCCAGGTGAGGAACGACCGGGTGAGCGTGGCCGGAGTGGTGGCGAGCAGCCCGATCTGGAGATCGGGCTCCTGGTTCTGGTCCGTGGTCACCGTCTGGCGGACGTACGTGTCGAACGTCGTGCCCAGCGGGTTGACCGTCGGGTCGATGGTGACCGGGTACGCGGTGGCTGGGTCGCGCAGCCAGGCCCGGTCGGGGGCCAGGGTCAGCTCGACGGTGTCGCCGCGCCTGCCCAGTTCGGTGGAGACCGGCCTTTTCACGGCCGGAGCGCCAGTCAGGTCGTTCTTCTTCGCGTCCCACATCAGGGGCGCGGGGATGTGCGCGGTCTGCTTGCCGGCCCGGTCGGTGATCGCGATCGAGCCGTCCTTCGCGCGGCTCGAGCTGGCGACGCCGGGGCCGGTGAACGGGAAGGTGACGGTCTCGACCTGCGTGGCGGCCTCCCGGGTCTTCACGACCAGGAGCTGCTCGAAGCCGGTTCGGGTGGCCTCGACCACGAGGTCCACGCCGGGGCGGGCGTCGAGGTAGGTGGCGCGGTTGCCGTCGAGGACCGGTGCGGGCAGCGCGCCCGACCAGCCCATGGCCACCCGCTGCGTGCCGGTGCCGATTGCAGCCAGTTCGTGCTCGCCCGCGCCCTGCCGGCCGGAGATGCGCAGGTCGTTGGGGTGGGCCACCGGGGCGACCGAGCCGTCCGCCGCCGCCTTCAGGGTGAGGTCGACCGGGATCCAGTCACCGCCGCGCCGGAACCGTTGCATGCCGGCGGCGATCTCGGCCCGGAACTGCCCGTCGGGCAGCGCGTGGATCAACGTCGTCTCCGACGTGAGGCTCTCGACCTGGACCGGCCTGCCGGCCTCCCGTGCCTTGCGCAGGGACACCGCCTCGTCCGAGTTGTTCTCGACGCCACCGCTGACGCCGTCCGGGCCTGCGGCAATGTACGCCGCCGGCTCGCCGGATATGCCGAACAGTGCGACCGCCGTCATCACGGCAACGACCGCCGCAAGACATGAACGGACGGTGGCAGTCTGACGACGTGCCACTGATCCTCCCCCGTGAGATGCAGTTGTCTGTGCATCGAGGACTGTAGGGAGATCAATGCTTAATGCACAAGCTTAATCACAGACAGCGAGGACGAAAGCGGCTATGGACGCTTTTCGGGAGCCCTCGTCACCATGCGGAGTATTGCCTGGTCAGCAGCGACAAAAGCCGGTGACTGGTCGCTTCAGCCGCCGAGCGCGTCGATGTCGCGCATCTCCTCCGCCGTCAGCGAGAAGCCCCAGACGTCGGCGTTGACCCGAATCCGTTCCGGCGTCACCGACTTCGGAATGACCACGATCTCGTGGTCGATGTGCCAGCGCAGCACCACCTGGGCCGGCGACACGCCGTGCGCGGCGGCGATCCGGACCAGCACCGGGTCGGCGAGGTCGGTGGTCTTGAATGGGCTGTAGCCCTCCAGCACGACGCCCCGGTCCCGGTGCTCGGCATGCCGCTGCCGGTCGTACAGGAACGGACCCCAGCGGATCTGGTTGACCGCCGGGTTCTCCTCGGTGGCCTGGATCAGCTCGTCGACCTGGGCCGTGCTGTAGTTGCTCACCCCGACCGCGCCGGTGAGGTTCTCGTCTCGGGCGGCGAGCATCTCCCGCCAGACCGGGATGCTGTCCGCCGGGTTGGCCGGCGGCCAGTGGGCCAGCCACAGGTCGACGTACTCCATGTCCAGAGCGCGCAGGCTCGCCTCGATGGTCTCCCGTTCCAGGCCCACCCGCTGCGGCGGCAGCTTGGTGGTGATGAAGACATCCTCCCGGCGCAGCCCGCTCTCCCGGACCGCCCGGCCGACCTCCGCCTCGTTGCCGTACATGGTGGCCGTGTCGATGTGCCGGTAGCCGGCGTCGAGGGCGGCCAGGACGGCGTCGTACCCGGCCTCGCCGGTGGCCTGCCAGGTGCCGAAGCCGAGCAGCGGCATCCGGACGTCGCCGGGCAGCAGGACGGTGGGCTGGTCGTGGTCCATACCGAAGGTTCTACCCGTGCTGGTCGGGGACATGCCGGGCGACCGGCGAACCGGGCTGGAGCCAGTACTGGGGCAGGCCCATGAGCCGGGGCGGATTGCCGGAGAATGCGGGTGTGGCTGACCGGCTGGAGGAGTACCGGCGCCGGCGGGACGCGGCCCGGACCCCCGAGCCGGTGCCGCCCAGGCCGCCGCGCCGACGCGCGGGGGCCGCCGCGGCGCGGTTCGTGATCCAGCAGCACCATGCCCGCTCGCTGCACTGGGACCTGCGGCTGGAACGGGACGGCGTGCTCGCCTCCTGGGCGGTGCCACGCGGCCTGCCACGGGACAGCGGACGCAACCACCTGGCCGTGCACACCGAGGACCATCCGATGGAGTATCTCGACTTCCACGGCGAGATCCCGGCCGGCGAGTACGGCGGCGGGACGATGACGATCCACGACCGGGGCACCTACCGCTGCGAGAAGTGGCGCGACGACGAGGTGATCGTGATCCTCGACGGGGAACGAACCAGCGGCCGGTACGTGCTCTTCGCCACCGGCGGCCGGGACGGGCGCGACTGGATGGTCCGCCGCACCGACCCGGCTCCGCCCGGGTGGACGCCCATGCCGGACCTGGTCCGGCCGATGCACCCCACGCGGGCGGCACGGCTGCCCCGCGACGCCGACGCCTGGGGGTACGAGCTGCGCTGGGACGGGGTGCGCGCGATGGCGTACGTCTCGGGGGGCCGGTTGCGGCTGCTGTCGGAGACCGACGAGGAGGTGTCCGGGGCGTACCCGTGGTTGCGGGGGATGGCCGAGGCGCTGGCGCCCACGGAGGCCGTGCTGGACGGGGTCCTGGTCCGGATCGACACCCGCGGCCGGGTCCGGCCGGCGCGGTCCGGGCGGGCCGCCCCGGACGCCCAGTTCCTGGTCTTCGACCTGCTCTGGCTGGAGGGAGTGGCCAGCCTCGACGTCCCGTACGCGCAGCGTCGGGAACTGCTCGACGGGTTGGCGCCGGCCGGGACGCACTGGCAGACGCCGCCGTGGTTTCCCGGCGCCGGCGCCGAGGCCCTCGACACCGCCCGGGCGCAGGGGCTGCCCGGCGTGGTGGCGAAGCGGCTGGACTCGGTCTATGAGCCGGGTCGGCGTAGCCGGCGCTGGCTGAGCATCAGCTGACACCCAGCGGGTCAGCCAGACCGATCGGGCTGCCTGCGTCGCGGCAGGCCGGTTGAGGGCCGCCTGCTCGAGGCAGGCCGGTTGAGGGCCGCCTGCTCGAGGCAGGCCGGTTGGGGGCTGCCTGCTCGCGGCAGGCCGGGTTGTCGGCCGCCTCCGGTTGCGGCAAGTCGCGCCTTCCGCGCGCCGTGGGACAGCGTGGACTGCCGCAGCCGGAGTCGGTCAACCGACCGGCCCGCCGCAGGTCGGGGTCAGGATGTCGGCGGCTCGTCCTCACCGGCGGCCTCGGCCGCGTCGGCCTCCTCCTTGGTACGGTGCACCACCTGGTCGGCGTGCTCCGGCGGGCCGTAGACGGTGTAGAGGACCAGCGGGTTCGGCCCGGTGTTGACGAAGTTGTGCTTCGTCCCGGCCGGCACGACCACCAGGTCGCCCTGGGCGACCTCCCTCGTCTCGCCGGCGACCCGAGCCTCGCCCGTGCCGCTGACGAAGGTGAGGATCTGGTCGATCCCGTCGTGGACCTCCTCGCCGATCTCGCCGCCCGGCGGAATCGTCATGATCACCAGTTGGGTCTGCTCGCCGGTCCACAGCACCCGCCGGAAGTCCGGACTCTTCTGGGCGACGGTCGCGATCGTGAAGTGCTCCATGGCGCCGTCATACCCGGCTCGGCCCTGGGTCACGCCGGGACGGGCAAATGGTGGAATTCCGTCGGGTTGAGGTTTGACCTCGGGCGGAACGGGCATCGACACCTCAGCCGGCGCGGAAACGCGACCGGTCGAGCCAGGTCCCCGCCGGCGTACCGCCGGATGGCTGCGAGGGTGGGAGACGGCCGGAGCGCGGCGACGCGACGACCCGCAGGGCCGTGCGCCGCCGTGCGCCCGTCCGTCGCGCAGTGGACCCCACACGCCGCCGAGGAGCAGCCCGGGGTCGCCGCCCGGCTGCGGGGTCGCGGCGACACGACCGACGGCGGCAGTCACCGAGCGGCCACATTGGCCGCCACGCCGCTGATTCCCGGGCTCCACTGAGGAAGTCCTGCGACGAGTACCGATGTCCCGGTAGATTGAAGTATGGTGCCCGCCCACGGGGGCCGGGTGACGGAACCGGTCTACCGCCCGCTCCTCGCCAGCCGACGGGGTGAGCTGGAGGCGTTGGCTCATCTCGACAGCGCCGCGGCCACGCTGCTCGCGCCGGTCCTCATCGTCTCCACAGTCGGCAGTTCGCTGGTCGATCTGCTCGGTCGGTTGCCGGCCGGGCTGGTCCCGACGGTCGACGTCTCCGCCCTGCCGGACGCGCCGGAGACCGAGCTGGTCCGCTGGGGCGTACCGGTGGTGCCGGCCATCGGACTCGCGGACAGTGACCGTCGGCTGGTGGCGCACGGGGCGGCTGCGCAGGCGTACGCCCGGCGCGCGCTGGTCCGGCTGCGGGCCGGGCGGGACCGGTCCGGCCCGGACGGAACCACGGCTGCGGCGGAACGGGTCTGGCGCCATGCCCGGCTCGTCCCGGAGCAGTGCGACCTGCTCGTCGACGCCGGTGACGTCTGCTGCCCGGCCGAACTGCGGGCGGCCGAGCCCCGGGTACGCCGGCTGGTCGACTGGTCGCGTCGGCACGCCTGGCGGACGGTGACCGTGGCGGCCGGCGGCATGCCGCCCACGCTGCACCGGCTCCCCACCGACGAGGCGGTACGCCTCGACCGTTGGGACTGGCAGCTCTGGCAGCGGCTGGCCGATCTCGGGGTCGGGTACGGCGACTACGGCGTCGCGCCGGCGGCGCCCGGCGACGACGGGGCCGGTGACCGGCTGCCCACGGTCCGGTACACGGCGGACGGGGCCTGGTGGGTTTACCGGTGGTCGCGGCGGGGCGGGCGGGGCGACGAGCGTTTCGCCGACCTGTGCCGCACGCTGGTGTC
>NZ_SMKN01000249.1 GCF_004348675.1 Micromonospora sp. KC606 | reverse complement strand
ATCATGAAGTTGACGGTGGTTTGAAGATCCACAAAACGGTCAACCTCATGATCAAACCGGGCGCGGGCCGGGGCGAGCGGCGTGGGATCCGTTACGGTCGGCGCATGAGCTGGGACGATCTCGACGCCCGGCTGGACCGGGTGCCCGGCACCGTGTCGGCGTACGTGGGACGGCTGGACGGCCCACCCGCCTGGACCCGGCAGCCGGCCGCGACGCACTACGCGGCCAGCACCATGAAGGTAGGGGTGCTACTCGCCCTACACCGGGCCGCCGAAGCGGACGAAATCGATCTCGACACCCCGGTCACCGTGGTGAACGAGTTCGAGTCCGCCCGGCCGGGCGCGCGGAGGTTCTCCTGCTCCCGTCACTACGACAACGACGACGCGGTCTGGGAACGCGTCGGCGGGACCGCCTCCCCGCGCTGGCTCGCGCACCGGATGATCACCCGCTCCAGCAACCTGGCAACCAACATCCTGCTCGACCAGGTCGGGCTGCCGGCGGTGGCGCGGTCCTGGGCGCTGGCCGGTGCCCGGCACAGCGTCACCGCCCGGGGCATCGAGGACCTCGCCGCCCGGGAGGTCGGCATCACCAACCTGGTCACCGCCGCCGACCTGGCCGCGCTGCTCGGCGGTCTGGTCAGCGGGGTCGACCGGCCCGGACCGCTCGCCGCACCGGCTGCGTGCGCCGAGATGGTCAATGTGCTGCTGGCCCAGGAGCGCCGCGAGGACCTCGCCGCGGGCCTGCCGGCAGGCACCCGGATCGCTCACAAGAACGGCTGGGTACGCGGAGTGCGGCACGGTGCCGGAGTCGTCTTCCCGGACGACGCCCCGCCGTACGTCATCGCCGTCTGCACCACCACCGGGCCGGCAGCCGGGCAGGAACTGACGGACGACGGCTGCCGCCTGGTCGCGGACATCTCGGCGGCGGCCTGGGCGGCCCGGCACCATCTGACCGACTGATCCGCACCCGCACCCGCACCCGCACCCGCGAGACTCCGCCACTGCGGTCCCGTGCGGGGTCGCCGGCCACCCACCGCAGCCGGGCCGCTACTCCAGCAGCTGCTCCCGCAGCGCGGCGCGCACCTCGTCGGTGACGCCCAACCCCACGCGCAGGTACGCCTCGAACGACCCGTGCACCCGGCGCACCTCGTCGTACGCGGCGTCCAGGTACTCCGGCCGCACCTCCAGCACCGGCCGCACCGTCTCGGGGTCCAGCGACGGGTGCCGTCGCGTCATCGCCTCCAGCAGCACCTCGCGCAGGCTCGCGGACAGCTCGTTGTTACGCAGATAGTCGGCCCGGATCGCGGCGTCGTCGACGCCCAGCGCGGTCAGCAGCACCACCGCCAGCCAGCCGGTGCGGTCCTTGCCGGCCGAGCAGTGGAACAGCAGCGGCAGGTTCGACGCCTCGGCGGCCAGCCGCACCGCCGCCCCGAACCCGGCCCGAGCCGGCTCCCCGGTGACGAACCACCGGTAGATCGCCGCCATGGCCGCCGGCGTCCCCTCCTCGGCCAGTTCGTCGTACGCCTCCAGGTCGTGGCCGAGCAGCACCGCGGAGACGTACGTGAAGACCGGGTGCGCCGGGTCGAGCACCGGCAGGTGCACCACCCGCGGTTGACCGACCAGTCGGTCAGCCGGGGCCACCGACATCTCCGAGGCGTCCCGCAGGTCCACCACGCAGGCCGGCGCGAGCCTGCCCAGCACCGGCAGATCCTCGTCGGTCAGCCGACCCAGCGCCGGGGTGCGCAGCAGCCGGCCGGCACGCACCCGCCGGCCGTTGACGGTGGGCAGCCCGCCCAGGTCACGGGCGTTGGGCGCGCCCACCAACTGCCAGTCCTGCCCGACCATCCGACGTCCCCTCTCCGCGCCCCGCTTGCGTACGGGGTGCCGCACATGACACGGGGCGGTACGCGCCCACCGGCGTACCGAGCAGGCCCGCGACGCCGGCGGCCGTGGACCGGGTTTCTCCGTACACGCCGAGGGGCGCCCCGGGTGGAAGGACGCCCCTCGGCGGCATTGGACACCGTGGGTCAGCGACGCGCCTCGACCAGCTCACGACGCCGGTCACGGGAGGACTTGACCAGGCTGGCCGCCGTGGCCACGGCGAGGGTGCCGAGGATGATCATCAGTGACAGCCAGATCGGGATGTGCGGGGCCCAACCGACGTGCTCCCCGCCGTTGATGAACGGCACCTGATTGTCGGCCAGGGCCTCCAGCACCAGCTTGACGCCGATGAAGCCGAGCACCACCGCCAGGCCGTAACTGAGGTAGATCAGTCGGTCCAGCAGGCCGCCGAGCAGGAAGTAGAGCTGACGCAGGCCCATCAGCGCGAAGACGTTCGCGGTGAAGACCAGGTACGGCTCCTGGGTGATCCCGAAGATCGCCGGGATCGAGTCCAGCGCGAAGATGAGATCGGTGGTGCCGATCGCGATCATCACGATCAGCATCGGGGTGAACAGCCGCCGGCCCAACTGGTGCGTGACCAGCTTCGCGCCGTCGTAGTCCCGGGAGATCGGCAGCGCCTTGCGGCTCCACCGGATCAGGACGTTCTCGCTGAACTCGCCCTCGTCCGGCTCTCCCTGTCGGGCCAGGTTGACCGCGGTGTAGATCAGGAAGGCGCCGAAGAGGTAGAAGACCCAGGAGAACTGCGAGATCAGCGCGGCTCCGGCCGCGATGAAGCCGCCGCGCATCACCAGGGCCAGCACGATGCCGATGAGCAGCACCTTCTGCTGGTACTGCCGGGGCACCCCGAACCGGGCCATGATGATGACGAAGACGAACAGGTTGTCCACCGAGAGGCTGTACTCCGTCAGCCAGCCGGTGTAGAACTGGCCGGCTGCGCTGGCACCGCTGGTGATCCACAGGCCGGCGCCGAAGATCAGGGCCAACCCGACGTAGAAACCGACCCAGAGGCTCGACTCACGGATGCTGGGTTCGTGCGGCCGCCGGCCGACGATGAGGAGGTCGACCAGCAGGACCGCCGTCAGTGCGACGAGTGTTCCCGCCCACACCATTCCAGACACGTTCAATGCATTCCTCCGGCAGACACGCCGCGTTGGGGCACACCGGAACGCCGGGTGGCGGCAGGGTGGGCGGTGACGCGAGCTGAGGTGGCTGTCGGAGGTCTCTTCCGCCAGCGGCCCGCGAGCGGGACGTTGACCGATGGAGCCGGGTCGGATGCCGGGGGTTGGCGGCCGACCGTGCTGACGACTCCGTCGCGGGGGAATACTCCCCTCCTCGGCGGCCATTGTTCACCATCCAGGGTCGGCGGCGCACCTCCGGACTCTCGGATTGCTGGCAGCATCACGTTTTCGCGGGCCACATCCGGTAGAGTTTCCTAGGAGGCTAGGTGCATGACGAGGCCAAGTCTGCCGGCTCCGACTGGGGCGGCGGCGCCGAACGCGGGTGCGGGCGGCGCGGGCAGCGTCGGCCATGTGCGGAGACGATCCAACCCGGCGGACGGGCGTCCCGGCGGACGTGCGAAGCTTCGGGCATGGTGCTTGAGGTCGCGCTCATCGACGTAACTCCCGGACACGAGGACGAGTTCGCCGCCGCGTACGCGCAGGCGCATGCGATCATCACGGCCGCCGAGGGCTGCCGGTCGGTCCGGATGACCCGGGGCATCGAAAGCCCGAGCCGGTTCGTGCTGCTGGTCGAGTGGGATTCGGTGGAGGCGCATGAGGAGAACTTCCGAGCCACCGAGTTGTTCGGCAGGTGGCGCGCCCTGATCGGGCCGCACTTCGCCGGCCCACCCCGGGTCGAGCACTTCGTCGACGTACCCGCCTGAGCCACCACCGGTTCCCACCCGAAGTTGTCGCACCTCTCGGTTACCGTGCGGACGCACGCGCGGCACACCGGCCCCGACGCGTTCGGGGGCGCCGGGATCGGTGGCCGCGCAACCTCGCCGTGTCGCGCCGGCCCGACCCCTCGGGTGGACTACTGCCCACGAGGGGTCGGGAGGCGCTGGTGACGGCGTGACCGGGCGGCCCGGCATCGGCGCGGCGGTCGCTCTCGCCGCCGGCTGCGGCACATCGGCTTGGAGCCGGTCAACCACCACGAACTTTGCCGGGCCGGGCTACCGCAGGACGCTGCCGCCGGCCGGACGGCCCCCGTCGACCGCTCCGGCAGCGCGGTCGCGCAACAGAGCGGCGGTCTCCTCCCCGTCGAGCGCGACCGACGCCAGCCAGTCGGTCACCCGCTCGTACCGCGCCACGTCGCCGTCGGTCGCCAGACGCACGTCGGCAGTGAGCGTCTCCAGCATCACCGTGCGCGGATCGGCGGGATCGGGAAACGAGTAACTGGAGTAGCCGGTCAACGGATGCACGCCGCCGTGCGGCACGGCGGAACGGGACACCACCCGGACCATGACATGCGGTAGCTCGACCAGCGCGAGCAGGTGCGCCAACTGCTCCTGCCACACCTCCGGCGTGACGCCGCCACCGTCACAGACCCGCTCGTCGAGCAGGGCGGTGTAGCGAGGCGGGTCGGGACGGCGCAGCACCTGCTGACGCAGCAGCCGCGCCCGAACGTCCGCCTCGACGTCGACCTCCGGATGCAGCAGCCGGCCGGCGCCGATGCGCAGGCGGGCGTAGCCCGGCGACTGGAGCAGGCCGGGCACGACGGCCGGTTGGTACTCCACGATGCTCGCCGCGCCCGCCTCCAGCTCGGCGTACGTGCGTTGCCGCTCGTGCATCTCACCGAGCGTCCGCCACCAGCCGCGGCTGGTCGCCGCGTCCCGCGCGATGACGATCAGCTCGTCGCGTTGCGGCACCGGGACCTGGTAGACGTCCAGCAGGTCCAGCACGTCGGCGAGGTCCGGCCGACTCTGCCCCAGCTCGATGCGGGACAGCTTGGAGGTGGACGCCCACCCCAGCAGGCCACAGACCTGTTCCAGGGTGAGCGCCTTGCGCCTGCGCAACTGGCGTAGCTCGGCGCCCAGTCGCGCACGCCGAATGACCGGACTTGATGACAACGGCATCCCCACCTCCCCACGACGGAGAGTACGCAGGACCATCACCCACTGCAATACCTTGCTCGCAGAATGCAACCGTCCATCATGTCCCTCGGTGGTGACGGCCAGCCGGCGGGAACCAAACGATCCGGGCCACAGCAGGCCGCTCCGGCGGCAGCGCGGGGCGACTGGTCGGAGTAACCGTGGTGGGCGGCCCCCTCGGCGCCACCGGCGAGCGGAGCGGCACCCGCCGGCCGCTCACCGCCGACCCCGATCGTGCGGGTGGTGCAGCAGCGTCGAATGTGCCCGCCACGAACGAGTCCACCCCGTACGCGCCGCGCTCGACCGAACGCGGGTCAACGACGTCCAGCGGCGCACCCCAGCACCGAGGATGACCACCACGAATGCGCCGGCGGCCTGCCGACACACCAGGAGCAGCGCCGAGGCATCCCGATTACCGAGGTACCGGGCGACGAAGGGGCGCAGCCGGGCGTCGGGCCGCCCCACGACGAGCTCGACCGCGCCCACGCCCCGCTGTCGGTCACTTCACCCCGGCAGCGTCCATCCCGCGCAGCTCCTTCTTGAGCTCGGCGACCTCGTCACGAATCCGGGCGGCCAGCTCGAACTGCAATTCCCGGGCGGCGGCCAGCATCTGGTCGTTGAGCTCCTGGATGAGCTGGGCCAGGTCGGCCCGGGCCATCCCCTCCCGGGAAGGGCCGGCCCCGGCCGCCCGTGGCCGGCTGCGGGTCTCCTTCACCGGCGCCTTGCCCCGGGACAGCTGCCGCACCGCACCGCCGACCCGGGACGCCTCGGTGTCCTCCGCCTCGCGGTAGATGTCGTCGAGGATGTCGTGGATCTTCTTGCGCAGCGGCTCGGGGCTGATGCCGTGGGCCTCGTTGTGCGCGATCTGCTTGGCCCGCCGCCGGTCGGTCTCGTCGATCGCCGCCGCCATGGAGGGCGTGATCTTGTCGGCGTACATGTGGACCTGACCGGAGACGTTGCGGGCGGCCCGGCCGATGGTCTGGATGAGCGACCGGCCGCTGCGCAGGAAACCCTCCTTGTCGGCGTCGAGGATCGCCACCAGGGACACCTCGGGCAGGTCCAGGCCCTCCCGGAGCAGGTTGATGCCGACCAACACGTCGTAGTCGCCCTTGCGCAGCTCGCGCAACAGCTCGACCCGGCGCAGGGTGTCGACCTCGGAGTGCAGGTAACGCACCCGGATGCCGTTCTCCAGCAGGTAGTCCGAGAGATCCTCGGCCATCTTCTTGGTCAGCGTGGTGACCAGCACGCGTTCGTCACGCTCGGTGCGCAGCTTGATCTCGTGCATCAGGTCGTCGATCTGGCCCTTGGTGGGCTTGATCACGACCTCCGGATCGACCAGCCCGGTCGGGCGGATCACCTGCTCGACGAACTCGCCCTGGGCCTGCTCCAGCTCCCACGGGCCGGGGGTGGCGGAGAGGAAGACCATCTGGCCGACCCGCTCCAGGAACTCGTCGAAACGCAACGGCCGGTTGTCGGCGGCGCTGGGCAGGCGGAAACCGTGGTCGATCAGCATCCGCTTGCGAGACGCGTCGCCCTCGTACATGCCGCCGATCTGCGGGATGGTCACGTGCGACTCGTCGACCACGGTGAGGAAGTCGTCGGGGAAATAGTCGAGCAGGCAGTGCGGCGGGCTGCCGGGCAGCCGCCCGTCCATGTGCATCGAGTAGTTCTCGATGCCGGAACAGAAGCCGACCTGCCGCATCATCTCGATGTCGTAGCTGGTGCGCATCCGCAGTCGCTGGGCCTCCAGCAGCTTGCCCTGCCGCTCCAGCTCGGCCAGCCGCTCGCCCAGCTCGGTCTCGATGTCACGGATCGCCCGCTCCATCCGCTCCGGCCCGGCCGCGTAGTGGGTTGCCGGGAAGATGACCAGCTGGTCGACCTCGCGGACCACGTCGCCGGTGAGCGGATTGAGGTAGTAGAGCTTCTCCACCTCATCACCGAAGAGCTCGATCCGGACGGCCAGTTCCTCGTACGCCGGGATGATCTCGAGCGTGTCACCGCGGACCCGGAACGTCCCCCGCTGGAAGGCGACGTCGTTGCGGGTGTACTGGATGTCGACCAGCCGGCGCAGCAACTGGTCGCGGTCGAGCTCCTGCCCGGCGACGACCCGGACGGCCCGGTCGAGGTACTCCTCCGGGGTGCCCAGGCCGTAGATGGCCGAGACGGTGGCGACCACGATCACGTCGCGGCGGGTGAGCAGCGACATGGTCGCCGAGTGCCGCAGCCGCTCGACCTCCTCGTTGATCGAGGAGTCCTTCTCGATGTAGGTGTCGGTCTGCGGGATGTATGCCTCGGGCTGGTAGTAGTCGTAGTACGAGACGAAGTACTCCACCGCGTTGTGCGGGAGCAGCTCGCTGAACTCCTTGGCGAGCTGGGCACAGAGCGTCTTGTTGGGAGCCAGCACCAGGGTCGGCCGCTGCAACCGCTCCACCAGCCAGGCCGTGGTGGCGCTCTTGCCGGTGCCGGTCGCGCCGAGCAGCACCGTGTTACGGTCACCGCGCCGAACCCGACGCTCCAGCTCGTCGATCGCTGCCGGCTGGTCACCAGCGGGCTGGAACTCGCTGACGACCTGGAAGCGGCCGTCCAGCCGGGGAATGTCGAGCGCCATGACCCCACGGTACGCCGGAGGTCCGACACTCCGGGCGGCTACCGAAGGTCCCTGATCGGCTTCGATATTGCCATTGTGAGGCGCATCTCGCCGCGCTAGCCTGAAGGCCGTAGGCCGCTCGCGGCGGCCGACCGGGTCGGTGGCCGGGCCCTCATCGGGCTCCCACCCCCGGCACGCGAGGTCGCAGCACCCGGACATCGCCGGCGTGCGCACCCGGCGTGGTCGCGCCGAGAGCGCAGACCGGCCGCCGCGAGCGCCCCTGCCCGGTCACCTCGTCACCCTCCCGCCCCGCCGGGCGTTCATCCCTCGTGGACACCTCCCCCGAGCGACGCCGGGGGCGCGGCCGGCGACGCCGTGACCCCGGTCTGCGCGCCGTGCCCGCCCCACCGGACGTCTCCGCCGGCGAACCGCCACCAGAGGAGCCGACGCACCGGCGCGCCACCCTCGCCGCCCTGTCCGTGGTCGCCGCCGCGTCCGCCGCCGCCCTGGTGGCCGGGCTGCTCGACTGGGTGCCCGGGTCGAACGCCCCGGCCCGCGCGTTGACCGGCGCCGAGTCCGAGCGGTTGGCGGCGACCCGAGTCACCAACTACCGCGCCGTCCGGGCCGGGGTCCGGCTCGTCGTCGGCACCGGCGGCAGCCGCACCCACCTCGTCGGTTGGGTCGACTGGGCCCGCCCGCTGGCATACCTCGACGTGCGTGGGCCCGGCGCCGGGCCGCACCGCGGGCTGGTGCAGGCCACCCCCTCGGTGGTCATGGTCCGCCCCGATTC